>DAOWAN010000009.1 GCA_030634545.1 Candidatus Nanohalarchaeota archaeon
GGGGGTTATCATTAACCAGCTGAGCATATATTTTGGAGAAAGGATGGAGGAATATTTATAAGATAAAGGAGGTATTATTATAAGCGCAATAGGAAGTTTCAGCAAAAATTGTTACACTCCCTTCTATTTGGAAATGGCTTCCTGAAGATGGGTGTTTTTATATACCATCATGACCCTTATTTGTGTCTATGGGTCTTAATCATTCTTATGAGGATTTACATAAGCTGACTTGCATCCGCGGGAAGATGCAGGAGTTGTATAATAATCTTATTCTTCGGACTTTCGCATTTTCATGTGTTTCTTTTTTTGTGCCAATATATCTTTTGTTTTATATCAATCTGACTTTCGAGGTAGTTGTGTTGTTTTTTGCTGTGCTGTTTTCTGTTATGGCTGCTTTTTCACCGATTGCTCTTGTGATTGCGCAGAGGATAGGGCTTAAGAATGCAGTTGTGGTTTCATTGCCGTTTAGTATTGTCTTTTTTTTGATGCTTTACAGGATGGGTGAGGGGATGATGTATCCATTATGGATTATCGCACTTGTCGGCGGTATTGGAGAGTCGCTTTATTTTACTGCGCTTAATATTGATTTTGCTATCAATACGAAAAAGGAGTTCCGGGGGTATAATATCGGTGTGCTTGATTCGTTTTTTAAATCGTCTGCGCTGGTCGGACCTGTTTTTGGGGCAGGGGTCATTGTGTATCTGGGGTTTGAGCTGCTTTTTGGGGTGGTGCTTGTTGTTCTTATGCTCTGTCTTATTCCTGCTTTGCAGGTGAGGGTCAGGCGGGAGAAGTTCGGGATTTCGTTTAAGAGAATTGTCTGTCTGGAAAATGCGCGCTATATGCCTGCATTTTTCGCATACGGAGTGATGTCTGCTGCTGAGTGGTTCTTATGGCCTGTATTTGTGTATGCGGTGCTTGATGATGTGTGGGGTGTTGCGCTTGCTGTTGCGCTTGTTGCGTTTGGTTCTGCGATTTTTGCCGGGTTTTTCAGGTCTGCGGGTCTGAAGTATAGTCTTTCTTCATTTTTGAGATGTGGGGCGCTGATTTATGCAATCACCTGGGTTCTCAGGGTGGGTAGTTCTGTTGCTTTGGATATTTATCTGCTTTCGTTTCTTTCTGGGATTGTTATTGTTCTTGTGTATATCCCGTTTTTAACTGATACGATTGAGAGGGCGCGTGAGGTTGGTGTTGCTGAGTTTATCTGTTTCAGGGAGATTGCTGTGTCTCTTGGACGTGTTGCGTTTTTCTGGGTGCTTGTTATGGCGCTTGCGCAGGGGTGGAGTGTGTATGCGCTTGGGTTTGGTGTTGCTGCTGTGGCTTGCGGGTTGTTTTTTGGTGGTTGACTGAGTTTTTGTGTGGTTTTTGGATGATTTGCAGGGAAACTTTATTTAGTAGCTTGACCTTAGTTTGTGTATAAATATCTTATTCCTGACCGGTCTTATATCCCACAAGACATTGAGGATACAATATCCAAAGGAAAATTATAATCACGGTCCATAAAATCCGTCTTAATATCGAGGAGTTTGCTCTGTTGAGATGTAGTCTAAGCAAGATATTATCGTACAGCTTTGTCACATACGTTGCTGTAGGTGTGGTATTTGCTGTGAGTATAGCGGATTTCAGGTGATTTTTGATTATTTTAAGGAGAAGATGATGAATGGCTGATAAATGTCCTCGTTGTGGGAATGAACTTATACGTATAAAAGGTAATTTATATTGTTCTGATTGCGGAGAAGATTTAGATCAGATTGAGAAGGAGGAAGAGCAAAAAAATAAATGGGCTAAAGAGCGAAGGGAACGGGCTTATACACAGATGTTACAGCGTTCAAGTATATATGACTCTGTTGAAAAAGAAGCCAAAAGAGTAAAAAGTGAGCACTATACTACTGAAGCTGAAAGAAAAAGCTGGTTCAACTTTGATAAGAATAGCATAGATAAAAAACTAAAAACACTTGCCGGTGGAGTAAATCATACACAACAGTTTGACAAGAGTGGTATTGGGGGCAGGGGAAATAAGATATACTTTACAGACGATAAGTACAGGGATATTGTCAAGGAAGCAGAGCATATAATTCAAAAACATGTGGCTCTTGAAGTACGTAAAATAGATAAAATTCATCCTCTTATCCAGACAGATGAGAGTTACTCTGAATTGATTGATAAACACGGCGCTTCACCTGTTGTTGAAATACAGATGACACTTACTCAGAATTTCACTGTGCAGGAATTGAATCAGATTGTGGACTTTTTTAATAGGTATGGACTGACTATATTTAATTCTTTTGGACCTGTTTCTATTGGAAATGGAGATACATTTGTAGCTTATACTTTCTTTGAAAAATTGCATGTATCTAGTAATTTGGTAATAAGTGAAGTTGACGATATGGTTTCAGATGTTTCCAATGAAGATACAATCTCAAATTCTTATACTCCTGAACATGCGCGTGGAGTTGCAGGTGCTGGTGTGTGCGAAAGGTGCGGAAGTCCTTTGATGAAGGATCCTGAAGGACATGTTGGTTGTTCTAATGCTGCGTGTAGAAATAGTGTTTTTCATCGTCCAGGTGTACGTAATTTCAAGAAATATGTCAATAAAAAATATTATAATGTCGATAGTTCTGCCAAGCGGGGGATTGAGAAAGGTAAAGTTGGCAGTCGAATACACGGCGGAAGTGCAAAGAGAAATTTGAAGGGCGCAGTAAACGAACTCCACCAGTTATATCCTTTTGATCCTTTCTATAGAGAGGAATTGAAAAAAGAAGGTGTCAATGCGCGGAGTGAAACCAATATCAAAAGTGATATTGATATGATAAAACGCGATGCTGTCGACAATTTCAAAGCAGGCAAAACATACAAGGAAGCAGTCAAGGATCAGATTGACACTTATGCTGGCTATGGATGGTGGGATAAGAAAAATGATGCTAATAAAGGTATCCTGCGCATCCAGAAGAATGAAGTTAAAGAGGTCATATGGGATGTTTATAAAAATCCTCATAATCACGGCATTACCTGGGCTGATATAGATGGGAATGAAGATTACCAGAAGGCATATAAATCCACCAGAGGGGCGTTGGGTCTTAAGAATTCAATTATGGGTAAGCTTGTTAGTCACGGTGTTGAGTCCAATAAAGTAAATATGGGAAAGATTGCGCAACTTCAGAGCAGATTGAAAGAGTTGGATAAGGAAGAGAAGAGATGGCAGAATGAACTGGGCAATATTGATCCTGATGATGAGAATGCTGTGAGTGAGGAAAGAAAGGCTCAAGCTGAACTTGAGGTTATCAGGGCTGAGATTCAGGAGACTTTGAGGAAGATAGAGGATATTGAGAAACATCCTGAACTGGCAAAAAGGATGTATGTCCGCGGCAGTGGATGGCTTGGCGGGAAAAAGGATAGTGTAAAGAGTCATTCCAAGAGGGCTGGCGGATGGCTTACTAAGAAGGGCAAAGGTATCAGGGATGGCAAAGATAAAGCTGTCAACGGCGCTGTCAATGCGTATAGTCATCACAAAGCCATGATTTTTGGCTGGATTTCGACGATTTGCGCATTTATCATTCTCATAATTCTGTATTATATGAAGGTTTTAGCTGGGTCAGTGTATATTCCTGTCAGCGGCTGGCAGATATTTATATTCATGCTTCTTGCGATTCTGTTTGAGGTCATCAAAACTTCCATGGATACAGATGCGCAGAGCAGGAATGAGGCGCGGGAGATCATTACACTTCTTGCGGTTCTTGCACTGATTTTTACAGCTGCAATAAGGGACCCCGCGGTTGGGTTCTGGACATCTCTGATATTCTGTGCAATACTTAGTCTATATCTTCTAATGGACTTTTATACAAACAGTGCTCTTGTAAGTATTGTCCTTGCTATTGTCATGATGGTTGTGATTTCTTTTACAGCAGCAGGATGGATGAATGAGCTTGGAGTGCAGGCAGAAAAACTCGCAATTCAAACAGGCTTTGCTGAAGCTATTGAGACAAGTATTGGCGCGGTCAGTGAAAGCATGGCTGATGTATGGCTGATGATAACTGATCCGAATGGGTGGTATGCGAAACAGGAGATGGAGCAGAATGCGCAGAAAGATGAGTCTGCAACAGACAGGGCTGTTGAGATAACTACTACGAAGATTACGCCTAGTATTGTGAATCTTGGAGATGAGGTAAATCTTCTGGTGGAGGTTGAGAATTTCGGGAATAGGGATACTACGAAGCCTGCGCGTGATGTGGAGATATCTGTTACGAAGGGAGAAAATCATCGGGAACATTTTTCGCTTGAGGGTTCAGAGGATGAAGTTGTAAGATATATCGGGGATCTTATGTCAGGTACTGGTGTACAGGAAATATTTGAGATAGCAGCTCCGCCTGCACCACCTGCTGAGGGTGCATGTATTGCTACATTTCAGCTGGATGTCGGGGTGTCTTATGGGTATGATGTTGATGCTGTAGCTGATATATTTATCATTGGCAAGAAGCGCTATGATGAACTTGTCAAGCAGGATAAGTTTGTCCCGGAGAAGCAGGTTGCAAAATCCACTTCAGGTCCTGTTTCTGTGAGTCTTATGACGAATCTCCCGCAGCCGATTCCGGTAGATGTCGGGACACAGTTTTCAATCCACTTTGGTATTGTTAATACACGCTCGTCAAGCGGGGAGATAAATGCTAGCCGTGTGGAGATTGCAATTCCAACTGATTTTATTCCTGTTCTTAATGACGAGGAAGTCTATGAAAACTGTAAGTTGTGTGAGTTAGTGGATTCGGATGGTACTATTGCAGATGATTCCTTTGTTTACTATTCGCTTAAGGAAATGTATGATGGTAATTCTGATACTTGTTCTGTCAATGCTGATAAGAGTCTGCTTCTCGGAGGGGATATCAAGATCTTTAAGTGTGTGATGCAATATGATGGAAAAGATGATATTTCATTTAAGAAGCCTAAGGATCTGCATGTCAGTATGGATTACATATATGGGTATACTAAGACTGTCAGTTTCACTGTTCGCAAACGTGATATTGATGTGGAAGAAGATATCGCGATGTGCAGTTAGCTGCATGTGAGTAACAGAAAGCTGTTTCTTATCCCGATGCCAAGTCCAAGTATTATGATTATCATTTTCATGTACTTGTTTTCTGTTTCACTTTCTGAGTATTTGTCTATTGCCCACAGTGATAGAGGAATCACCGCTAGTTTGAGGGCAAACATTATCCATGAGCCGGAGGCGTTTATGAGCAATGTGTTGTTTGTCTCGAGAAACTCTATCAGCCATCTTCCTAATACATGCTTTTCAGTGAAGCCATAGTAGGTCATACTTACAAAGGTTCCTGATGCGTCAAGGAGATGCGCCATTATTGCTGTTATATTCCAGTTTGTGAGGAATTTACCTGCAATGTTTTTTTTTGTGAGAAGAATCACTGCAAACCATGAAAACCAGATGAGGTATATGAACAAGAAAGCAGTGATGTTCAGAGATTTTGCTGTTGTGAATATTGCTGTGATGGCTGCTGTGCTTAGTATATAGCCGCATAGTCCCCACGTGCGGGTGAGTTTTATTTTCTTTGCTTTTTTGAGATGGAGGGCTGCGAGAAGGGATGTAAATGATAGTGCAAATACGAGAATGTAGATTGACGGGGTGACGAGAAGTGGTGAGGTACTGATGTTTAAATCTCTTACTATGCGCAGTAATGCGCCAAATATTATCCATCCTAATAGTGATTTTGTGAAGTCGTTATCAATCTTTATTTTGTTTTTTTTGAAGAAGTGCTCATATAGAAGCCATATTGCGATTACAAAGGCTATTGCCCATGTCAGTGTGTTTATTGGATTATAGCCGCTGTCCTGCATTATAGGGTCAAGGTAATATTTATCTATAAATTCCCGGAACATTTTAATCATCTTTTATCTGTGTGGTTTTTGTCTCTTAACTTATTTAAGTATCTTTTTACAATTTATGGATTATGAATAAAAGGAGTTTTATATTGTTTTTACTTTTGGTTTTGGTTATTTTTGTCTCTGGGTGTAATGGAGGTGATACCAGGACTGAGGTTGTCAGTACAGATATGCTTGTCATTGAAGATATCCATGCGATTCCTTCACAAGTTGTACGGGATGGGGATACTATAGTCATCAGGATGGATGTGACCAATGTCGGGCAAAATGATGTGTGGATGTTTGTTGATGATTCTGGTGGAGTTCGTGGTGATTTTGTGCTTGTTAATTTTTGTGATGGAATGTATGAACTGCAGGATAAGGGATTTGATATCATTTCAGTTTCAGGCCCAAAGTGTAGTACACCGGAAGATGATTTTGAGGTTGAGATTTCCGGTAAGGTTTTAGAGAATCCATGTTATGTGAAGTTCGTGCCTGAGCAGACGCATGTGTTCCAGTGGACTATCGATGCGCCGTCTAAAGATAAGCTGCATGGTCTTACCAGTGAATGTACTTTTAATTTCCAGACTATCTATGCGGGGGTAGCTGAGACTATAACTTATGTTTATTTTGCGATACCACATGAAGTTGCGCAGAGAATATATACTAAAAATGATCTTACGCTTGTAGGTGATAATGTTGCAAGTTATGGTCCTGTTGTCGCTAATTTTGAGACTGGTGAGGCGCAGCCTATAAGGGCTGGTGGGGAGGATACTTGGACTGTGTATCTGAACCTGAAGAATCTTGGGAACGGAGTTGCCAAAATAAGGAGTATTGAGTTGGATGTTGATAGAGCAGAATCCGGTATATCCTCTATGGGCAGTAGTCTATGTGAAATTTCGTATTGGGATGTTGAGACAGGTGCGTATTATCTGAGTGCTGATCTTTTTGATAAATATTTGGAAGGAGATGTAACTGCGAGCGGTAAAAGGTATTTTGATGATTACATATCCGGGACGGGATGTGGTACAGAACCAAATGTTGGTGGTCCTGTGTTTCAAGGATACTTTACATTGAATAGCTATGTCTGCTGTAATAATCTGGATATTGGGGGGTCAGATGACTTTCCTGAAAGATGTAAAAAGCGCGGTTGTTCAAAGTTAGATGGTTGGGAAAAGGAATCATGTAATAAATATTCAACTCTAAGGAATAAGCTTGAGATTTTCGAAAGAGAATCATCGCGTATTGGATGTACTATGAAAGTTCCAGAAGATATAAACATCATGCAGCCATATAAGTTCGTTACGCGGGCGAAATATGCTTATTCACAGGGAATGGACTTGAAGATAAAGACGCAGCCAATGCCGTAAATGTGATTATCATGTTTCTTTGTTGAATACCGTATTATATCCAAAAAGAGATTACTTCTTCACAAGTACTCTATAAATCAATATCGCATAGAGCGCAATGAACACTCCAATAAAATATGGCAGATGTTCCTTTACAAAGTCTGGCATGTGCGCGCCAATAATCATGCCGAAAATTATCAGTGCAATTTTGACTACAGCAAAGTCCCATACACCCAAACTCTGAATCTTTTCTTCAGCCCATTCAATCAGTCTCATGCAATCACTTCCTCTATATCTCAAACGTCTTTGCTGAAAGAATGCTTTTCATTGAAGCTGTAGAGTGCGACAACAAACATGCTTTCTGACCATCCTAGTGGTGAATTGGTGAATTTCAGGGAGTTTGAGAAGTACAGTTCAGGAACTTCTCCTCTCTTATTGATTGTGCCTACTGCTTTTGATAGGTATTCCTGCGCTTTCTTTTTCTTTCCCATTAGTTCATATACTATCGCAAGCCATGAAAACCCGAAGGTCCATTCTGCTTCTTCTGAATAGCCGTCATGATTCTTATTATAATAATGGTCTCCTTTGTATCTTATGACTCCTCTCTTTTTTTCGAGATGATACTCGACGTTGCGGATGATATCGTTTCTTTGTTTGGCAGTGACGATATTATACGGGTATATCAGGGAGAGCAGCGCCAGGTCAACGAATTTCCTGCCTGACTCGCGTGGGAGTAGACTCTGGAGCGCTTTTCTGCCGGCAGTAATGTACTTGCATGGAACTTTGACGCATGTGTGTTTCTTTATAGCTGAAAGTCCTGCAACACATGCTCCTACAGATGATGCATGAATCTCTTCGTCTTCTTCCCACATACCGCTGTCGGGATCGCACCAGTACATGATTGAGCCAAGATACTTGACGAGCTTCTTGACTATCCGTTTTTCATCTTCACTTTCGATAACTTTTATTCCATACCTGCCTTCAAGTTCGCCGATGCCAAACAAAATAGCTCCTACAGCATCGTGCTGCTTGTTTCCCCAGTCGTCCCAGAATTCGTCAAATGAATGCGGGTTGTATCTCGCATGGATGTATTCATGTTTATGTTCTGGCTTCTTTCCAATAGCGCAGTCAATCTTATCTTCGTGTTTTAAGAAAATGTTCAGGAGCGCTTTGTATGTCTTCTTCACAGTCTCAAAATCACCTACTGCGATAAATGCAAGACATTCATAAAAATTGTCGCGCAGCCATGATTTGTCATAGCCTGTTCTAGACTTCTTTTTTGATGCTGCAAAGAGTCCGCTTCGGTATTGGAGTCCTTTAAGGATGCGCATATGCTGATCTACAAGTTTGCGGTATGGTATCCTGTTTGTCTGCTCATGACTTTTGATTTTAGGTTTCTTAGCATCCAGAATAATCGCCTGTAGTATATATTGGGTTGAACCTGATAATAAAAGTATCGTTGGATGACTTCAAATTTGTAGTCATCTGACTTTTATTCAAAAATTTCCTGAGTGCCTTGTATTCATTGATTATCAATCCTATTGTATATCGTAAGTTCATGTTATTCTCGTACTTGCGCAAAGGGAAACAATCAGTATATTCATGCTTCATCTCAATAAATCAGTCAATGTGTTTTTCAATCAGATTCTGAATTTTAACAGGATTCTCAACATGTTTCCAAACAAAATCTACACCGTCGCCAGCTCCCGCAGTATCAATTGTAATGTTTCCAACATTAAACATTTTGCCAATCATACCTTGTTTTGTTCTTACTGAAGTGATGTGTTTAAAAGTTGCAGATTTGAAATCTTCAGATAGTATTCCATTTCTTCCTGCAACTCGTTTGTTGGTTATAATATATTTTGTTGATAATTTAGTAAATATTATAATTGGAAAAATCATTAATAGTACTATTGTACTCCAAATCATTAAAGATTTAAGAATAAAAATTTCTAAGAATGTAATAGCAAATATGCCTACAAATGCAAGAATAAATACTTTTAGATAACCAATCCATTTTGGTGTTCCCAAGTATTCAATTGTTTCTTCGTCTTGAATATGTCGTTCAATGCCCCACATGGTGATATATTGATTATTACACTATTAAATATGGCTGTTGCTAGATGAAGACAATCAATCCCCTGATGAATAAGAATGAGACAAATGCGGATACAGGCAGAACAAAAACCCATGAGCCTACAATCTCATAGATGACTTTCCAGTGTATGGTTTTCGCTTCTGATATCAGTCCGACTCCGATAACAGTTCCTACAACAACATGCACACAGGATACTGGCATCCCGATAAATGTGAAAAAGAGTACAACGAAAGCAGCTGTAAACTGTGCAATGAAACACATCGCAGGGTTCATCACAACGATACGGGAAGAGATTGTCTGCATCACCCTGTATCCCCATACAGCCATCCCGATGCCAATACCAATGCCTCCGACCAGCTTCAGTCCGAAGAGTGACCCTAAAGATATGGCAGGTATGACTCCTGAAAATACGCCAACTGCTGCGGCGATACTATTCGCACCTTGCGCAAATGCTACCAGCGCGCTGGAAACAATCTCAAGTCCTGCAAAGAAACCAAATGATCTGCTTACATCATGCATGTTCACAAAGTGTGAAAGAAATAACCTGCGTACAAGATAGTACCCTAAAAGTCCAAACACAACTCCCAAGAGCGGTGAAAAAAGCCAGCTCAGAGCAATTGTGAAAATCACCCTGGTGTTCAAGACAGATGAAGTCGCAAATGCATATCCGACAACACATCCCACAAGCACCTGCGTCATGGACATAGGTATCCTAAAATATGATGCTGTCGTAATGAAAAGCCCGACAAGAAAAAGTACAGAAACAGCTTCGATCATCCTCATGCCATGAGAGCCAAGAATTCCTGCGCCAACAGTACGCGCTACACTGTCGCCATAGAGTACTGCGCCCATAATCTCCAGTGCGAAGACAAGTACTACTGCTCGCTTAAGCGACAGGGCACCAGATCCTACGGGAATACCCATGACATTTGCAGTATCATTAGCTCCGATATTCCACGCCACAAAAAACATTGCAGTAACTGCAAGTAGGATGAGCAACATAGATATATATTAAGCAAGTCAGCATATATATTATTATGAAATTCTGGATGCCTCCATTCTCAACAGGCAGTGAGGAAAAAATCCAAGAGCAGCTCACACGTCTTATGGACCTTGTAATAGAATCAGCAACGTATCTTGATGTCTCAGTAAAAAACTTTGCGCAGAACTACGATGAAGTCCGTCTCAGGGAGAGCGTAGAGAAAGTAAGTGATATAGAAACAAAGATAGACACTATCCGGCGCGATATAGAAAAAGACATATATTCAAAGCCTGGCATGACATTCAACAAGCAGGAGAAGATAGAGCTTCTTGAGTCAATTGATGATATCGCAGACTATGCGGAGCTTGCATCCCAGCTTATGCTCATAAAGAACATAAAAATCCCAAGAGCTATTGCACATGATCTCATAGAATTATCCTCTTCGACAAAGCGAAGCATAGTGTCCTTAAGGCATGCGGTGGTTCAGTTATATACTGACTTTAAGAAAGTCAAGGAGTACGATCGTCTTGCAGAAGAAGAGAGAAATAAGGCGAGAAAATTGTATATGAAGATTATGACGAAACTGTTTTCATCTGATATGGACACAAAAGATATACTTATAATAAAGACACTGTCATATAAGATATCCCGCACCGCAGATATGTCTGAAATTGCTGCTGATAAAGTCAATTTCATGGCACTTAAATATACTGGCTAACTGCGTATAATCTCAAGCATCTTTTTCTTATATCCGAAGCGGCGTATGATATTAGAATTATCAATTTTCTCATCTTTATCCTGCTCGCGCGCAAGTACTTTCATCTCGTAATCGTAAAGTGTAATGCCAAGTTCAATGATAAGCTTTCTCAGTTCAGGAACATTATTCTCATCTGCAACTCTTAAGAGGAGGTCGTCGATGTCTGCGTCTGCACCAGGATCATAAAACTTAACAAGCCTTGGCTCGATCAGGTTTAGTACATCCACAATATTTTCATATGCGGGGTTTGTAAAAATTCCGGCAATCTTTGTAATCCCGAAATGATATTTTGTAAGACGTATGATCCTGAAAATATCTCCTACAACCTCGATTCTTGTAAGTATGTAACTTCCGAATCCCCAGAAAAATATAAAATAAGATATGACAATCACTAGTTGCTGCATTGTATTAAAGTGGATAATTCCAGTATAAAGCGGTGCGAAAATGAAAAAAAGCGCAATAAAGAAGAGGAGCACATAATTAACAACAGGGTTTTCATCATCATATCTAAAGAAACGGTTCACAATCTTAAGGGCAATCTGTGACATGAAAATATTCAAAAAAGTAACAAATAAAAGAAACCCTGCAATCACAGGCAATTTAATGGAGAGGATGGCAAATGTCAGTGAAAGCATGCTGACAAAAAAATACATGTAATGTGCAGCGCGTAAATATTCTGCTCTTACACTTACAAATTCTATGTCCATACAATATCTATGTTGTTCATGATATATAAAATGCAGTTACCTGCTTATTTTAGCACATCTTACATACAAGAATCTCTGTAAAACCAATAACATGCTTTTTCTTAATTGTAAATCCGGATTTACTGATAATCGAAGAAGTATCTATTGGCTTATTTAAAAGAACAGTTGGAAAAATGCGTGTCAATATTAAATAAAATCCTGAAAGCCATGAAAATACACCTTTGCCGCGCGTATTATTTACGAGGATGAGCAGTCCGGATGGTGTAAGTACTCGCGAGAACTCTGATAGAATCTTTTTCTGTTCTGATGAATCAAAGATATCGAATACGAAGCTGGAGAATAAGATATCAAAAGAACTGTCGTGAAAAGGCAGATAAAAGCAATCGCCGCAAGAGAGATATGTGCTGCTTCGCCTTTGTGCGCGGGCAGCCATCTCGTATGAACTGTCAATGCCGAAAACTGTTGCATGATCTTTCAGTTGTTTTAAAACGAATCCTGTGCCGCAGCCAATATCAAGAAACCGCGTGCTCTGCTTTAACTTAAAAAGTTCAA
This sequence comes from Candidatus Nanohalarchaeota archaeon, assembly GCA_030634545.1. Lineage (GTDB taxonomy): Archaea > EX4484-52 > EX4484-52 > EX4484-52 > B79-G9 > B79-G9. Next base: position 12,308 of record DAOWAN010000009.1, read on the forward strand.
GCGCTTTTCTCTTATAATAATCATCAAAGAGTCCAACAAACTTGTAATACTGGCTTAGCCAGTCATAGAAGTGTCTTTGATTCATACTGTGATTTATGTATGTAAAACCTTAAAAGAGAAACCTGGTGCTAAGGGCATGGTGTGGCGCCGGCAAGCGTACAGCTATCGCATCCGCTGCCACACAGGTCACCTGAACCTTTGTCAGTACAGGCAGCAACAAGCTCTGTCTGGCACTGCAGTCCAAGAGATGAAGAGTCTATTGCTTCACTAGAGCCTGTGGAAAACTTGCTTGCATTTATACTTACGATAGTTATCACTATCAGTGCAACTACCAGCAGAACAACAATTGAGACAACTACGGTAAGAGCCATAGTCATTCCTTTTCTTTTCATATAGTATAATATATTGAATGCAGTATAAATAATTAACTGAAAATGGTATATGATTTTTGCTGAAATGTTTTTTGGTATTTGGTTAGGGATATATTAATATAGTTTCTTTGACAAAGATAAGGTATGCTTAAGAAGATTGTGGGTGTTACATCGATACTGTTTTTTGTATATATGACTTATATGCAGGCTTCTTTGGGGTTAGCTGCTTTTCTAAATATCGCTGGTATGTTGAATCTGGCTTATCTGGTTGGCGGGGTATCATTGCTTATTGATTTGCCTAAGATGGTGGGAATAATATGCGGTCTTGCGCTTCTTGTAAGGTCATATATGTATTCTTCATTAATTTTGTCATTTTCTATACTGTTAGATCCGATATCGTTAATATCTCTTGTTCTAATACCTGTTGGGATATTGTATTTTAGTATTATGGATGCAGAATGATGTTTGTCTGCTTGTCAGTGTTGTTGAACTATTTTCTGGTTGTAAGTTGGAACTTTGGAGTGTTCTAATTGATGATTTTGTATATTACTTAATTATATGTTCGGGTTTGGAATATGTCCTAAATGATTACCTGCTATTTATTTTATTGATTCTGTATCTGGATATTAAGAAGAAGTCAGATTGAAGAACATGTAGGTTGATTTATCATAGTTCTAGTGTGTCACTGTCAAATGTTTGAGACACTGAAGCAAAGAATCAGGGATATAACACTCTGCAAAGGCAATAAAACTCATTATGGGGATGAGGTAACTTTTATTCACTGCGTACACTTTTGATATATTTGATCATTTATTTTGATAAATCATTATGGAAACGAAATATCTCTCTCTAAAAAATGTCGTGTGGTCTTATGTTAAGACTACCGCTTCATGCATTTTTCAGCTCGATGATTCCGCAGAAATGCGCCAACGCAATGTTAAATGCGCATGTTATAACTTGTTCTTAAAAATATCATTCCAGAACTCATACCCACGTTTCAAAACTCGTGTAGCTATTTTTCAGACCAAACCTCGTAATCAACGCTAAACGACCAAATGGTTTACATATAGCGTGACTTGTGCAACAGCACTTCATATGAATCTGAAGGTTAGAGAGGAGATAAAACAACAAATGCACATATGCTATGGCTATAAATATTAATGACTGGATATTGGCGGTCTGTCACGAAGCACATCATGCTTTGACAGGTATCAGTGGAGTATTTTAATGTAAATAATTGTATGTGGATTTATTACGATTTTGATTGACTATTGACCTATATTCTATATTTTTACACTGTTTTGCTTAAATTCCTCTCAGGAAAATATGAACTGATGTGGGTGAATCGTACCTGAAATTACAAGATATTACAAAAAATATATTAGACCTTTTGCGCAATTAAGGAAAAAACAGGCGATATGTATCGAAAACGGGCAAAACCGCAGATTCGCAATGCAATACCTTATTTTCGGCTAATTATGCAATCGGTCTATTACTTTATTATGTATGAGAACATCCAAGAAAAAAATAAAAATTGTGCATCCTATAATAAAAGTAAAAAATCAGGATGCACCTGATTATGTTAAAATTATTTATTCTATGCTGGTGTACATGTCGCCCAAGATATACCCGTTGTTTCATCGTTAGTATCTGCTTTTCCGCAATTTGATTTTTCTATGCAGTTGCTATATGATAGACCTGTGCAGCAATAATCTGTAGCGTCACTACTCTGACAGAACTGTGGTAAGGCATATATCTCATCATCTAATGTGGACGCTGTACCTTTAGTCCATGTAAAACCGCATGAAGCGCAACTTGAGGTCCCAATCATATTTTCGCCGGCCGCAGCTGATGTCGCTGTAGTATCGCGACCAAATCCGGATAGTGCCCCGCTGGTTATCGCAATAACCGCAAGCGCAACAACAATTAAAACAACTATAGCAATTATGACTCCTAAAGCCATTGTCATACCTTTTTTGTCTCTTCTCATAAATACATCCCTCACTTAAAATATTATATTCTCAAAAATAACAATCATATTTATAATCGCGATAGTATATAAAGTTTTCGAAAGAAGAATAAAAAATCACCTGATATTGGTGATAATTTGGTAATCCTAAGCTTCCTTTCGCAGTAATAATATAGAAGAAAGGTATAGGAAATACACCCATCACATTGAATTTCCACAGATTTTATTGTCTGTTTATGCTTTATACAATGGAGTATACAGTAAAGAATATATTGTAAAGATACAATTGGAAAATGTAAAAAAGATGAATCATGAGGTCGATGAAAATCAAAATAGATAAACGCAGCGCTTATACAGAAACTCATGCAATGATGCTTTTGCGATCTCTTTATAAAAAACCGAAAGGGCGGGGGGCGCTTACGAAAGAGTTGAGTCTTAGGGAATCAACTGTAAGAACAATGCTTAGAGTTCTGAATTTGGAAAAATTAGTAAAACCCACAACCTTCGGGCAAGCGCTTACGAAAAAAGGAAGAGAACTTACAGATACAGTTAATCGACGAATATCATATCCTGTGGAGCTTAGTATTCGTACGTTTACAAAATCAGAGAATAATGTTGCTTATCTTATAAAAGAGCCGAAAATCATAACTTCTGGTGTGAAAGAGCGCGATAGTGCTGTGAAAATGGGTGCTGATGGTATCATAGTCTTTATCCAGAAAAAAAGTCTTGAACTCATAGGGGCGGGTAAAACAAAGATTAAGTTTCCTAAAATAATCAAAGAAGTACTAAATCCTGAGAAAAATGACATAATTATAATAACATTCGCGCCTAAAAGGAGCGCATCGGAACTTGCGGGACTTGCCGTGGCTCTTGAATTGATAGAATTTGATCTGTAAAGGGTGGTGATTAAATGGATACTGAAACGACTGATAAATATATTGAAGCTGGAAAAACTGCAAAGAAGGCAATAGAGCTTGCAAAGAAAATAGTCAAGCCGGGGGTATCAATACTTGAAACTGCCCAGAAAATAGAGTCAGAGATTATGAAAAATAATGCACAAATCGCATTTCCAGTAAATATCTCTGCAAATGATTTTGCTGCTCATGATACTGCATTTCCAAATGATACGCGCGTATTCAGAGATGATGATATCATAAAAATTGATATCGGGGTTCACATAGACGGCTATATCGCAGATACGGCGGTGACGATATGCTTTGATAACAGTAAAGCAGATTTGGTTAAAGCTTCAGAGAAGGCTCTTGAAAATGCATTGAAAATTGCCTGTCCTGGTACAAATATCGGGGATATTGGAAAGACTATACAGGAGACTATAGAGAGTTTCGGCTATAAACCGGTCTCAAATCTCAGTGGTCATTATCTTGGTCAATACATGATCCATACGGGTACGAGTATCCCGAATATCGAGACAAATACAGATGTAGTTCTGAAGGAAGGTGATGCAATTGCGATTGAGCCGTTTGCGACTGACGGCGCAGGTGCGATCAGGGATGGTTCAAGAGTAGGAATCTATCGTTTCCTTGAGAATAAGTCTGTGAGACTACAATCTGCAAGAAAACTGCTTCAGTTTGTCCAGAAAAATTATAGTACACTCCCTTTTGCTGCAAGGTGGTTAAAAGAGCCCAGGGGCTTTATGCTGGATGCAGCATTAAAACAGCTGGTGCAGGCAGGCGCCCTCCACGAATATCCTGTATTGAAAGAGGTTGGCAATGGTATGGTAGCGCAGGCAGAACATACTGTGCTTGTATTTGATAAACCGATTGTCACAACAGTGTGATGTGTCTAAAAACAGAAATAGGACTTAAAATTGTATGATTCATAGAAATCACAATCGTATAAAACAAAAACATTAAAAACTATCTATGGATATACATATGATATGCTGCAAAAAACCCAATCAACCCATCTGAAAATAACCTGCGATGAATGCGGGCATCTAAATGAGATACTAACAGCCCGTCTCTACGATGGCTTCGAGGGAATATTTACATGTACAAAATGCAGACAACCTCTTGATACACTCCACGATATTCTTGATGAATAAAATAGCTAATTCTCGAAAAAAAGGCAAGGTTATATAACCTTAATAAACTTTGCTTCCGAATATTACTACATGGCAGATAATACAATAAAAAAATCCTTGGCTATCAATGCGAAAACAGGTGCTTCAAAGCATAAAGGTTATGCCTCGCGCCACAGACCAAGAAAAAAGAAGAAGACAACATTAGTAATCTGTATCGACAGGGACAATGATTATGGGGAGAAAGCAGGTATTGAAGGACCGATTATAGGGAAAAAAGCGAATATTACAGCTGCAAATAAACTTGCTCTTGCTGATGCTGAAGATTCAGATGTAAATGCGCTCTTTAAGACAATCCAGACATATACAGAACTAAAGAAGAAAGATCGGGTCGAGATAGTGACGCTTACAGGGGACATGCGTGTCGGTATGGAGTCTGATCATGAAATCACAAGGCAGCTTGATATCGTGCTTGAAAAATACCTTGTGGAAGAGGCAATACTTATCTCTGATGGTGCAGAAGATGAATATATACTGCCGATACTTCGCACAAAAATTAAGATGATATACCCGAAAAAGGTTATCATAAAACAAAGTCCGAGACTCGAAAGCACTTATTATGTGATATATGATTTCATAAAACAGATTCTGAATGATCCCAAAGCGTCACGCTTTTTCTTAGGTATTCCTGCTATTGCTCTGCTTATCTATGCGATACTCGGTGCAGCCGGCGGTCGCCTCATACTTGGCACAATCGGGCTATATCTACTTATAAAGGGATTTCATATGGAAAATACTGTGGAGAAGATAACTAAAGAATTCATAACCTCAGTAAGAATCAGGAAGTCATCTTTCTTTATGTATATTGTAGGTATGGTATTTCTTATCATTGGTGCTTTCAATGGCTATACACAGGTAATGTCATTAGAAGAACAAAATATCGCATATACAACAATCCGCTTTATTCACACATCAATTATATCTCTGTTCTTTTCGGCAATATTCTTTGGCTGGGGCAATATCCTGGGCAGGAAAAAAAATAAGTTACCTCAATATATAACATATCTTTCGATTACGTTTTCAATAGCGCTTATAACATTCACAACAACAAGCTACCTGATGGATCCGAACACAAGCTATATGGATATCATATATTCTGTAATAATCGGCGGGGTGCTTTTGACAATAAGTTCTATAATAGAGAACCTTGAAAAAAAACGGAGCAGTAGACAAGCTAAAAAATAGGCTATTTAAAATCTGGTTGAAGCGAAGCTTTACGGTCGCTATAATCGCCAACCTTTTATATGGTTGTCGCCCAGCATTTTGTAGGGCTGATGTTGAGGAACAAATATAAAACTATCTCGAATAAGATATATAGTAAAAGCCAGAACTATTTGGACAGATGGCTTTTCCATATGCTTAAAATTGCTATGCAATTTTAGCATCCAGGAAATCTCCGATTTCCCCGGATAGATTAACGTCTTTTGGTTTTTGGCTAAGTTTGTCCATTTGGTAACGACGTTAACTATAGTCACATGGGCCGGTAGTCTAGTTGGTTATGACGTCGCCCTTACATCACGCAAATAAGGATTTTCTGAATCCTCCTGTTGCGCGAAAGAAAGGCGAAGGTCGCCAGTTCAAATCTGGCTCGGCCCACTATTATTAAGAGAAGATTCAATATGCAGATGTATACTGCAAAAAGAGGCAATAATATGACTGACACTAAAAAAACAGGTACTGAAACACTTAAGCGCGGATTCGCAAAGATGGTTAAATCCGGTGTGGTAATGGATGTTACAAATGCTCTACAGGCGAAAATCGCTGAAGATGCAGGTGCTGTGGCAGTTATGGCTCTTGAGCGTGTCCCGTCAGATATAAGAGCACATGGCGGCGTGGCAAGAATGTCACCCCCTGAGAAAATTACAGAGATAATAGAGACTGTTACAATACCTGTCATGGCAAAGGCGCGAATAGGTCATTTTGCAGAGGCACAGATTCTTGAGGCACTTGGCGCAGATATGGTGGATGAATCTGAAGTATTGACACCGGCAGATGAAGAACATCATATAGACAAGAATAATTTCAAGATTCCGTTTGTATGCGGATGCAGAAATCTTGGCGAAGCGCTGCGCCGCATAAATGAAGGTGCGGCAATGATTCGGACAAAAGGTGAGGCTGGGACTGGTAATGTTGTCGAGGCGGTGAGGCACACAAGAAAGATAAATTCTGAAATCGCGCTGTTAACAGGTATAAAACATGATTCAAGTGAGCTTTCGAAAAAAGCTAATGAGTATGGAGTCCCGCTGTCACTGGTAAAAGAAGTTGCGGAACTTGGAAGGCTTCCAGTAGTGAACTTCGCAGCAGGCGGTATCGCGACAGTGGCTGATGCGTCACTTATGATGCAGTTGGGTGTTGATGGTATCTTTGTGGGTTCGGGTATATTTAAATCCTCCAAGCCGGAAGAGGTAGCAAAAGCAATTGTTGAGGCAACAAAAAACTATGACAAACCAGAGATTCTGGCACAGATTTCAAAAGACCTTGGCGAAGCAATGGCTGGTATTGAGATAGCTACCCTGAAGCCTGAGGAACGCCTCCAGGAACGATAACCCCACTCTTTCTTCAGCACCAGAGATTGCACGAAGCACAGTATCAACCATACACAAACAAATAAAAACCATTCCAACCAACACAAAACAATGAAAATCGCAATCATTTCTCTTCAGGGCGCATTCCAGGAACACGCCGACATCCTGAAAAAAGCATCTTCTGAACTGGACATAGAATGTGAAATAATTCTCGCAAAAACAGAAAAAGACCTGAACGGTGCACAAGGCATAATAATCCCTGGCGGTGAATCAACCACAATCAACAAACTATTAACAGAAACAGGAATAGACAAAGAAATCATACGTCTGGCAAAAAAAGAAATCCCGATTCTCGCCACCTGCGCAGGCATGATAATAATATCATCCTCAGGCGACAACCAGTGCAAAAAAACAGGTAAACTCCTTGGTCTGATAGACATGACCGTAAATCGCAACGCTTTCGGCACCCAGAAGCATAGCTTTGAAAAAGAACTTGATGTGAAAGGCATAGGCAAAATTAACGCAATCTTCATAAGAGCTCCGGCGGTAACAAAAATAGATGATCCTGATGCAGAGATACTTACAAAAATGGATGAAAAGATAGTCGCAGTAAAAAAGGGCAATATTCTGGCGCTCGCCTTCCACCCAGAACTCACAGAGAGCACATTGATTCACAGGTGGTTTCTAAAGAGCGCAGCAAAATCACAAGATAACTGAACTCTAAAGGCGCCATGTAAACTACAGAAAAAGCGCACAGACAACCCCCAATCTCCAACACCAAATCCGCTGATTTTCACACCAACACTTAAATAAATACTGTAACAATAAACAAGTAAACCAAAATCTTTCACAAAAAAAATAATCAGTTAATCAATAACAATCAATGGAGGTAATAAAAATGAACAAACTAAAATTAGGAGTTATATTCGTAGTATGCCTGCTGGCGATATCAGGAATTGCAATGGCACAGGGACCAAGCACTCAAGACACCAATACAAGATATCTTATAAAGTCTGATAGTGGCTTACTGAAAGCAGCACTCGGTGTTAATCACAAATTCGACAATGGATTTACAACAGAATTAACAAAAGGACAGTTGAAAGCATTGGATAAATTGGGTGTAGAAACAGAAAAAGTTGAAATATATCATATTACAGCAAGACCATTTTGCGGAGATGGAAAGTGCCACCCTGTACGTGAAAATGTTGAAACATGTCCTGAGGATTGTTCAATTTCAGTACCAATATGCGGTGATGGAGTCTGCGAAGGCGATGAAACACCAGCAACTTGTCCAGAGGATTGTTCTTTACCTGAACCCTGTTTACCAGATAACCAAATTCCATGGGGTATAGAAAAAGTTAATGGTGGCTCTGGTGGAACAGGAATAACAGTAGCAGTATTAGACACTGGAATTGACACAGACCATCCAGACCTAGTTGCAAATACAATCGTATGTGTTGGTATTGGATATGCAACTTGTGAAGATGATAATGGACACGGAACTCATGTAGCAGGAACAATTGCAGCTAATGGAAACATAATCGGTGTAGCACCAGAGGCAAACCTCATGGCAGTAAAAGTCCTTGACAAAAGAGGAAGAGGATACACAGATGACATCGCAGCAGGCATGAGATATGCAGTAGATAATGGTGCAAACATCATATCAATGAGTTTAGGCGGTGGAGAAAGTTCATTGATTAACAGTGCAGTGACCTATGCAAATGATAACGATGTTTTGGTCGTCGCATCCGCAGGAAATAGCGGTCCAACAGAAGGTAGTATTGGTTATCCTGCAGCAAAATCCGGCGTGGTTGCAGTAGCAGCATTTGATTCATCGGACAATATAATAGATTGGTCATCCAGAGGAGTAAATGACGGAAACTGGATAATAGAAGAAAGGGAAATAGAATTTGCTGCTCCAGGAGTAGCAATTGAATCAACCTACAAAGATGGTTGCTACACATATATGCAAGGAACATCTATGGCAGCACCGCACGTAACAGGTATCGCAGCAAGAGATTGGAAAGGTACTGCAGGAACTACAAGAACATATCTACAAGGATTAGCCGAAGATTATACAAACTCTGCTCTTGACTATGGACAGGCAGGAGACGACATAGAAGCAGGATTTGGACTACCTATCGTGCAATAAAACCATCTTAAAATAAAGGAGAAGTTACTCTCCTCTTTTTTCTTTTTTTCTTTTCTTCCTCTTTCAAAACTATATAACCCCTCCATCCCAAAAAAACACCCATGCACCACCCAAAACACAGCCACAAACTCAACGAATATGCGCGGGACATATTCTTCGCAGCAGCCCTCACATTCATCATCTTCATCGGCGCCAAAGGCAACATCCCATTCATAGCAACCGCATTCGCAGCAAGCATCTACCTCTCATTCATAAACCCCTACTCAAAATACTCAACCGCATGGAACATATCCGCATCATACATAACAGCCGCATTCTACGGAATAATACTTAACAACATCCTGAAACACGAACTCACCTCAATCAGCATATACTACATCGCAGCCACATTCCTCATATTCGCACTCTTCGCAGAAACAATAACACTCATAAAAGCCGAACATCCGCCAGCAGCAGCAGTACTCGTATCATTCGCATACACAGAAGTATCAATAGCCCATCTCCAGCTGTTCTCATGCCTCATAATCCTCATGATAATAATCGACTACATATTCGAAAAACTACTTGAGCACAAAAAAGATATCATCAACACAACAGAAGACGAAATAAAAAGCTTACGAAAAAACATCTTAAGAAACATCACCCACAACCCGCACAACCACAATCATCCAAAAGCAGATTAGAAAAAACAAAATCTTATTAAAATTAGACACTCAATTATATATATCACAACAGTATATCACGGAGGTGTCAGGAAATGGTAAACTTAGAGTCTATATCAGATAAGGTTGTCGAACAGTCAATACTATATCTCCCAAAAGTTGCTATGGCAATCATAACATTGATAGTGGGCCTATGGACAATAAAACTGCTCATCAGCATGCTCACAAAGCAGATGAAATCCAAAAAAGTAGAACTTTCACTGCAGCACTTTCTGGAAAGCCTATTCAGCATCATGCTAAAGGTGATGTTATTCATAACAGTGATATCCATGTTCGGCGTCGAGATGACATCATTCATCGCAGTCCTGGCCGGTGCAGGTCTGGCAGTCGGACTGGCCCTGCAGGGAAGCTTATCCAATTTTGCAGGAGGCGTATTGATACTGCTCTTCAAGCCATTCAAAGTTGGAGACTTCATTGAAGCACAGGGGCACAAAGGCACAGTTCACAAGATACAGATATTCAACACAATCCTCAAGACCATGGACAACAAGACAGTCATAATCCCAAACGGTCACCTATCCAACGACAGCATAATAAATTACACAACAGAATCCCAAAGAAGAGTAGACATGACATTCGGGATCGGATACAACGACGACCTCAAAAAAGCAAAAAAAGTCCTGGCAGGCATCATCAGCAAAGACAAAAGAATACTCAAAGACCCCGAACCCATGGTAAAAGTATCTGAACTGGGCGACAGCTCTGTAAACATCGCAGTCAAAGTATGGTGTAAAGGAGCAGACTACTGGGATGTGCGCTTCGACATGCATGAAAACGTAAAACTGGAATTCGACAAAAACAAGATATCAATACCTTTCCCGCAAAGCGATGTGCATATATACAAACACTAAACACAACCAGTCAGGACACAAAACCAACTAGGCGCAACGCCCTCCACCCTATGTCTTGACTCTCTTTTCTTTTTTCTTCTTCTCTTTCCCTTCTCCCTAGAACACTCAACAATTATAAACATCCAAAATCAAAAAACCCAATATGGAAAAACTCACAAAAGAGCAGGGCGAACATCTCATAAAAGAAGCAAGAAGATACCTTGAATCCCTTCTATCCGGAAAAGACCATAAAATCGACAACACAGAAGAATGGCTAAACAAAAGATACGGCATCTTCGTAACCCTCCACACACACCCTGACCACGACCTTCGCGGCTGCATCGGCTTCACAGAACCAATATACCCCTTATACAAAGCAGTAACCGAAGCAGCAACATCCGCCGCCCTTTACGACCCAAGATTCCAAGAGGTCACAAAAGAAGAACTAAACAACATCATAATCGAAATATCCATCCTAACACCCCCGCAAATCATCCCCCACCAGAACCCAAAAGAACTCCTCGAAAAAATCACACCAAAAAAAGACGGCTTAATATTAAAAACAGGAACAAATCAAGGTCTATTTCTCCCCCAAGTCTGGGACCAGCTTCCCGAAAAAATCGAATTCTTAGAAAACCTCTGCTATAAGGCAGGCGCCCACGACAAAGACGCGTGGCAATACAAAGACACAGAAATATACAAATTCCAGGTACAGATATTCGAAGAGGTCGCGCCAAAAGGCAAAATCACCGAAATCAAAGACTAAAACCCGCCCACATTCAAAAAACAAACACAACACACAAATTGATATATAAATAAATAAGAACAAAAAAATATTATGAATTACACAAAAAAACAAAAAAAGAACCTAATTCTTCTCCTCACATATTCCACACTGATCTTAATCATAACACAAATTACAGCATATAGCCAACATCATACAGTATACCTTGCATCTCCACAAGACAACATCTACACCAATCAGGACAATGACACTCTCAAGTTCATCTACAGCCACACAGGATATCTCACAGGAACAGTGAACTGCACCCTGTACATTGACGGGACTGCAGTAAACCACACAGAAAATATCGCAGCAGACACAGACACACAGGTATACTCAAACCAGACCATAAGTGAAGCAACTCACAACTGGTGGGTCAACTGCACAAACGGCACAGGTTTTGAGTCATCCATTGACATAGGAGAAAATTTCACCTTAAACATCGACAGGACACAACCATCCACAACATTCACAAGTCCAACACCGGCTGATGGAAACATAACAACAGATAACTGGGCATATATAAACACAACAAGAACTGACGCAATTTCACCAGCCAACCTCACAACATTCATAGACTGGAACTATAGTCTTATTGGCTGGTGGAGATTCAACGAAGAGCCAGGTGAAAACAACACATTTTTCCGCGACTGGTCAAGCTACGGCAATAACGGCACTTGTTCAGGAAACTGCCCGGACTACACAATCGGCAAGTTCGGCAAAGCAGTACGGTTCAATCAGACCAGCGATTCTGTAACAATACCTGATTCAACAGACCTTGACATTGTAGATGAGATAACAATAGAATTTTGGGCAAAACTGAACAACATATCAATAAAAAGCATATCCACAGGATCCTCTCACAGTTGCGCATTGCTTAACAACGGCAGTATTATGTGCTGGGGAAGCAATTCCCAGGGACAGCTCGGTGACAATTCCAAAACAACCAGATATGCACCTGTCTATGTTTCAGGTATCAGCACTGCAACAGATCTCTCTTGCGGAAACTATCACGCCTGCGCAGTCCTCGACAACGGAAGTGCAATGTGCTGGGGAGATAACAATTACGGACAGCTCGGAGACAATGACCAACCGACAGATAAAGACTCCCCTGTATATGTAGCCAACATCACAAATACATCAACCATATCTGCAGGATACTATCACACCTGCGCAGTCCTTGACAACGGAAGTGCAATGTGCTGGGGAGATAACAATTACGGACAGCTAGGCGACGATGACCAGCCCACAGATAAACATTATCCGGTACATGTAATCAACATGACAAATGCTTCAACAATATCTGCAGGATACTATCACACCTGCGCCGCCCTCGACAACGGAAGTGCAATGTGCTGGGGAGATAACAATTACGGACAGCTTGGAGACAACAACCAGCCCACAGATAAACACTATCCGGTATATGTAGCCAGCATCACAAACGCATCAACCATATCTGCAGGACACCGCCACACCTGTACAGCCCTTGACAACGGAAGCGCAATGTGCTGGGGATATAATTATTACGGGCAGCTCGGCGACAATTCTACAACATCCAGATATGCACCTGTCCATGTATACGGCATCACAAACGCAACCACTATCTCCACTAAATATTTCCACACCTGCGCAGTATTAGGCAACGGAAGTGTAATGTGCTGGGGATACAATGATTATGGACAGCTTGGCAACGGCGACTACCCAAACAAAAAAATCATCCCCATCTACGTTTCAGATATCACAACAGCAACCCGGATATCCAACGGATATCGCCACACCTGTGCAGTATTAGACAACAGCAATATCATGTGCTGGGGGGATAACAGCCTGGGACAGATAGGCGACAGCAATAATCCGACTGACAAACACACACCAATCTACATATCCAGCGGCATTGCCGCATCCTCTCTCAACCTTGGGTATTATCACACATGTGCAGTATTAGACAACGGAAGTGCAATGTGCTGGGGATATAACGATCAGGGGCAGCTGGGTGACGGAGACGACCCGGTAAATAAAGATTCCCCTGTATATGTACCAAATATCACAAATGCATCAACCATATCTGCAGGATACTACCACACCTGTACAGCGCTCGACAACGGAAGCGCAATGTGCTGGGGTAATAACGGCATGGGTCAGTTGGGTGACGGAGATTCACCGAACAACAAAAATACCCCCGTCTATGTATTGAACATCACAAATGCATCAGCCATATCTGCAGGATACTATCATTCCTGCGCATCGCTGGACAACGGAAGCGCAATGTGTTGGGGAGATAACAGTGAAGGGCAGTTAGGTGATAACACCACAGTAGATAAAGACTACCCGATCTACGTATCAAACATGACAAACGCAACCGATATATCCTGCGGTGATGATCACACCTGTGCCCTACTTGACAATGGAAGTGTCATGTGCTGGGGATATAACAATGACGGAGAACTGGGAGATAATTCAACAATAGATAAAGAGTTACCAGTCTATGTATATGGCATCACAAATGCCACTGCCGTATCCAGCGGAAGTTATCACACCTGCGCTCTCCTTGACAATAGAAGTGTCATGTGCTGGGGTGAGAATGGTGACGGGCAACTGGGGGACAACGATATGGGAACAGACAAAAACAGACCGGTCTACGTACATGGCATCACAAACGCTATCTCAATATCCTGCATGGGTTATCATTCATGTGCACTGCTTGACAATGGAAGTGTCATGTGCTGGGGAGACAATAGTGAAGGGCAGCTGGGCGATGGAGACGCACCTACTGATAAAAGCACACCTGCCTACACAACAGGAGTCACCAATGCAACTTCGATATACTCTGGATATATGCACACCTGCGCCATAGTTGAGAACAGCGAAATCATGTGTTGGGGCAGCAACGAGTACGGTCGTCTTGGCGACAACAGCTTCAGAGACACCCCAAAAGACACCATTATGCCTCTATTAGCTAAGAGCGCAACTGCATACGGTATCTGGTACAATTTTGGACCAAAGATAATATCCACTTTCAACAACGAACGCCTTTCCTCAGAGATACTACCGGACACATGGAACCATATAGCCCTAAGCTATAGGAAAACAGAAAACAGGTTATATGTAAACGGAATATTAAAAGACAGCAGCTCTTTTTCAACACCGCTCCCTGCAAACAACAAAAACCTTACACTCACTGCAGCAAAATATGGCGGCTTAATAGACGAAGCAAGAATATGGAAAAGAGCACTAAGCCAGGAAGAGATTAATGCCTCATACAATAGCGGCCTCTATCATCTTGAGACAAACTACACAGGCCTAAACTACGGGACCTATAACTACACCGCCTACACCCAGGACCTTGCAGGCAACATAAACTATACTGAAACACGGCAGATAACAATACAGCCCTCATCAGACACAACAGTACCGATAATAACAATAGCAAACCCAACAAATACATCATCCCTCCCTGCAGGAACTACAGAAACAACAATAAACATAACAACAGACGAGAACGCAGTATGCAGGTATAACACAAGTGACTTCAATTACACAAACGGCACAAACCTGACAACAACAGGAGGGACAAACCATTCTTTCATATTTACAAGCCTCACAGACAGCCAGACATACAACATTTACTACCTATGCAATGACTCAAGCGGAAACATTAACGAAAACCCAATACATCACACATTCTCAGTCTTATCAGCACCCTACTGCGGCGATGGCGACTGCAACAACGGCGAGACCTGCGCCACATGCCCGGGGGACTGCGGCACATGCAACACCGGGGGTGGTGGAAGTAGCGTACCATACATAATGCCAGAAGACAACCAGACAAACCAGACACAAGAGATAGAACCGATATCTGAAAACACAACCACAACAGTCGTCACAGAAAACGAAAGCACAACAAACACAACCGATACAACAGACACAACAACCACACAACCGCCAGAACCGGAATCAAAAAGCAAGGCAAAGGCAAAGATTGAACAGGTCAAGAAAAAGCTCATAGAAAGGGACAATAAAGAAACAAGAGAAAAGCTTGAGGAAGCACAGATAGCCTATAGTATAGGAGATTACGACTCTGCCTACGATCTTGCTCTCAAAGCAGAAAAAATGCATGATGAAATCATAATAACACCAGAGAAAAAACAATTCCCATCAATATACATCATACTTTTGATAATCCTTATAATGATAGCTATATTTATACTATACAAATACACACAGTCCAAAAAGACAATACCAAAAACAGGGCAGAATATGCACAGCAACAATCAAAAGAAAAAATGATCTATTTATCACAGAAAATAAAACACACCAAAATCTTTATTACGCACCTAACCCATAATAATAACTCATGCACAAATTCAGCGTATCATTCCTCCTCTTACTTGCAGCATGGCTCCTAATGACAGGCGCACCCACCTCAATCGAGTTCATCGTAGGAATAACAGCATCACTCATCATCGCACACATGTGCGGAAAATTCATGTTCTACGAATCCCCATACCAGCTTTTCAACCCCAAATCCATCCTGAACCTCGCCATCTACTCAATCATCCTTCTGGGCGCAGAAATAAAATCGCACCTCACAACAGCATCATCAATAATCACAGGCAGCATCAACCCCGCAATAATCAGGATACCCACAACACAAACTACAGACTTCACAAAAACACTCGTAGCAAACTCAATAACAATAACACCCGGAACCCTCACAATAAAGATTGACAAAAACCATCACGACCTCTACATTCACTGCCTCAACTACAACCCAAAAAAAGACATCACACAACAATTCGAAAAACACGCAAAAAACGTGATATCATGATAATAGAATCAATATTCATAACATCAGCACTCCTATTAGTCATAAGAGCGCTACTCGGTCCCACCTACGCAGACCGTGTAATCTCAATAGACACCCTAACAAACATCATAATACTCTTCATGGTACTCTACTCAATCAACATAAAAAACCCCATATACCTCGACACCGCCCTCCTGTTCGCAATGATATCTTATGTTGGTGTAATCGCAATCTCAAAACTGGTGAAAAAATGATACAAGAAACCCTCCTCACAATCGCGGCACTATCTGCCCTTATCGGCGCAATCGGATTTTTCCGCTTTCCTGATTTCTACACAAGAGTCCACGCAGCCACCATGGTCACAGTCGGCGGTGTATGCCTGGCACTTGTTGCTCTTGCTTTTTATACTCATACAACAACTGGTCTCGGTGCATTATACACTATAAAGATTCTCATGATAATCGCTTTTATCATCATAACCAATCCGACAGGTAGTCATGCTCTTGCTGATGCTGCGCATAAGACTGGCATAAGACCAAGAAAACTGGCAAAAAACGATATGGAGACTATAAAATGACTGCGGTAATATCTATTGAGATCATTACATTTGTATTATTGCTATTCATAATTATACTTACGGCAATGATTGCAATCCACAAAAAAGACCTTCTCCACTCTGTTATCCTTCTTGGAATAGTAAATACTTCTCTTGCCGCAGTATTTTTCATCCTGAAAGCTCCGGATATCGCAATAACACAAATCGCAATCACAGCAGCGCTTGAAACATTCATATTCATAATAGCAGTCCACAAGACAGAAAGGAGGGAGGAGTCATGAAACTTGTACCTGTATTTGGTGTCATCATATTCTCAATGCTAATGCTATATGCAGTATCTGATCTTCCTATAACTCACAATCCAGATGTAAAGCAATACTACCTGAAAAACGCTCTTGAAAAAACCGGATCTGCAAATGTAGTAAATGCAATTGTCTGGGACTTTCGCGCATATGATACTCTGGGCGAAGAGACAGTTCTCTTCACAGCAGTTATCGCAGTCTTTTTGATAGTCCACAAAAAAAATGAATTCAAGTTGAAGAGTCTGAAAAAGCATTTCCAAAAATCAAGGTGAACTAATGGACCTGATAATAAAAATAACTACGCGTGTAATGTTTCCATTCATAATTCTATTTGGTGTATATACAGCTCTGCACGGTCACCTCACTCCCGGTGGCGGCTTCCCTGCAGGCGCAACCATCGCAACTGCCTTTACTCTCCTCCTTCTAACCTTTAGGGAATCTGAAGTAGAAGGCAGGTTCCCTGAACTAAAACTCGTAGACATAAAAAGCATAGCAAGCCTTGCACTCCTTGCAATAATACTATTTGAATTCACACTTCGAGGCAAACTGATACCGTACCAGATACCTATGACAATCTGGTCTGGCGGCGACACACTTCCCGCAAATATATTCGGAAGTATAATTGTCGCAACAGGTATCATAATTATCATCTATTCATTAATAAAAGAGGAATGGAAAAAATGAAGGAAACAATCCGGTGTCTTGGAAGTGCATTTATCCCTAACAAAATCACGCTTAAGGTATTTGCGATATTTGTGATATTATTTTTTGTGACACTGAAAAATAATCCAGTGGAATCTGCAGTGACATATCTCACACCATTCAAGCTCCATCAGCACCACGCACTAATCGCTCCTTATACGCCTGTCGATCATGAGTTCGGCACGAAGAAATACTGCATTGAAGCTACAGGTGTAGTTGAGTGCTTCACGCTCTATCCAAAAGAAAATATGCAGAATATTGGTCTGTGGTATATTGTATCTGCAATAATCGCAGGTATTATCATGCGTTTTGTACCTGGAGGCAAGTCGCTATGATAATTGTCTATTCACTTATAGCGGCAGTGATACTGACTGCACTTGGAACATATGCTATCCTTGCGAAGGATAATCTCATAAAAAAGATAATCGGGCTTGGCATATTCACAGATGGCATCCACCTCCTGCTTATAGCTATCGGCTACAGGCAGGAAGGAATAGCACCGATAATAAGAGATATCAGCTATCAGCAGCTTGGCGCAATGGTCGATCCTCTTCCCCAGGCGCTTGTACTGACGTCAATTGTGATTGAGCTGTCAATAACTGCACTTGCGCTTGTCATCATAATACAAATCCACAAAAAATACAAAACAATCAATTCAAAACATCTAAGGAGTCTGAAAGAATGATACCCAGTTTTCTTGCAATACCTGTACTCTTGTGCGCAGCCTTTCTCATACCTATAGCCGGGGTCCATAAGAAAAAACTTGTTCCGTATATTGCTATAGTTGCGGTATTCATAAGCTTTATATCGGCTCTTCTTACAATCAGTCCTCTTCTAACCCATGCAGATAAGGTACTTACAATGCAGATGGGCGGATGGCAGGCGCCTTATGGGATAACGATTGTAGTAGACCAATTTTCGCTTATGATAATTACTCTGGTTACATTTGTCGGTTTTCTTGCAGTCATATTCTCAAAAGAATATATAAAGTATTCTAAACCGGAATACTATACGCTTCTCTGCCTGCTGCTTGCAGGTCTAATGGGTATGGCTCATAGCGGGGATATTTTCAATCTCTTTGTGTTCCTTGAGATAACTTCTCTGTCCTCTTATGCTCTGACTGCATTTTATACTGAAAAAAAGTCATGTGAGGCATCTATAAAGTACCTTATCATGGGTGCTTTTGCGACTTCTCTTGTGCTTTTGGGTATTGCTTTTACTTATGGTCTTACGGGAACACTTAATATGGCTGATATAGCGATTGCAGTGAACAATAACCCGAGTCCAACTATATCTATCATTATCGGTCTTTTGCTTACAGGTCTTGCACTTAAATGCGCCATAGTCCCTCTTCATGCATGGAAACCTGATGTGATAGAAGCAGCTCCAATACCTGTAGGTGCAGTGTTTGCATCTGTATCAACTGCAACATGTCTTTATGCAATCATAAGGATACTATATACGGTATTTGATGTCCATCTTACGGTCATCATGCTTACTGCTGGTGCAATAACTATGCTTACGGGTGCGATACTTGCTATGCAGCAGGACAATATTTTGCGTCTTCTTGCATATTCTGCAATATCGCAGGTCGGCTATATCATGATAGCATTTGCAACTGATACGACGTCTGCTATATTTCATCTTTTTAATGTAACTATTATCGAAGCACTCCTGTTTTTCTCAATCGGCGCTCTCACTATAAATACAAAAGAAGCCAGTATGACAAAACTAAGTGCCATGAACCTTAATCCGCATAAAATAATCCCTGCTGCGTTCCTCATAGGTGTACTTTCGAATGCAGGAGTCCCTCTGTTAAATGGCTTTTCAAGCAAATGGCTTATATACATCACAACACTTGAGACATACCCGCTTATCACAATTGCGGCAGTTCTTACATCGGCTCTTACATTGGCGTATTCTCTTAAGGCATATTATATGATTTTCAGGAGTACAGGACATAGGGCGGGAGGGGAATCTAAGATTGATTTAGCAGTATTTATCCCACTTATTCTGCTTATAATAATCTGCGTCTACTTTGGTATATTTGCTGCGCATGGTGAATTTATCTCGCAGAAAATTGCAGGGTCTCTGGCGGATAATGGCATATATATACAGGCGGTGTTGAACAGATGATAATACATAATCTTGATGTGATTCTTGCAATATCTCTTTTGCTTGCCTCAATATTTATGGTCGCGAAAAGTAAGATGCAATATCGTGTGGATGAAGAGAAAAATGTGTATGGCAAAACCAGGACATATACCTGCGGCGAAAATATAGATTCATGCAAATTGAGTACTGCCAATGATGCATTCTACAACACATTCATAAAGTCTTTCAAACTTTACAAGTTAAGAAAGCTTCATACTGGTCTGCTTACAGATTATCTTCACTGGATATTTGCAGCTCTTGTGGTAATACTTACAATGCTTATGCTGATCTTATGAAAACAAGTACAAACATTCAAAGAAAACAGACTTGCGGTGATGTGGGTTGTGGTTTAGGGACTGATTCATCCAGGGAGCAAAGGGGCGGTGTATTCCATAATACAATCAAAAAAATAATAAATCACTCGAGAATAAAGTCTCCTCATATCATTCACTACGATGCATCTGGCTGTAATGGCTGCTCGATTGAGACGCTTGCATGCCTTACGCCGCGCTATGATATAGAGCGCTTTGGCGCTGTAGAGAAAGGTAATCCGCGTCATGCAGATATTCTTATTGTCAGCGGTGCGTTGTCCCACAAATCAGCTCCGCGCCTGAAAAGAATCTACGAACAGATGCCTGAACCGAAGGCTGTCATGTCGCTTGGTGCATGCGGCATCTCCAGTGGGGTCTTTAAAGATGCATATAATATCATAGGTCCGCTAGACAAGATAATCCCTGTAGATATATATGTCGCGGGCTGTCCGCCGAAGCCGGAAGCGATAATCAATGGTCTGCTTAAGGCATTGGGTGTGTGGAAGAAGAAACTTGATGGTCAGGAGTAATAGTCAGAGAAATCATACTGGAGTTCTGGAAGAATTTTGGTATGTTGGGGATGTTTTCAAGTTTTTTTTAATTGCAGAGTATACTTTGTATGTGATAAAAAACTTAAATCTATAACAGGATGCAATCTGACAAAGGACTTATCCTATGTAATTGCAGATGTCTCTTAGTTTCTCAACAAATTCACTGGTCTTCTCGTCAGTTTCGAACATAATAATCCAATAAAATCCGAATTATATAAAGGTAACATGTACTTCCATCCAGAACACTTTTGTGATTGTTGGATTATGTTCTCTGACAAAATCATGAAATCGTAACGACTTAACTATGATATAAAAAGATAGGGAACCAAGAATGAAGTATGAAGCTTGTAATCTCACTTGGCGGTTCACTGATAACTGGAGACTTTACAGCAGAAAAAATTAAAGGCTATGCAAAAGTGCTTCTGAGAATTAATAGTACTGCGGACAAGCTGGTAATCGTGACTGGCGGTGGAAAACTTGCGCGTGATTACATAGATATTATTAAGGAAATCGGTATGGATCATACTGCTCAGGATAAGATGGCGATACAGGTGACACATCTGAATGCAAAATTGATGGCAATTGCATTAAATCATGTAGAGCGGGATATTGCAAATGAGACAATCCCGGAGACAGAAAAAGAGATTGAAAATATGCTGGACAGACAGTCTATACTTGTATGTGGCGGTACAATTCCTGGTCAGTCTACAGATAATGTGTCTGCAAAAATAGCAAGAAGCATAAAGGCAGATCTTTTGATTAATGCATCTAATGTGGATGGTGTCTATGACTCTGACCCCCAAAAAAATAAAAATGCAAAAAAACACAAAACTCTTACTTATGATGAATTCATAAAAATCATAAGTAAGAACGAGCAATCACCTGGTAAATACGCGCTCTTTGATAAGCAGGCAGCTCAAATCATAAAACAGCAAAAGATAAGGACAATAATGATTGATGCTGATAATCCTGAGGATATAATGAAAGCAGTAAACGGAACTCATTCAGGTACAATAATTCAATGACAGGCGAATAGATGATGATTACATCAACTTATGAAACAATAAGTATCTTTCTTTTGATATCTATATTACTGCTTCTGGCAATAGCTATTGTCTATCTTACGCATGTGTTGCAGGATTTGAAAAAACTTAGAAAAGAGACAAGAGAAACCCATGAAATGTACCAGGGTATAACAGCGGAAAAACTTGAAATCAATCACAATATATTATCTGAAATCAGTATAAATGCCCGCAAACTTCTTGAAAAAAGGCAGGCAAAAAAGAGCTAATATTCAATCGTCTCCATTATCTTTTTTAAGCCTAAATGTAAAGAACACAATCATTGTGGCTGCAAAACCTACGAGATAATACCCGACGCCAATCACTGCGCCTATTAGTGCATTAGTCCAGATGCTTGCAGCAGTAGTGATGCCTGAGACTTTTCCGCCGGAGGTCATAATCTGACCTGCACCTAGAAATCCTATGCCTGTGATGACTGCGGCAATTGCGCGCGCACCGGAATCGGGATTTGGAAATGCCTGTATGGATACAGCGACAACTGCTGCTGTTGACATGCATACAATCATGTGCGTCCGTATCCCTGCTGATTTCTTTGCTTTCTGTCTCTCGCGACCAATGATGTAGCCCATGCTGACTGCAAGAAGCATCTTGAAAATTATTATGGCATCCTGTGCGCAACAATCAGAAATAGATACATATAGGCTTTCGAACATAAAAATCAAATCACGGGTAACTAACTTTTGCGGATTACTTTATATTGTTTCGCTGTGCAAAAAACAATCGCATCTGCAGTTAATTAAAGAACAAAAAGATATACTTTCTCATATCTCTTTTAGCCACCTGCAAAAAGGAGGATCGCAGATGACATAGTGCGCTTTTTCCTGCTTTAAAATGTATCCCTATCAGATTAGACCCATGCAATTTCGTTTTGTTTACTGTTTGTGTTCGTGCCTGTAAATCATTCACTTTATATGTATTACCCACAATAATATTCTACACAAAAAAATACCTAACTTCTAATCAACAAAAAAATCGGTGATAAAAATACAAGACATAGATACGCAGGATATCCTGAAAAAGGCTATTGACTACGCAGGCGCGAAGTCCGATTATTGTGACATAAGAGCGATAACCGCGTCAAGTGAAACATCTTTTAAAACAACTAAGGAAGAATCAAATTCCAGTGCAGAGACATTCGGTATTGGTATAAGGGTTTTGAAAGATGGGGCATATGCATATACCTCCTGTCAGAATGCAGAGTTTAAAGATATGAAGGCTGCAATAGATAAGGCATCGAGAATTGCAGTGCTTATGGGTAAGACGACATCTGATAAGGTTTCGCAAAAATCATATAAAGCGATTACAGACACGAAAAAAACAAAAGTGAAAACAGACCCGTTTGAAATTCCGGCAGAACAAAAACACAGTCTTCTCAAAGATATCATACGATATGCGAGTCGGAAGGAGATTGCATTTGCGAGCGCAAGAATCTCTGCATCAAATGTATGCAAGCAATTTGTTAATACTGAGGGCAGTTTTATAATGACGGAAACTACGAAGACTGTACTTGCGCTGTCAACAGTCGCAAAGAGAGGCGCGCGGCAGACAATGAATTATGATGTGTATGCTAAAGCTGCGGGTTTCGAAACTTTTGATAAACTTAATCTTGATCAATTCGCAAATAATATCGCAAAGAAAGCGATATCATTTTTGGATGCTGTAAAGCCTCCGCATGGCAAGATGGATGTAATAATGTCGCCGCAGGTTGCAGGTACTTTGGTGCATGAAGTGTTTGGTCATGCAACAGAGGCGGACTGGATAGCAAATGGCAGGTCTCTTCTCAAAGACAAGCTGAACCAGAGAATCGGGACAGATATAATGACTATATATGATGACGGCTCAATGAATGGCGGCTGGGGTACAATATATTATGATGATGAAGGCATCCCTGCAGGAGAGACTGTTCTGCTTGATAAAGGTATTCTTGTCCAGTATATGCATTCAAGGCAGACTGCTGAGAAACTTGGAATGGAGCTTACAGGCAATGCAAGAGTTCAGGATTATACTCATCGTATGATACCAAGAATGACAAATACATGCCTTGCACCTGGTACTCATACTATAGAGGAGATGATTGGCATGGTCAAGAAAGGTATACTTGTTGATAAATATACGACTGCACTTGAGGATCCTGCTGGCGGCAGCTTTGAGTTAAAGACGCTTGGCGGCAATATTATAGAAAACGGGGAGCTGAAAGAGCCTATTGAGCGCACTACGCTTTCTTCTTCATCATTTATTGATACATTCATGAACATAAGCGCAATATCAAAACATATGAATACTATGAGTACTGGCTCATGCGGCAAAGGTCATGAGGACTGGGTATCAGTCGGCAATCCCGCACCTTCGGTGCTTGCGGGAAATATCATTGTAGGTGGAAACTAATGGATGGCTTTGAATCAATCCTAAAGAAGAGCAATGCTGAGATATTTATCTCTGAAGTAAGGTTCGCTGAATGTCCGATAGACAGTGATGGGACATATACCCGTTCTGTTGTTGAAACTGGTTATATGATACGTACACTAAAAGATGGTAGACTTGGTATCTCCACTTCAAATATACTGAATAAGGAAGCAATTAAAAAAACCGCGCAACAAAGTGTTGTATCTTCTGCGTATGCAGAAAAACTTCCAAAAGGATTCTCATTTACAGATACTGGAGGTAAAACAAGTGTCTCTGGTATATTTGATAATAGAATCTCTAAAGACATGGATACTTTGACAGTTGAACTTCAACAGGAGTGCAAACAGATTGCGCGTGATTCTGGTGTCATGTTGACTAATGGTAAAATAAAGCTTATGGAGTTCAAATATACGATAATGAACAGTTATGGTATAGAGAAGACTGAGCGCGGCACATATATCTCTGCTGTAATTGATTCAAAAGCAGATACAAAACTGCCTCTTGCAGAGCTGTCATCTACATATATCAAAAGAATGTATCATAAAAATGATTTTAGGAGTTGGCTCAAGACCCGATTTGATATCACAAAAAAGTGTGTAAGCCCGCAAAAACTGAAAACTGCGTCATATGATCTTATATTGAGTCCTTCTGTGGCAGGTCCTATTCTTCTTGATACTATTGGATACTGGGCATCCGGTAAGTCAAAACTTGACGGGATATCGCTTTTTGAAGGAAAGGAGAAGAAGACTGTCGCGAGCGCAGACTTTACAGTGACGGATGATCCGACACATTCAAATGCGCCGTCAACGTTCTCAATTGATATGGAAGGTACGAAGACAAAAAAAACAAATATAATAAAAAATGGTGTATTTTCAAATTATATCTACGATAATAAGTACTCAAGTCATTTCAATACTGCATCTACGGGTAATTGCAAGAAAGCTACATACATGGGATCTGAAAAAATCTATACTGCAGGAGACTTTTCCGGTATGCATAATCTCTCAATAAAACAGGGGACTGAGTCTCTTGAGTCAATGCTGGCTGGCTTTAGCGGCATATATATTGAAGCTGTGGGCATACCGTCTGCAGATCATGAAACTGGCAATTTCGGATTTGAGTTAAGAAATGCATTTTTTGTAGATAAAGGTGTAATGACACCTGTGAGATATGCTATATATTCGGGTAAAGTTCAGGACCTGATAAGGGACACGCAGACTTTATCGAAGGAAAGAGAAACAGCTACTGATTCTATGGCTCCTGAATTTAACAGTGCGTGTATCACACCATACTTTTTTATCGAAAACCAGAAGATATCTGCTGCTAAATAGTGTGTGCTTTTTAGATTTGCGGGTATGTGTCTGAGTTAGGGGTGTTTCAGGTGGTTATATATGAATGTTGATAAACTTGACTTGAAAAAGGAGTTTAAGGAGTTGTATAAAGTTTCTGATAATGTTCCGGTTATTGTGGATGTTCCTCTTTTGAAAATTATTTCAATTGAAGGAAAGGGTAATCCCAATACATCTTTGGAATTTAAGAATGCTGTTGAAGCTCTTTTTCCTGTTGCTTTTAAGATTAAGTTCACTTCAAAAAAAGAGTTGGATAAGGATTATACTGTGATGCCTCTTGAAGGTTTATGGTGGACTGAAGATATGAATGAGTTCTCAATTGAGAATAAGGATAACTGGTTGTGGAAAGTTTTTATTGTCCAGCCTGATTTTATTACTGAAGAGATGTTTGAATCTTCGATTGAAGAGGTCAAGAAGAAAAAGGATTTACTTTCAATTGGTAAATTAAGGTTTGAGACATTTAGTGAAGGTCTTTCTGTTCAAGTATTGCATGTGGGTTCATATGATGATGAGCCTAAAACTGTGAAGATGCTTCATGATTTTATTGCTGAGAGGGGTTATTCTTTTGATGGTCTTGTTCAAAAGCATCATGAGATTTATTTGAGTGATATGCGTAAAACTGCTTCTGAAAAGTTAAAGACAATTCTTAGACAGCCTGTTAAATGAAAACATTGATTTATTGAGGGATTAATATGAAGGTACCGATTGTCTGTATTTCTATACATCATGGCATGAGCTGTTAAGTCTTCTGGATATATATTTCTCTAACGATGGAGTAAATAGTTTTTTATAACAAAAAGCACAATTATTTGTATGGGTATTGCATTATCAGTGTATCAATTAGTAAATGTGAACAAAAAGAAACTATTAGATAGGAAACTAAATTCTCACCCACAACTAACTTTTTCAGACATGGGATATACAAAAAATATAACTACACCAAAATCACATTTAAACCTAATCAAATACGACAAATCAAGAGGTATTGCCTATTATTCTGGAGAACATATATGCGATACAATAACTATGCCTATACGTGTTTTTGTAGATGACATAATTGATTCTTATGACGGAATAACCCCAGAAATTATAAAAACGATTGAACAAGGAACTAAAAACGCAAACAAATACCAGCCCAAATATTTCTTTGATGTAATAATTGATTTTAATAGCGAAGAAATTTATATCTTCACAAAAAAGTCGGTTGCAAATTCATTTATGAAACGGTTTAAAAAGAGTGACCTTCTTGATTTTAAACACATATATTTCGATTTATCGAGAATTGATGAAGTTGTTGAGCTTTCCAATGTTTGGGGTGCTTGGGAAGATGGAGTTGGAATTATTAAGAAAAAGGCGTATTTTGGAACAGAAGTTAATAAAAGCGATGATATCGATAAAACGAAAGTTACATCGTACTATGTTGAATATGAAGACACGAAAAATACCACAATAGACCTATTCATAGCAATCGAATGCAGGATAAGTAGCAAATCCTCAAAAATGACTAATGAGAAGCTTTTAAAAACTTATATGCATTTGAAACAGAAGCTGTATATCTCAGGCACAACAGAACAAACTAAAGAAGCTTTCCAAGAAGAGGAAGTATAGCTTCTTTAGATTCAAGTACCACATTTATTTTGTCCAGTCGTATGTCAATTTTCGATTTATAATCATCATTACTCTTTAGTTTTATGACATATTCTTTTAATTCGAATCCCTTTGGGCTGTTGATAGTTATGTACTTCCATTGGTATGGCAAACTCACAGACAAAGTACATGAAAGAAAACCATTAAATACTTTATGTACTCCATTTTGATTCTCAAATTTAGACATCACACCCAGAAAATTAGAAACCTTACTCTGTAAATCTCGGATACCGCACCCCATTCGATTTATCTTCACATAAATATTTTTATCGGGGGTTTCTAAAACCGTTATTGAAAAAAGACCATAATTGAAATCCATACGCATATTGTTTTCTCTTAATATTTTGAACCCAGTGTATTCTCTAAAAACATTCTTAAATGTTTTTTTGATTATAGTGACTCCACCATCTTTCTAATGTTATATACTCCTAAGCACATATAATCCATCTCAAACTATGGAGGAGA
>DAOWAN010000055.1 GCA_030634545.1 Candidatus Nanohalarchaeota archaeon
AAATATCATGCCGGTAAATGGGTGGGCATCTTCGGAACGCATGCCGAATGAAGGATAGTATCTTAAGAGATTGTCGTCTTTGCAGGGTCTTACAAAGCCTGTCCATTGGGCGGTGGGGTCAAAGACTACTACGGGTATTTTTTGTTTTAGGGCTTCTTTTACGATGACCGATGCGGCTACGCTTTTACCTGCGCCTGTGGAGCCGGATGTGAGTACGTGGGTTGTGAGATCGGCGGGATTGAAGTGCGCAATCTTGTTTGTTTCTGCAATTTTTCCAATGTTGAAGGAGTTGTCTGCGTGGGGCAGCCTTTTGTAGTTCAGGGGGAAGACGTAGCGGGCTTTTGAGAGTTTCCAGATTTTGTATCTTCTGTAGGCGTACCAGATGAGAATTGAAAGGATGATCAAGAGTATTGCTGCGAGCAGGATTTGTCCTCTTGTTGTTGCCCAGAATGATTGTACGACTTCGAATGTGTCTGTTGCTGTGATTTTTTTGGGACCGTAGTCTGCGGTGACTTCTATGAAGTATTGACCTGTCTGTAGGGCGGGTTTAAGGTCGCTTAAGTCTATTGATTTTCTGAAGTTCCTGTTTCCAGTCAAGAAGAGTGTCTCTTGTGTGCTTTTTACGATATTATCTGTTTTTGCTTCTTTGATGTTGTATGTGAGAGTTATGTTGAATTCTTTCATGATGCCAAGGTTGTAGAGCATGACGTGGAAGCGCAGGGTGTCTTTAGGGGTGATTATTTTTGTTATCATCTCGATTGTCATTTCAAGGGATGTTAACTCGCCAGGGGTTGTTTTTGAGACTTTTATCACGATGGGAAGCCTCTGTTTTGATGCGGAGGTACTTATTGTGATTGCGCCGACATATGTATCTAATATTGTGTCTTTTTCTGTGCGGATCTCGAGTTTTATGGTCTTGTTTGAATGTGCAGGAAGTGTGAATTCTTCGTCGCTTATGCCTATGTAGTCGAGAATGTCGCCGGTCTTTGTAATGCTGATGGATATTGAGTTGTTGTTGCGGTTTAGTATTGTAATTGTGTGTGTCTTGTTTTCACCGGGAGCAATCTGGATGTTTATGAAGTCTGTGTCTGTCTGGTATTCGAAGTCAAGGGCGCCGCAGTCTTTTGGGCAGTTGTCTTTATTCTCTGTTGGTTCGCAGATGCCGTTGCCGCAGATATGATATGCGCAGTCTTCGGGACAGTTTTGCTCGTTTTCGCCGGTTTCGCAGATGTTGTTGCCGCATGTGGTTCTTGGGAGTGTGCCGCCACCGCTGCTTGAGTCGCCGCCGCCAGGGGAGACAGGGTCGCTACCGCTGCAAAGACCACCGCCGCACCATCTTGCAAGTGCGTAGGCGCTGTTGTGGGTTGTTGTGAATGTGAATGTGTTTTCGCTTACGTTTGGTGCAAGGGATGAGTTGAATTCCCGGAATTCGCTGCTGCATACGAGGGTGTTGAAATTCCAGTCAGTGCAATAGTAGAGTCTTATCTCGTTTTCATCTGAGGATGCCCATGCGGCAAGTGCGCTGCTATAGTCTAATCTGACTGTGGCGTTGTCATAATAGGTTTGCGGGGTGTGGATTACGAATGCCATCAGGATGTCTTCTGCGGTGTTGGGTAGATCTATGTTGCTTGCGTTTGTCTGCGGGGTGCTGTTTGGGATGAGATGAAGTTTGATTGCATCTGGCAGTGATGTGGGATTGGATTGTCCGGTCTTGTTTATTGCTGAGCGTGTTATGTTGAAGTTGTTGAAGCGGATTGTCTGTCCGAGGGCGGTTATTTTCAGGTCGTATGTGCGTTTGTGTGTGCTCCAGTTGTAGTAGCCTGATGAGTTGGTGCTGAAGCTGTGGAATGTCCAGTCTGTGCCGGGTTTGTATAGTTTGAAGCCTGCTGTGACGATGTTATCTGAAGCATCTTTTAGTGTGTCTGTGAAGTCTATTTCATGATAGACGTCAAACCACATTGTCTGTGTTGTGGTATGGTTTTGTATGCTGTCGTTTGCATATATTGTGATCTTGTAGTCGCCTGGGTGGTTGGGGTTTGTGTAGGTGCAGTTCCAGATATCAGGGATTGATTGGTTTTGGGTGAGGATGAGATTTGTGATGTTGTTATCCGGGTCGGTTATGCTGAGCCAGATGTTTTTTACTGCTACGTTGTCTGTTGCGTTCACTTCTAAATGGATTTGGTTGATATTGCTTTCATATCTCTGATTCGCTTCGTTTTCGGGTAGTAGTGGTATTGAATTGATTATGAGCTGATTTATGTATGGGTTTGTGATGTCGCGGTAGATTACCATATCTTGTTCTGTTGTGGTGTAGGATATCTGGAGGCTTTCGGGGGTGTTGTAGTATGTAGTCACTTCTACTGTGTTGTTTTGTGTGTTGTGGGGGATCTGGGGGGCTGTGCAGCTGATGAGCCAGTTGTTTTCCTGTGTGTTGTATGTTTTATGTATGCCTGTACAGTCATGACCGGATATTTTTATGGCGAATGTGGTGTTTTCTATGTCGTTTAGCGGGTCACCGTCGTAGGTTATGTTTAATGTGAAGTTCAGGATGTCTCCTGCTACTATGTCTGTTGTCTGGTGTGTTGCGTTTGGGGAGATTATTTCGACGTAGAGGGCGCTGATTGTGAATGTGACTGTCCTATTGAACCCGTGCGGTACTGAGTTTGCGTCCAGATTGTGGATTGAGATGTTGAAGTTGTAGGTGCCTTTGTCACTTATCTGCGCTTCTGTGATGTTGTATGTTATGTTGATGTTTGCAAATGATAGTGGAGGTATCTGGAATGTTGATTCATGGGTGTTTAGATGATGTGCTGTTGAGTTTTGGTATGTGAAGTTAAGAAAGTCTGTGCTGTTGATGTTTATTATGCTTATGTTTATTGTCATGCTTTGGTTTTTGAGGTTGGTTATGTTGATGAGGTTGTCGAATGAGCCGATGATATCATTTCCGCCGAGACCGACGGTTTTTGTGATTTCTTCTATTGGTGTGAATTGCCAGTCCTGATCTATGATTGTGATGTTTATTTTTATGCGGTCAGTGCATCTTTCGTAAGGGTAGAGGCATTGTGTGCCTGTGTTGTTTGCGACAATGTATGCCCAGAAGCTTTGTCCCAGGAGTGATTCGTTTGCGGGTACGGTTATTGTGACTGTGATTGTCTGGTTTTCGAAGCGGTCTATGTCAAAGGATTCGTTTGAATATGTGATTGTCCAGTTCTTAAGTTCATGATGGTCGCCGTCTTCGAGGCTAAATTCGATGTTGTTGAGTGGTGTGTTTCCGTATGATTCTATTGTGAAGTTGCCTATCTGTTTTGTTCCGCCGTAGGGGATGGCGTAGTTTAGGGTTGTCTTGTTTGTGATGTCGAGGATTGTGGTGTTTGTGATGTTTATTGTGATTGTCTGGTTGATGAATTGGGTGTCGTTGTTTGCCCAGATTAATGAGATGTTAAAGGTTGTGTTTCCAAGGGGTGCATAGCGGGAGATGTTTACTGTTATGTTGTCTTCCAGTTTGTCGCCTATGCTGATTGCACTGTATATACCTGTGATGATGGTTATGTTGCTTCGGTTATATGCGATTAGTTGCGGGCTTGAGACTACGGATTGGGCGGTGTTGTTGATTAATATTGAGATGCTTATGAGGTCGTTTCGGTTTTTTGAGAGGTTGTATGCTGTTATGCTGGTAGTGTTTAGCCATGTTTCGTCTTCTTTGAATGAGAGGGTGGCGTTTGTGTTGTCGTTGAATATCAATATTGTTGTTGAGTTGGAGTCTGGGATGCTTGTGTTGTAGTAGAGCTCAGGAGCGTCTGAGATGTTGCAGGATATTGTGTGGTTGCCGGGTGTTGATGAGCTTTCCCATGAATATGTTGCGTAGCCTTCTGCGTTTGTGAAGCTTCCGTTGGGGTTTATTAATGTGGCACCGTCATAGAATGATATGTTGTAGTTGTAGATGGGTGATGTTGTGTTTGCGTCGAGTATTTTGCATGTAAGGTCTATTATTGAGCTTCCGAAGCAGAGGCTGCCGTCGCAGCCGGTTGAGGTGTAGTCGAATGTGGATACGCTTGAGCGACCGTAGATGTAGATTTGTGTGCTGTTCTGTGCAGTGTAGTAGTAGTCGCCGGCGGCAACGGATGTTATTTTTCGTATGCCGAGGGGCTGATCCATAGGGATTGTCCATAGGGTGTCTTCTGTTGTGGTTGTGTTTACAAGTTCGCGGGTAGTTATGCTGGTGTTGTCTGTTATGCCATGGTCTTCTGAGATACAGCTACCTGTGTTATCTGCTATGCATATGTGGTCTATGTAGAGTCCGGTGTTTCCTGTTGCGTTTGTATAAAGTTTGATTGTTATGCTATCCTGGTTTTCTATTGATTCGTTTGAACAGGTATAGGTGCGCCATGCATCGTCGGCATAGTCGCCGCTCGCGTAGATTATGGGTATGATGCATGTGTATGTACCTATGGAGATGTTGATGCCTGAGCCGCCGGGGTGATATGTGCCGTTATGTTTGTACCATAGTTTGATGTTTTGGGTTGTTACAGGGTGTATTGACTGGGTTATTGTGTATGGTGAGCTTGCGCTGCTGCCTTGGAGTTTTAGGGAGTAGTTGCCTTTTGCGTTTGCTTTGTTTATGATTTCTCCGTCGCCGGACCATGAGTCTTTTGAGTTTCCTTCAAAGCCGCTGTTTTTTATGTAGGAGATGGTGTATGTTCCGGATGCCTGTGATTCGTTTCGGGTGATGTAGTAGGTGTCTTTCGAGTAGGGGGTGAGGTTTACTAAGAATACTATTTCTGATGTGCTGTTTATGTAGATTCCGTCTGCATTGAATATTTTGTTTGGGAGTGTGCTATTTGTTCCTGTGATTTTTGTTGAGTTTACGCGCCACCCGGTGAGGTTTGCGCCTGCGGACTCTAATTGTGACCCGGTTATGATTACAGGTGTGTTGAATCTTTCCAAGCCGCTGGTTTCGTTTATCTGGAATCTTATTGCATGGAGGTCTTTGTACCATGAGACTTGCCATGTGTTTTGTGCGCAGGTTGCGCAGGTGTCATTTATTGATGAGTTTAGTTCTACGGTTTCGCCTTTGTAGTATGCGGCGGCATCGGATGGTGAGTCGAGTATTATTGTGAGGTTGTCTTTTAGCTGTATGGTGGTTTGCGAAGTGTTTGTGATTATTGTGTAGTTTCCGGGGATTTGGGTGTAGTTCAGTTTTACTTCAAGGTTATAGTTTTTGAGTTTTGCATAAGCGCAGGCAGGAATGTATGAGTGGTTGCAGTAGCCGCTCTCGTTCAGTGTTGTTGTTGTGAGGTATGTGTTGTTGAAGTACCATGAGCAGTTGTAGTCCGTTAAGCTTATTGTTGATGTGTCTATGTCTTGATTGTACTGGTTTATGAGGTGCGCTGTCATGTATAGTGTTGTGTTTCTTGTGTGAATCTGGTTGTATGCAGGTTGGGTGAATGAGAGATTTAGTTTTCCCATGATGTTTAATGTCCAGTTTACAGGGGTGGATGGGGTTATGTAGTAGCGAGGGTCTATTGTTACGAGCCATGTCTGGCTGCCTATCTCGTATGTGTTGTGGGGTGCAAAGTGGTAGTTGCAGTATCCTGTGTTGTTTACTGTGGTTGTGTAGGTTTCATTGAAGTTTGTTTTGTCGTAGGTTATGTTGAATGTGCATTGGACGCCTGCTTCGTTTATGTATTCGTTTTGAGTTGTGTCGTTTACGCGGACTGTGAGGAATGTCTGGTTGCCGCCTCTTATGACGTCTGTGTTGTCTCCTGTTATCTGGGTTATTTCGATGTTGTGTTTTGTTACGTTTGGACCTGTGCTGTTTGGGGTGTGGAGTTGTGAGTGTATGGGGGATGACCATGTTTCGTTGAAGTCCTGATAAATGAACCGGTATTTATTGTTGGTGCCAGTCATCTCTTTTTCAAGTGAAATGTTGAACCATGCTGTGCCGTTACCTGTGATGTTTTTTGACTGGCGATTTTGCCATGTTTGCGTGAGTTCTGAGTATGTGAGTAATGTTATGTTTACGAGGTTGTTTTCTGTATCGTTGACATGGATGGAGTAGTTGAAGTATGTGTTCCATGTGTTTTGTGATGGTGTGACGTTGGTAGCGGTCAGAGTCGGATTTAGGTTTGATGCGCCGCCAGCCTGATAGAATACCTGCTGTATTGCGTCCAGGATGGGGTGGAGCCATTTGATGAAGTTGTAGATGCCGTTACTGTTTGTGTCTTTTTTGCATACGTAAAAGTTGGTTGAGTTGCATGTCATTTGGGTTTCGGGGGGGGCGGTGTCGCATGTTGACTGCTCTGTGGGGGGTATTATGTTGCATGTTTCCTGACCCCATGTTACGTTTAGGTATTCGTTTCCGCGTACGGCGTCGGATGAATCGTTCAGGGTGATGTTTGCTGTTATGTTTGTGAAGGTCTGGGTGGTGTATGTGTTGCTGCTTGTCAGGGTTATGTTTTTTCGCCAGAAGTAGTTGTCCTGACCTTTTGTGTAGTATTGGATGCCTGCGGTCATTGTGACTGGTATTTCTTTTTCCATCTGGTTGTCCCAGAGGATCTTGCTTGTGTTTTCGCCTGGCAGTGATCTGAATTCTGGGGTGAGGGATGAGATGTTGCAGTAGTTTGTGCCATCAAGTGTTGCGCTTGCGTAGGTTTCGCCATCAAAACCACATTGTGTCGCTGTGGTGTTGATGCTTATGTATTTGATTGTGATGTTTTGGGCGGGATCCTGGAATGTGATGTTTTTTGCGCGGGCGATTATTGATTCGTTTGCGTAGATGTTTGCGGTTTTTGTCCAGTAGTTGATGTCTGTGTAGTTTATGTCATCTGAGGCATTATATGTGTATTCAAGGGTTATGCGGATTTCAAGGATGCCTTCTATGTCTGAATGGAATGCTACGGGTATTGTGCAGAGGTCTTGTGTGCAGTTGTTTTGGATGTAGTTGTTTATTGATGAGAGTAGTTCTGTGTTGTTTGCTTTTGTTGAGTTTCTGAGTCTGCCATCGCCCTGGGTGTAGTTCCATTCGGTTGTTGTGTCTGCGCCGATGTCCAGGGTTATGTTTGTCGGGAAGCTGTCGTAGTTGAATATGTATAGGTTGTGTGTGCCTGCGCTGCCTGTACCTGCTATGAGTTCATTTATGTTCTGACCGGTGTCCTGTGATGTGTTGCCGATTACAAAGGCGTTGACGTCGGCACCTGTCATGTAGCGCCAGTAGATGTTACCAGAGGAGTCGATGAGATGGATGTAGTTGTCTTCTGTTCCGCCGATTATTTCCGGACCAGGATTGTTGTGGTCTATTTCACCTATCCGGACGGTGTATATCTCGCTTGCGTGTGTTGTGTTCCATATTTGGGTGCCTGTGGAATTGAGCAGGTAATATGTGCCAAGGTTTGAAGAGTTGTCGAGTGTTCCAAGTATTATTTCATGTCCAAGGTCATCTGAAATGTTGCCCACGTCTACGGATTTTACACGGTTGCTGCCTGTCGAATAGTTCCATTGTTCAATGCATGATGTGTTGAGGACGTATAAACGGAAGTTTTCTGTGCCGAGGAGTATCTCGTTTTCGCCGTTGTTGTTGATGTCTGATATTACTATTGAGTTTATTCTGCTTCCAATTGATAGTGAGCAGATTATGTCGCTGGTTGAGTTTATAACATAGACTGTATCACTGTTGCTATAGATTATTTCTTTTTTTGCGCTTCCTGTGATGTTCCCAAGGGTCAGGGAGTATACTGTGGATCCGGTTGTGTATGACCAAATCATGCTTCCGGTGGAGTTGAATACTCTTATGCCGTCTGATGCACCTCCAACTATAAATTCATTTTTTGTGTCGTTTACGAAGTCACCGATGACACCATCGTTTGTGTCGTAAGGATCTGAGGATTCTGGTTTTGCCCATAATACTCCGCCGGTCCTGTTTGCCAAGTAGATTGAGTTGTCTCCTTCGCCGTCATCTGAGGTTATGCCTATGTTGGGTAGTGCTGAGGTAGAGATGTTCCCGATTTCAAGGTCGCGTATTGTGGTGAGGTCACCGCAGAAATTGTTGTCTACACCATATGTGCCGATGCAGGCAGTATATGGACGGATGACGCCGGTTATGTTGAATTCGGCTTTTGTGACTGTTGAGTCTTTGGGGATGATGATGCCTATTGTCTTGTTTTCGCGGTATTCAAATGTGATTCTGGATAAGGTGGTTGAGTCATTGAATTTTGTCTGGCTGTAGTTGAAGAATGGGGCGTTGAGGTCGAGGTTGAATGTCAGTTGTTCTGAGAAGGCGGGTTCTGTGCCTGTTGCGCTGATTGTGAGAGTATGTGTGGATGCTGCAATCAGGAGGATGAGAAGGAGAGATAAGACTATATATGCTGGTCTATTGAAATGCCTTTTTCTTTCCTGCATCGTATTCACAATTATGATTGCTGCAATCTATTTTTATCAAAGCAACGTTGGATGGTGTATGAGCGATAATTGTCTTTTGAGATATTAGCCATGTTCTACGAGTGATATTGTTGATTTTTTGGATGTATGCGCAGGACTATATCGCTATCTTGGTATATGTTTATATTTGGTTGTTGGTTTTTATATGTTTGAGTTTGGGGTGTTTAGAAGTGGATGTTTGTTCAAGTATCAGGGTCATGACATATATTTTTACTACAGCTAATAAGTTGATGTTTATTGAAAAAATAAAGATTTGTCTAAAGGATGATGATTGTTGAGTTACTATACCTTATCAAGCATGTCTTTTAGTGAGTTTGTGTCTTTGTCGTTGGTGCTTGGGTCTTGTTTTGGTTTGCTTTCAGTATCTGAACTGTTGTCTTTTTTGGGTTTGCTTTCTACAACAGAGGGTGCAGATGTTTCTTCTTTTGATGAGGCAGACTGTTCCTGCACGGGTTGAACGGCGGCGCCTGCAACGTGAGAGGATATTGTTTTGAGTTCTTTTGTTCTTACTAAGTCACTTAGGGTGTTCAGGTCTGTTTTTAGTTCGCGAAGGCATTTGGTAAACTCTGTGTCTTCTTTTGAGAACTTATGGGAAATGAGTTTCAGCTGCTTGAATTCTATGTGCATGACGGCAAGATATGCAACAATAACGACACATAAAACTACGATTGCTTCTTCAACATCTATGAAATAACCAAGTACGGGTACAAACATATTTTATCATCCTTTTGATTCTATAATTTTTGTGAGACGGGCGATATCTTCTTTTAGTTCCCGTACCTCTTTTTCATATTGTATCTCTTCATTGTCGAAATTTTGGGTTAACTTGCGAATTTCGCGGAATTCAAATTCCAGTAATATGAAATACATCACTAAGATTACACAAAAGTAAAATATTACGTCCAGCAACTCTACTGATATCCCAAAGATTTCCATGATGCCATTACCCTGTAATTATTTTTTTGTTACCCGAACCAGCCGTTTGTATGCAAAGTATATCAGGACTGCTCCGATGAGAACGATTATCAGGACTTTTGCGCTGCTTGATGATTCGCTTTTTATTCCAAGTACATAAAAGTCGATTGTGTTTTCTGTGATGATTGTCATATCTTCTGAGAATCTTATGTTTGCGAGGTATTTTCCTGTCGGGGCGTTCATAGGCAATAGGAATTTGGTTGAAAGCTCTGTTTTCTCGAGTGGCTTTAAGGAGCTTTCGAGGCGTATTATGTCTGCATATACCAAGTCCATGTCTTCTGTGAATATCTCAGTTTCAATAGACGGGTTCTCTATTTTTTCGCCGCCGTTGATTATGAGTATTTCAAGGTTGGCTATCTCGCCTGAGTCGTATCTTGTCCGGTCTGGTGTGATTATCACTGTCGGATAGCTTTGCTTGTATATTATGGAAAGACTCATGACTGTGTTTGCGTCAAGGCGAGGTATTGTCACTGTTGTGCTTGATGTGTCGCCTGTGCGAGGTATCTCTCTTCCGAAAGCATCAGTTAGTTCGAATATGTTGTCGGAGGGTATGTTGAGATTGAGTTTGAGGTTTGTGTATGGCTCTTCTGCAAAGTTTTTGATTACGATGTCGGCTTTAAGTTTTACATGCTTGTTTTCCAGTTTTTCGAGCACTTCCACGTCACGGTCTACTTCTACGGCAGGAGGTGTCAGGACCCTAAGTTCATATGTTCTTGACTCGTAGGGCTTTAGTGTGCTTTCCCAGAATATGTATTTTTTGTTGTCGGTTACGTCTGTGTCGATGCTTTCTTCTATGTTTTTGCCGTAAGAATCATAGTAATTTGCATAAGATTCAACTGTGTCTTTGAATACTTCTGTCCTGAACTGGGATTTTACGGGTTTTGAGTTCGGGTTGTATACGCTAAATGATTTTCGCCATACCCCGGGTTTGCCGACAATCACTGTTTTGAATAACTGGAGTGTGTCGTCTTCGTCGATTACCAGAGAGCGGGTCTTTTCAGGGACGACGTATTTGATTATACCGTAGCGGGTCAATGATATGCTGTTGTCTACACCAGGGTCGAATGCAGCTATCTGCACTGGGAGAACGTATAGACCAGCAGTTGTGAGGTTTAGATTATATGAGAATTCAATGTAACCATCAGTCAGGTCCCAACCGTCGTTTGCGGTGAGGTTGGTTATTTCCCATGCAGTCATATTAAGACCATCTGTGGTTAAAATTGTGCCAA
The DNA here is from genome assembly GCA_030634545.1 of Candidatus Nanohalarchaeota archaeon. GTDB lineage: Archaea > EX4484-52 > EX4484-52 > EX4484-52 > B79-G9 > B79-G9. The sequence continues at coordinate 10,638 of DAOWAN010000055.1, forward strand.
GATTTGTGCGGTTGTACTCTGAGGATACCAGATCGGAAGTCATTGTGACGACGGAGGTGTTGCTCATGCCTGTTGGAATATAGTCGATAAATTTGATGTTATTAATAGTACCTGTAACATCCAGACGTAGTGTCACGTTTACTATTTCTGGTTCGGATGGGTCTGTACTAAGTAACTGCTTATATGCACTTAAACTGTTCATAGATGCCTGTTGCAGGTCACTGGAATTGTATACGATGTATGTTCCGGATTGTGTCCATAGTGTCTGGTTGCCATAAAAGTGGAACCATTCATCGTTATCAATACCTGATGTCAGGGAACCGGAGCTATTTTCGTGAGTATATATGTCGTATACAAGGCAGATATAGTCACCATTCGTCAGGTTCCGTCCTACTGTCCCACCACCTACAGATAAGGTTGCAATTGAGAGGTCAGTTATGTCTAATACGATTGTACTGTTTCTGGTCTGAGTTGTATTGACCATAGTTACCCCGACACTGCCAGAAATAGCTAACTCATATATGCTTGTGCTGTTTGCATAGTAAACATGAGGATTGATTACAGTTAGGTTTGCGTAGTTGCCTGCTCCAACGTCACTGTTTGGTGTGACGGAATATATCTGAAGTTTTCCGACTTTTATCTGGTCGTCACTATTGCCCAGGTGGTATGCTGTTGCATTGTATGTGAGCAACTTGCTACCATAAATTTCCGGAGCAAATGTATCGGATGTCTCTTTTGTGGCGAGAGTGTCTATCTCGTATAAGGTTGGAAGTTTCATTGAAAAGTTGATCTTGCCACTGTAAGTATAGTAGTTGGTGGCGTTCCAGTATACAGACCAGTTGAAGTATGCAGCAATATATGGTTTTGCGCTTGTGGTGTCAATCCAAGAAGGAATCTTGAACTGGACGTTGGCAGCAAGGTCAGAATTCAGGTCGTTGTTGCTGTCAAGCAATGTGTCTATCTGTCCTGTTGCTGCTGTAACGTTGTAGACGCGCCATGAGTCTATAAAGTATGTGAGACTATGTTCATCAGGTGCAACACTAGAATTTGCGATGTTGTTGATGTATGATTTGACGCGCCACGGAGTTCCTTTCATCAGGTCAATACCTTCTCTTATGGGACCTCTTGCAAAGCGACCTGCGAATGTTATCTCTGAGATCACATGGGAACTGTTCATATATAGAGCATTTGCGCCGTAAAGCCCATCGTTCAGGTTGTTGGATGTTCCCAGATAATTGTTTCCACCCAAGGATGTTGCGTTGAATGTTATGTCTACCTGGGTGCCTGCGTCCAGAGTACCCTGCCATTCAATTGCGTCATAATCACAGCCAGTACCCCGCAGTCTTGCCCATGCGGTCCCTGCAGTTTCCTCCACAGTTGATGATATTATGCAGACTGAGGCATTTGAACCTGTGGTATTGAATGTTATGTTGTAGGTTATGTTTGTACCGACGATATTTTTGGTGGAGGCAGGGTTTATTATTGTGAAGTTGAAGTTAAGAATATTTATGGGTGCCAGTATGTCTTTCTCAGAGTGGAGGTCGTCGCCTGCACGGGTATTTGTGAGACTCATAGAGATGTTTAGGGAGGGAGCATAATCGAAATCAGGGGTATAGTATTCCTCTTTGTTGCCTGTGGTCAGGTTCAGGTACATGTTTGTTCCATAAGTAAGTTGCGGATAGGATTGAGCGTAGTCGGCGTATGCTGTTTCTGTGCCGTTCCAGTTTTCGATGTTTGTTCTTGCGATTGCGTTTGTGAAGTTTATGCGGACGTACTGGAGGATATCATCAGTGTTTGGCACAAAGACTTTTATGTAGCCTGTGGATGTGAATGTCTCGGAGGTGCCGCTTGATGCCCCATCAAGTCCTGTTGTGTCGTAGGTGCCGGTTATGTTCTCTACTAAGAGCGCTCTTGGACCATGGTATGAATGCGCTGATGCAACTGAAAGAATGAATGTAAGTGATAGTAACATTGCAAAAGTGATGATTGAATTTTTCATTGTATCCCTCCAATAAATTACCAGATAATTATGAGTATCAAAATTGTGTAAGTGAATTATTGTAGCAGGTAATATATATAGTTGATTGTTTAAATCTGAAAAATCAGATTGCGTAATTTATATCAATTATTTTTTGGTGTGTCTCTTGTACAGGACATATATTATGACTGCGCCTGCCAGTATAAGGAGTATTACGGCGGTATTGTTTGTATCACTGCTTCGGTTGCCAAGGACGTAGAAGTTGATTGAGGTTTCGCTTATTGTTGCAAAGTCTTCGCGGAAGCGGACGTTTGCAATGTATTTGCCTGTTGGGGCGTTTACAGGAATTTTCCATTTTGTGAAGAAACTTGTCTTTTCCAGTGGCTCAAGTGAGTTTCCTAATTTTAAGATGTCAGCATATACCAGGTCTAACTGTCCTGTGTAT
>DAOWAN010000110.1 GCA_030634545.1 Candidatus Nanohalarchaeota archaeon
CGAAGAAAAATGACCATTAGATATATATGTTAACTCTCCCTTATTCATACAAACCTCCCCTTTGTTGTTGTTGGTTTATATCAATAAAGTGGAGGTACTATTTATTTTTTTGAATTTTTGGACTCATTCGGAGATACTAATTCTCATCAGGTTGTAACCACATAAATACAAAAGAACCCATTAAACCACAAAACTATACATGTGAAGAAGTTAATTGGAGCAACCACCAATATATCAAATATGCATGGCATCCTGAACAATTCTCAGAAGCAAAAATCAAGGATGGAATATTGATTCTAATCACTAAAAACAGATGTGAATATAACTACCCAGCTAATTATTATTCCCTTCAAATCAATTCTACAGATATTGAAAAGATTAATTATTGTTATAGTTTATCGACAACACTTAATGTCGGTACACGCATCGTAGAATATTACTGTTACGAAGATTATAAATTTGCTTTTAAACTTACTCTTTGGGGAATACTAAGAGAACGACAATATCCAATTTTCAAATCGATTCTTGGAAACATGAACCTAAAATATAATACATCACAGATACTAGATGCTTCTCCGTCTCCTAGTAGTGATGTCTATTCTCTGGCAGTTGATACGCTGAATATTTCAAAATGTAAAGAAATAAGAATGAACTGCAGATATACAATAGATTGTCCTTATGGCACTACAGGTGTTACTTATATATGCGAAGACTCATGTATCTGCGAGATTGCTAAGAAAACAAACGATATAGAACTCTGTAATCAAATTACAAAAGGAGATATAGAATTTTATCATAGAGACAGATGTATACAACATTTCGCAATTCAGAATAACGACGCTAGCCTTTGCTATAACATAAGTAGAGTCTTTTCCGGGCGAGGCGCAAAATGGTATGATACATTAGGCCAGGATTACTGTTTACGAGAAACAAATTCAAAAATAGTAGATTAATTTTTAGCCAGATCTATAACTTACCTGATTAGAGACCACTCACTGTTTTTCACCTAATTCCTCACCTAAGATTCAATTCTACCAAATCCTTTATTTATAGACTACACCCCAAAAAAACAGATGAAAAGATTTTCTAAAGAAAACATAGACATAACAAACGGCGACATAAAAAGCACACTGATAGCCCTCTCAACACCGCTAATCATCTCAATGGCACTACAGACAGCCTTCAACATAATAGACGCCATCTTTATAGGCAGACTCAGCGCAGACGCCCTCGCCGCCATAAGCATCACATTCCCAGTAATCTTCTTCATAATCGCAATAGGCATAGGAACAGGCATAGGAGTAACATCCCTAATAGCACGGTACATCGGCAAAAACCAGATCATAGACGCAAGACAAACAGCAACCCACGGACTGATTCTCACAGCAATAATAAGCATTGCATCAACAGCCTTGGGTCTATATTACATCGAACAGATCTTCACACTCATGGGCGCAGAACCAGCCATAATATCACTAGCAAAAAGCTACATGACAATAATAATCTATGGTTTCACCATAATATTCACAGTATTCATCCTAAACTCAATATTACACGGCGAAGGAGACACAGTAACACCCATGAAAGCACTAGTAATATCAGTATCACTAAACATCATACTCGACCCAATACTGATATTCGGATACTGGATAATACCCCCATTAGGCATAGAAGGCGCTGCAATAGCAACAGTAATCTCAAGATCATTCGGTCTGCTCCTCATACTACACCATTTTCTAAAAAAAAGATCAAAAGTCACACCCGTCATCAGAGGATTCAACTACCAACCCAAAATAATCAAAAACATACTAAAAGTAGGCATCCCCTCCTCACTATCACAAATCAGTATGTCCATAACATTCTTTATCCTCACATCCTTTGTAGCAAAATTCGGAACATCAGCAATAGCCGCCTTCGGCGCAGCAAACAGGCTCCAGACAATAGGAATACTACCCTCCATCGCCGTCGCCACAGCCGTAATCACCATAGTCGGTCAAAACGCAGGACAAAAAAAATACAACCGCATAGAAACCACAGTCAAAACCGCAATCAAACTCCTAATCACCTTCATGATACCAACCACACTAATACTAATCACCTTCAGAAACCAACTAATGACAATCTTCACAAACGACAAAGCAGTCATATCCATAGGATCAGAATTCCTAAAAATAGTCCCATTAGAACTCATATTCATCCCCATAAGCATGATAATAGCATCAGCATTCCAGGGCGTTGGAAAAGGCACCCCTCAACTTGTATTAAGAATGACGCGCTTATTCGTATTTTGCATACCCATCGCATACTACCTTGCCTTCATAAAATCCATGGGCTTAACCGGTATCTGGTGGTCCTTCGTAATAGCAGCCGCCTTAGCCTCAATCATATCCCTTGCCTGGTTCAAAACAGGCTCATGGAAAAAAGAAACCAAAATCTGACCAAAAACGTGATTGTTTATAGATAAAAAGGCGTTTTTTTAATCTCATTGAAAGTGCAACAAGATTTATGCTGAATCTCCATTCATAATATAAGATGTCAAGAAATCCATTACAGGATCTAGTTTTGTTCCTACTCCAAGTCCATACGCTCTATTTGTTTTTGAACTAACTGGATACAGTTCAAACATTGCTCCTGTAGCAATTCCAACTAGCTTTCCATCTAAACTTACAAAAGGACTACCACTGAAACCATGAGTAAGATTAATAGATGTACAAAAATTGTTATCAGTTTCATATTGTGAGTTAGGATTATCCATTATTACGCCAATTTGTCTGTATATTTCTTCGTCAAATAATGAGATACATCTAACTTCATCGCAATTAGTATATTGAAATGTATCATCCACTCTTATTTCGGTAGGAACAGAATCACCTGCTCTATTTACTTTAATAATTGCTAAATCATACTCTTCTGATTCTCTAACTAATTCCTCTATTTGATACGTTTGAGCATTCGTATCAATTACGACTCCTCTCTCTAATGCTCCATCATGAACAACATGCTGAGCAGTTAGAATATATCCATCTTCAGTAAGTAATATTCCATTTCCTGATGAAGAAAGATATGAGTCACCATTTGTTGGCAAAACTAAATTTACGAGCAGATTTTCTAAAGGTTGTTTCGACACACTTTCACTTAATGCAGCTTTTAGAGAATATTTTCTTTTCAAACTACTTATTTCTCCATAAAGTATTCCACTCAAATGATTTGACTCAATTGTATTAAACCTTCCTCTAACTCTTTGCTGAATACGCATAATATCCTGAGTTACAGATGTTTCAAATTCATCTATTTCACCATATGTCAATTCAGATCTGCTCTTTCTTTTGCTTTTTGCATATCTCTCTAATTTATTTGAAATTACGTCCTTTACTCTTTCACCTGTTAATATGAATGAAACAGCAGATACTACGTCTTCTTCTATATTATATCCTTCAAGTGTTTGAGCCAATAATGCTGTTTCTTCTCTCAAAAACGGAAGGTATTCAACAACACCATATTTCTCAGCAGTACTTTTAACCTCTTTCTCTCTTTCTCGTATTGATTTCACTCCATATGAATCCTCAGCGTGAGGAGCCGCAACAGAATCGATAAAATCCAAATAATCTCTTTCTTCTCTTTTATCTATGACTCCATGTTCTTTAGAATCTGGAAAAAGTTCATCTAACATAATATAATCAAAAGACTCTCCTTCACGAATTCTTTGTGAATTTCTTTCCAATATTGTTAGTAATTCTGGAAAATCCAATCGACCTATAATATTGACGACATTTTCTGACTCTGTATATAAATAACTTTGAAATCCAATGTACTCTTCGAAGAGATTTCTTCTTCTTGCCTCTTTAATATCTGGGGGAAACACCCATAAATCTTCAAAAGGAACATTAGGATTATTAGTTTGTTCACCCCAATAATTGCTACTTAGTGCATATCCTAATCCTACAGATTCGTCTAATATACCTGTTGTAAAACAAGCACCATTATAATCTACCATACCACTTCTTTCATTCAAAACAACTCTTCCAATCATTTGATTAGATTTTAATACTTCTAGCTTATCACGACTACTTTTAATATCAATATCTGGTATTGTGCCCACTATATCAATACTTTCAGAAGTAAGATTATACTTGATATCACCAAATGAATCAGTTAACCACTTATGGAATTCAGTAGAAGGTAATTCCCATAGTAAATCATTCAGAGTAAAGGGTATTTGTCGAGACATGAACATTATAAATAACTATATTTTTATAAATATATCTGCCGTTTACTATCCCCAAATAATAACGAGATACTAAAACCCCCGTTCGTAACTCATGCAACAATACCCGACACAGCACCCCAATCACAAGATATATAAACTTTCGCACACAAAATTAACTACATAACGGTGAGTCTTATGACTGGTGAACATGTTTGCATCAACAAATAAAAAAGAACCATTAATTCTCTATAATCCAAATAACCCCCTAAACACAACCAAAAAAACAAAACTTAGTCCTAACAACACACACCCACAAAAGATACAACTCACAAACATAAAAAACACTCAACCGGAGGTAATAAAATGGAACAAACAAAAATGGGTGGCTACCGGTGCAGCCAATAAAAAAATACACACCATAAAACTAATCAACACAGACAACCTAAAACCCCACGAACACACAAACCCGAAAAAAATACACGAAGTCAGAAAAAGCATAATAGAAGAAGGCATAAAATACCCGATAGTAGCAGACAAAAAAACAAACATAATCCTGGACGGTCATCACAGGCACAATGTCTTCAAAAACCTGAAAATCCAAAAAATCCCCGTATTCTACGTAAACTACATGGACCCAAAAATCATCCTGGACTCATGGAACAGCTACAAACTAACCAAACAGGACGTCATAAACAAAGCAACCGCAGGCAAAGTATACCCCATCAAAACAACCAAACACATGCTAGAAACACCCACAGGACAGACACACATCTCGCAAACACTCCCAAGAATAAACCTGGACATAACCAGACTAATAGCCAATACACCAACAATAAAAAGATTATAACCCCTTAGACACATGATAAAAATGAAAGGAAAAATACACTCAATCAACACAAGCACAAGCAAGCACATAACAAAAAAACCAGTAAAAGAAGCAAAAGCAATAGAAAACTTCGGTCTTGAATCAGACGCACATGCCGGCGCAGAAATAAGACAGATCAGCCTTCTGGCGCAGGAAAGCATAGACCGCATGAAAGAAAGCGCAAAAATCAAACAAAAACAAATCACACTGAACCCCGGCGACTTCGCAGAAAACATAACAACCAAAGACATAGACCTGAAACAGCTAAAGATCGGCGACAAACTAAAAGCAGGAACCGAAGCAGTCTTTGAAGTCTCAAAAATCGGAAAGACATGCCATGCCGGCTGCAAGATCTATCAGGAACTCGGCGAATGCGTCATGCCAAAAGAAGGCATATTCGTAAAAGTCATAAAAGGCGGCACAATAAAACAAGACGACACACTGGAAACACTCTAACCAGACACAGACAAAACACAGGTCCACATAACTGGACATATGTCCAAAAAAATAGACACTAAAAACAACCCATCATCAAAACCACCAAAAAAAACCTCATTCTTCAAAACAAAACCAGGAATCTCAGAAACCGTAATCTGCACATCCACACACACATCCACCCCACAAACACCTACACCAGAATACATTTATAAAAAAACACCCCTTAGAAGTAGTCATGTACAAAACAGGCATACGCTACACATTCCCTTCCGACACAGAATTGGAACTGTACAATCTCCCAAAAACCGCCACCGAAGAAAACACAAGACACATACCAAGAAACGAAATAATCAGAGAAATCATACCGAACGAAAACAAAATACTAAAAGATATTCTCACCGCATACCCAGATATAGATTTTGGCTACCTGAACAAAGGTGAAAACACGACAAAAACAATAGATGAAGCATCAAAAGTGCTAGATTATCCTGAAAGATTCATATTAAAAACAATGGTCTCAAAAGACAAAGAAGGAGGAATATACACATTCACAACTCTTGGCGATTCAGGCATAAAAGTAGGAACAATCAGAAAACTAAAACAGCCATTCAGAGATGCAAATGAAATAACCGGTCCATTAGAACTAGAACCGATAGAGCAACATCTGATTAAAGAATATACAGGCACAGAAGCAGGCTACTGTGGTCCAATCCCTCTGGACAACGAATACCTAGAAAAGATTAACGGAATCCTGATACAGAAGAGAATAAGCAAACCAGGAAACAGCATACCTTTCATAACATTCCCCATAGGACAGCACGAATCAATATTCATGTCCCCAAAAGAGTTATACAAAAGCCTTATCCAGACATGCGGGATAAAAAAAGTATCCACATTCCAATAAAAACCGACACATTCATATTATAGTGACTCCACCATCTTTCTAATGTTATATACTCCTAAGCACATATAATCCATCTAAAAATATGGGGGAGATATACAATGAGAGTAATAAAACTAGTGAAACATTTACCACAGGAAGAATTGGAGCATTTCTACACGAAAGAAAGAGATTCACGCATAAAAGAACGTCTTC
>DAOWAN010000096.1 GCA_030634545.1 Candidatus Nanohalarchaeota archaeon
AAAACAAGAAATATGTACTACAATGATCCTTTTTTGATAGAATATTGAGCAATTGATTGATCTTAAACGAGTTTCAATAAAATTCTATGACCCAGTTTAATGTATTGAGATGTAAAAGACTCAATCATTCGGAGATACTAAACCAGAGAATACCTTTATAAAAAGACAGATGTAATAATCTCAAACATTTCAGAAAAAGAATAAATTCTTCAGCTGGTGATAACATGGATAAACTGGAAGATGTAGTGGAATTCGTACAGGAACTATCAGAAGACCGCAGGGTTCCAAGAAACATCCGGGCACTGATACAGGAAGCAGTAGATGCATTGACCGATGAAAAGCAGACCGCAACCGTAAAACTCTCAACAGCAATAAGCCTCCTTGACGAGGCAAGCAACGACCCGAACATTCCATCACACACAAGAACACAGATCTGGAACATCGTGAGTATGCTTGAGTCACTTCAAGCCGAAACAGACTAAAACACCAAAAATTAATAAGCTTTTAAATATTCACTGCCAAAAATATAGCATAACTACAATATATTTATATAGCTACTGTATCAATTAATACTCTTAGCCAAATTAAATACGACAAGGTGGTAACAATGCCTATAAAAGGATTTTTAGAAAAAATAAAAGGTTCAAGCACAGTTGAAGAAGAAAGTGATATCGACTACATCGAACTTGAATCGAGTGATGCTCAAAATGACGGGAGACTACAGATTAAAATAGAATCCCTGACAGAATTTGCAGACACAGAACGCATACAAAGCGCCTTAAGAGAAGGCTGCATAGTCTGGGTAAAAATCAAGCCTCTAAAAGAGAAAGATATGGCAGAACTAAAAAGATCCGTTGACAGGCTAAGAAAGACCTGTGTTGCAGTAAACGGAGACATAGCCGGCATTGATGAAGACTTTCTGATATTAACTCCAGAAAAAGTTGTAATCCACAGAGGATGAATAAATATTTCTAAAGGGTTGTCCTGCAACCCAATTTTATATCTTTACATGCACCATAATCCTCTTGATGCAGACAGCAAAACATCCTTTGGAACAGACAGGATATTTAAGCTTTTTTTGATATTGTATGAATTTATGATAAATAAATATTCATTAGTGGTTGAGGGTACAGATGACGAAGAGGTTGAGGTCAATTTTTATGTGCCGGATGCTTTTGATTATTTATCTGGAATTATAACAAATAGAAGTCGGAGCGCCATAGATATAGCACAAATTCTTAATGACGCTCAAAAAATTCAATGCGAACATATTGGTGAATGTAGTATTACTTCTGAACAATTAAATCAAACATCATCTGAGATAGAAAAATTAGAGGACTATTTTTTAGGAAATGAATATAAATTGTATCATTTTTCAATAAAAAATAATTCCATCTTATGCGCAGAGTAATCCTTACAATTTCTTCGTGTAATCCATAGACTCTATAATGCAAAATCATCAGTAAACTAAATAAACCTGAAAACCCATTAGAAACACATGAAATACATTACACTCCTTACTATCGTACTGATAACCGCAATACTTGTAAGCGCATGCACAGACGAACCTGCCGCATCCCCAAACGAAACAACTCCAGTCGAACCACCAGTTCCTGTAATAGACTCTGAATTCTGCGGAACATCAACAAACGCACCCTGCACAATCGACACTGACTGCCAAGCCGGCGGATGCTCAGGTCATGTCTGTCAGAGCAGAGAAGAAGAACCGATGATAACCACTTGCGAATACAGAGAATGCTACAACGCAAAAAAATACAGCGTATCATGCAGATGCACACAAAACAAATGCCAGTGGACATCATCGGATTCTGAAGAACTTGAATTAATCGGAAAATATGTGGAAGGCAAATATGCATATACAAAATACTGGGGACATGACTGTTATCTAATAGATGACAGCGGGGTACGCCACAATGTTGCGTGTTTAGGTTATCAAATCAATGATTCAAAAGAAATACCGGTCAATAAAACAATAAAGATAAAAGGCATCCAAATACCTCAGACAAAAATACCTGACGATTATGAAGGTTCACACCCGGTGGGTATTGATTCCTGGTCGGCATACATCCGGATTCTAAACTACGATATAATAGAGTGAATTCAGGCGCAGTAATACTCGCCCTTACTCTTCTGCTTCCCATCCTGCTGCGAGCCCAGCTTATTAGCCCGCGGTCTGCCAGTCTCCTGCTCCCTTCGAAAAGTAATCCCAAGCGACTTCAAAAACACATTCATCCCGTCATGAAGATGCATTGCAGACTTAGCATGCCCGAAGACACCAGGTTCACCAAGAAAAATCACAGCCCTATCAGAAATATAATTCAAAAGCATCATATCGTGATCAATCACCATACACGTCTTCTTATTCACCTCAATAAAGCGCCTGATAATCTTCGCAAGCTTAACCCTCTCCTCAACATCAAGATAAGCTGACGGCTCATCAATCAGATAAAGATCAACATCCTGCGCAAGACATAGCGCAACCGCAACCCTCTGAAGCTCCCCTCCCGAAAGTTCAGAAACATAATTCTCAAGAAGCCGGTCAAGCTCAAACGGCACAACAATCTCCTGCTTGAACTTAGCGCTCCCGTAACCATCGCACTTCTGAGAAAGCAGTTCGCGCACAGTACCGTCATAATCACCCTTCACATACTGCGGCTTATAGGCAATCATCACCTTCTTGTCAATCTTCCCCTTATTTGGCTTAATCTCTCCTGCAAAAACCTTAGCTAAAGTAGTCTTACCAAGTGCATTAGCCCCGAACACACCGACAATCTCACCAGCATAGAGATGCCCTGAATCAACCTTAAGACTAAACTTATCAAACTTCACCTCAATATCAGGATACTCAAGCGCCTTATCACTTCCCTTGAAAATCTGCCCCTTCGCCATAAAAGAAAGCGCATCATCCCTGAACCGCACATTACTATCCTTGATATATCCCGAAAGATACGTATTGACACCCCTCCTGGAAGAATAAATAGTAGAAACGACGCCATATGCTGAAGCGCGCCCATACACAATATGGATCACATCGCACAGGTAATCAAGAGTAGCAAGATCATGCTCAACAACCATCACCGCCTTACCAGAATCAGCAAGATCACAAATCAGCGCAGCAACAATCAGCCTATGCCTGATATCAAGAAACGAAGACGGCTCATCAAAATAATATACATCACCATCCCGCAACAGCGCAGCAAGAATCGCAACCCTCTGAAGCTCACCACCTGAAAGCTCACTAAGTGTTCTGGAAAGCACATGCTCAATCTCAAGCTTCGCTGAAAGCTCAGCCATCAATCCGCGCTCATCCTTGATAATATCCCTGACTTTCCCCTTGTACTTCTCCGGAATCATATCCACCTGCTGGGGCTTATAGATTGTCTTAACCTTCTTATCCCGAAGATCAATAAGATAATTCTGAAGCTCAGTACCCCTGAACCGCAAAATAATCTCATCCCAACTTGGCTCATCATCAAACTTCCCAAGATTCGGCTTAATCTGTCCCGAGAGAATCTTAAGCGCAGTAGTCTTCCCAATACCATTTGCGCCAAGCAGCCCCGTCACCTTCCCGCGCACAGGAATCGGCAGATTATACAGTCGAAACGCATTCTTTCCATACTGGTGAACCGGCTCATCAAGCTCATGTGAAAGATTGACAATCGTAATCGCCTTCTTAGGACATTTTTTAACACAAATACCGCACCCAATACACAATACCTCACTTATCTCAGCAAACTTGCCGCGAACCATTATAGTCTCCTCATCACCTGCACGCACGCGCGGGCAGACCCTGTGACACTCCTGACTACACCTCTCCGGCATGCACTTTTCCCTATTAAGTATCGCAATTCTTTGAGTACCCATTAAAACCACACATAAATCTTTCTACTAATAATACACTGCGCAATAACTTTAAAAAAGATAATGCCCTTAAAGAAATAATCACTGGGCATGCCGAGGTGGCTCAGTTGGTTAGAGCGCTAGACTCATAAGTGTTATGAGTGCTGACCCTGCCATGCAGGGGATGATCTGTTAAAAGCGCTAAGAAATCTAGAGGTCGCGGGTTCAAGCCCCGCCCTCGGCACTTAACCTCGTTCTAATACCTGCACTCGATATCACATCTTAAATAGGCATATATCTGTGCTATGTTCTTTCCCTTTAAATGATGTGGTCAAAAACGATTACGGAAATACGTATGCTTCGATGGATTCATTTGACAGACCCGACATAATCAAGAAGATATGTGTGGCTTGTAAGTATTCAACACATCACACAGAACGAGTAAATATTACTAAGATGCCCGAGGTAAATATGTTTTAGGATTTTGCATAGTGCCGACATATCCAGTTGTTTCCTTTAAAACACTCATATAAACATCGTCAAACTCTTTTTCTAATTCTGGATTTAAATCCCTTAAGTGACTCTCTTCTATCCGGGCATCTGTTGTATTTTCTTCAAAGGGCAAACGGAGTATTACGGTACGTGGCGTACCATCATCAACAGAAAGATTATTCTTTTCTAGTAATTCAATATCTATTGGATTTCTATAATCCAGTTCTCTTGCATATAGTCCAAGTTCAACACCTTCTATTTCTACCGTGAATTTAGACTCGTATGTGCCTTTTTGTCTTGTAATAGGACAATAAAGAATAGTCATAACTGTCATTCTCAAGACCTATTTAAATACTTTACGGTAACAACGCAGCAAAGAAAATAGGGGACGACGAGAAACAGACACAAGAACCTATTTGGTGGTCGAATGATGATGTCAAAAGATAAGTGTTCAATCACGGCATATACAAACGACACTACCAATACCAATAATAGCCCTATGGGAAATATATGGTTAACAATGGCTGAAGATAATGGACTACTCCACGCTAATCCACCAATGACTCCATCTACTATGACCAAACCAATAATCACCAAAAAGATGTCAGTTACTAAATAGATTATTTCAGACATAACTTCACATTGAGATATCTGAAATTTAAGCTATAAATGGCTTAAATTTACTCAGCGAACAATGTAAGAGTATATGACGCAAATTCTTACACTACAAATCCGTCCTTGAACCATCTCTTTATAGGACACCATAAAGTTACCGAGAAATCGACACCAGTAATAATGTGATTTATATAGGGATTTTCGGACAATTTACAGGTCTTACATTTTCGATAAGATATCTTGCATCTGGTAATTTCTTTAGTCTATAATTTATATCCTACCATATCTCTAATGTATCGGTAGTCTCTGGTATTGGATTTGAATAACCTAAAACACCAATAGATCTTAAAATTCCCGTAAAATCAGCTCTCTCTAATTCATCGTCATCCAAGCCTTGAAAACTATCTAAAATATCCGGATTAATATTACGATAAAGAAATGTTTTAGTATCCGGTTCACCAACAACTTTATATTCCACACAAATACAATTTTTATTTTCCATAAAATGAATTACATTATGGCAAACTTAAAAGTGTTGTTTATTCCATAAACCGTGAGGATTAAGGGTAAGATATGCCTATATAGTACATAAATGCCAGACATTTCTTATACTACAAATCCGTCCATGAACCATCACTTATTTCAGAGAGGCTTGGGAAAATTTTATAATAATCAGAATTTTCTTAAATAATATGAAAAGAGATCAAGCATTTTCAGTTTATGGGGTTGAACTTCAAAATTGTTCTGGGTGTCAATTATCTGAACGGTATTATCTAAATAATGATTTGTTCATAAATGTCAAAATTACTGCATTAAGTGGAAATCTGATTGAACCATCATTGCCAGTACAAATGACAAAAGCTACAATTAGTTTGATTAGTGAAAAGTCTGGAAGAATTCTTGGCATTGACAATTATGAAAAAAAACCAATCCACGCACATTGTTCAGGAGCGCAAATTTTTTTAGCTGGTTCTCAAACTCTTGGTACTATAGGCTCATATTCATTCAATCATTTATTTATAAATTATTGACGGCATCCACACTAACTCATACACTTAAGCACATACTACACCCTAGAAAGCTTAATATCAAAACCTTACACTACAAAACGGATTAACACCGGATATTAAAGAATCAAACCGATATTAACGGACACCATACGCACAAATATACAAAGTCGAGGTCAAACTACCCACACACGACACGCAGGATGCCACCAAATAGAAGTGTGGTGATACCGACCACACAAAAGAAGCAGATGCCTATCAGAAATTATATTAAGGGATATGACATATAATACAGATTAATATGGCTAAAAAATACAAAAAGCATGAAGAACAGGAATCATCAAATACGACTGAAGAGGCAATTAGAGCTATAGCAAAAAAAGAAGCTGAGCGCTTGTTCAAGAAAGGTATAAGAAAAATATAATCCTTTTACGAACACTGCAAAATATAATACACAAGAATTCTATTTTTTTATATCCACAACCATAACAGGATTGTGAAGATAAGATAGGGTACCCACTTCACTATCAATTTTGAGATAATCCTGTTTATCGATATAACCCCCTTCACATAATGATTTAAAATTTGAAAGAGTTATTTCACGGGAAAAATATCCATCAGGACACAATTCTTTTATCTTAGTTATATTGCCGCAATCAATAGCAACATCGATATTCATAAGAAAACTCGTAGGATCATAATCACGAACTTTATATCCTAATTCATACCTTAACGTTTCTTGCACCTCATTCATACGCATATATCATCATACAAACATTAAATACCTTGTTTGTTCCATAAAGCAAGCCCGCATATAAAAAATGAAGGTGTATAAAAGAGTGTTTGAAAGACAAGCCCGAAAAATGTTGAAAACTACAAGAGAATTAAAAGCCATTAAGTTGGTGAGGATTATCATTATTCTGATATTAAGTGAAATTTATAATTCGCCTATTGTTATTGTACGCCATTTAGAAGCACAGTCAACAATATGTTCAAACTTTTTTTCTGGTGACAAGGCATTATATCTAGAGACAGAATCGTTTAATTTTTTTAAAGAATCTGGTTCAGCCCTTTGCATAGCGTCGTTATATTTTTCTGGGTGCCTCTCAGAAACATAATCTTCATACATTTGAATGCCTTTGGATAAATATTCAAGAAGTTCTTCTCTAGACCCAACTCCAACATCAAAATTTTTTTTACGACCGCTATGAGAAAAATAAGCATTTGCATAATCCTCCATTAAACCTGTATTTGAATTATACTCATCATATGTCATCAAAAAAACCTCATATAATTAATGAATTATCTTTACATTTTTAAACAAGGAATCATTATATACTTTTGGGGGGTTACAATAAATCCCGTGTGTATAAATCTTTCGAAAACGGAATCGACGTCAATCTCTCGACAGTTTAAAACAAAATCAATGATTTCAAATTGTCCATGAACCACATCTTTAATGGACACTCAAAAGTTACCGAGAAATCGACACCATTAATTCTTTGACTTTTTTTGGGGTTTTGGGTAGTATCTCCGAATGAGTCCAAAAATTCAAAAAAATAAATAGTACCTCCACTTTATTGATATAAACCAACAACAACAAAGGGGAGGTTTGTATGAATAAGGGAGAGTTAACATATATATCTAATGGTCATTTTTCTTCGTATTTGGTTGGGGATTCGCTTCGAGAAGGCAA
>DAOWAN010000092.1 GCA_030634545.1 Candidatus Nanohalarchaeota archaeon
AAGATGCGCTGCAAGATACGTATACGACCACAACCTCACAAAAAAGACGAAACTGAGATTCGAGACAAAGGCAGGCATAATAATACCAGAACTTATCCTAAAAAATGGCAAAGTATCGCAAATTCGCGTAGACATGGGCGAACCTATACTTGAGCGCGAAAAAATACCGATGAAAGGATCATCCGGATCAGTCATAGACGAAGACCTCAATATGGATGATGGAAATCAGAAAATAACCTGCGTCTCAATGGGCAACCCCCATTGCATAATATTCACAGAAGACACGCAATTCAAAGATTTTGAACATTTAGGAAAAGCAATAGAGATGCATGAATCATTTCCCAATAAAACAAATGTAGAGTTCGTACATGTGTTAAATGAAAAAGAGATCATAATGCGCGTATGGGAGCGTGCCGAAGGAGAAACCCTTGCATGCGGAACCGGCGCGTGCGCATCAGCAGTAGCATGTGTCCTGAACAAAAAGACCGATAGGACTGTAACAGTCCACCTTAAAGGCGGGGACCTGAAAATAGAATGGGACAAAGACTCAAACCATGTTTTCATGACCGGTCCGGCAGTTGAAGTCTTTGAAGGGGTCTGGAAACAATAATCAATATAAAAATCACCCAATAATCTTATATAACTTCATCAACTATTTTACATGTTGATATCTTAAAAAGACAGTGAAACTCATGAAAATCGAGACAAGTTCAACTCTAAACTCAATCGGCGCATATGCATTCGACGAAGTCGATAAGATGCGCGACAATCTCACAGCCAAAGGCATTGACGTAATTGACTTTGGCGTAGGAGATCCAAGAGAACCAACTCCGCAAATAGTAAGAGACGCGACAAAAGCAGCAATAGACAAAAGAAAGACATCCGGCTACCCAAGAAACAACGGCACCCCTGAATTTCTTGAGGCAGTCAAAAGCTGGACAGAAAAAAGATTTTCAGTAACTCTGGATGAAAACACAGAAATCGCATCAAATATCGGCTCAAAAGAAGCAGTATTCAACCTGCCGCTTGCATTCCTTAATCCCGGTGATATAGCGCTCATACCAAATCCGGGATATCCTCCATACGAGCGCGGCACAATGTTTGCAAAAGGAAAACCTGTATTCATGAACCTCACAGAAGAAAACAACTTCTGCCCGGACCCGGAAGACATAAGCGCAGAAACAGCAAAAAAAGCGAAAATCATGTGGTTCAACTATCCAAACAGCCCTACAGGAAAAATAGCATCAAAAGAATACATAAAAAAATGCATAGACTTCTGCCATGACAATAACATAATACTTGCATCAGACGAGGCATACTCAGAGATATACTTTGAAAAAAAGCCGCTATGCCCTCTTGAAATCACAAAAGAAGGAGTAGTATCAATAAACTCCCTCTCAAAAAGAAGCAACATGACCGGCTACCGCGCGGGATGGCTTGCCGGTGACGAAAACATAATCTCAGCATACAAGAAACTAAAAGCGAACATAGACTCTGGGACATGTACGTTCATACAGGACGCAGCAACAGCAGCCCTCAAAGACGAAAAACACGTAGAAGAAATGCGAAAAAACTATCTGATAAAGCGTGATATCGTGCTTAAAGCATTCAGGGAACTGGGTCTGAAAGATTGCACGCCAGATGCTACATTCTACATCTGGCAAAAGACACCCAAAAACTGCACATCACTCGAATTTGTGAAAAAACTCATGGACGAGAAAACAGGCATCGTAGCAACACCGGGAAATTTTCTTGCAAATAAGGTTAATGACCTAAACCCCGGCGAAGGATATGTAAGATTCGCGCTGGTGCCGACAATAGAACAAACAAAAGATGCAGCAAAGCGCCTAAAAAATATCAATATTTAGATTATAGTTAGCATCGTTACTAAACAGACAAATTATACACATAATCAAGAGGTGCTAATCTATATGGTGAAGACATTTGCCCAAAGAGATATGTCTTCAACTATACTTGACATAATCTTATGTTCTCTCATCTCTTCAAAGGAGCAATTAATTTTCATTCCTAAGCATCTTTTAATGTATGTGTCATTCACCTCGAGTAATAAAAATCGAAAGATATATAAGCTTTAAGTTACAATCAACAAGCAAGGTAATAATTATGAGTAAATTAGAAATTATCAAAGAAGCATTGAAAAACAATCCCAACGTTGTTATAGCTTATACTAGTAGTAATCAAACCAACGATTTTTGCGAAATGGATCATCTCCATCCCAGAAAAGACATTAAATATTTGGTTGCTCCAAAAGATGGTTTATACACAGCAGATAAACTTCAAAACTTCATGATGGAATTAATCCCTGATTTAGATCCAGGCGAAAAAAAGGATTTCAGCAACTTGCTTGATGTCTTAAATTTTGGAAAGTTATGTTTTTATGATGAAGTTGGAAATGATGAAGATTCAGATGTAATAGTACCATATATACAAGAAATAAGAGTCTGTCCATTCCCATGTGAAGAATATATCCGCGATTTATTAGAAGATACACAAAATAAAATATCTAAGCATTCAGCTAGCCCAGAAGTTCTAGAAAAATATAATCCAGAAGAACGTGAAAATAATCTTTGATGGTTTTTTTTTCGAGATAGAATTATACGGTGATTTCTCAATTAGAAATGCGGAAGTTATTTTGTCGTCGTTTCTTAGCTACTTCTTCGTTATACAAAAACCCATCTACCCAACCCTATCTAAACCTGTATGCTTCGCCCACATAAGTTTATAAATCTCATTAAAGATTAATAAGTAGTAACACACACCCATAGAATCACTTATCACTCATATAAACGTGACTTACCATGAAAAAAGCATTAACATACACCATAATTGCAGGAAACAAAGCCTGCCCGAATGATTGTCCTATTTGTATCTCTAAAATGACTCCTGCACAGGGTATTGATTATAACGAACCTACAGTCAAATGGGACGTATTTGATAAGGCAACTGGAATAGCTCTGAATCACAACGCAGAATATGCATTAATCACAGGAAAAGGCGAACCGACATTATATCCTGCCCAGATTTCGAGATACTTGATCGAGTTGGAAAAAGCTGAAAGAAAATATAGCAAATTCTTTAACAGGAAAGAACTTCAGACAGGAGGTTCCCTGTTAGCACAGGAAGGACAGGCAGGCAAACTTTATGGCGATTTCCTTGATGTATGGAAAGATTTAGGATTGGACGTAGTAGCTGTCTCTATTTACCATTATGATGACCAAAAGAATGAAGAGATGTTCAGACCAAAAAATAAAGACCATTATGAATTATCAAAACTTATTGACAAAATCCACTCAAAAGATTTGAAGATAAGACTTTCCTGCGTCATGCTTAAAGACAATATCGACAGTGTTGAAGAAGCCCGGAATTTAATTGGATTTGCTAAAAACAATGATATTTTTCAATTAACTTTGAGAACCGCAGATGTGCCAGAGAACCCTTTAGATTCAAATGTTGCGCAGTTTGTAGAAGAGAATAGAATCGGTTGCATAGATACTGAATATAATGATATAGCGAACTTTTTGAAAGAAGAAGGATCTTATTGTGATACATTGCCTCATGGAGCACTAGTATATGAAGTCGATGAACAGAATGTCAGTATCACCACAGGTCTAAGCAATAATGCTGGAAAAGAAGAGATAAGACAGCTAATCTATTTTCCGCAGGGATGGCTGACAACAAGCTGGGAAAATGTACAGGGAGGTAGAATATTATGAGCGAATTAAAAGCCATGTCATCAGTGTACTGTTACATATTTCCTGAATCATGGAATATTATCCGTGAAGTTGAAAACAGAGTACCCAGATCAGTGTATCGTGTTACAACTCCTGCTGTAGATGTTGAAAACGTATTACACTCGCTCTTTGACCCGCCTCTTGAAATTCCTGCAACCAATGAAGGTTATTTCAATTCAGATGAGATACATGTTCCGGTAATCAAAAGAATTGTAAATAAATACTCACAATTAGTTCCAAGTCTTGGAAATTTCGAATATAGTTATCCAACACCAGGCTCAAGTGAGGGCATATTTAAACTGCTGACAAAATTAAAAGTCGGTAGTACTGAATCCATTTATGTCCTTGATGGAGAATATGAAGGTTATAGAGAATATGCAGGTCCGGATGACCTTAAAATGGAAGTAAGGCATATTAACCCGGATGAGATGGATCTTGAAACGCTTGAACCAGGGACATGGTTCATATCCAATCCCTCTGCACGCGACGGCAATATAATACCAAACAAGTTCATAACAGATTTGTGCAATGCTGATCATGAAGTGATATTGGATTTAGCATATGTCGGTGCAACAAAACCACATCAATTTGATGTAAGCCATGAAAATATTCCGGCAGTTGTAATGTCTTTCAGCAAGCCATACGGAGTTTTCAAAGATAGGATAGGTGGTTTTGTTTTCACAAGGGAATCGACACATTCCCTGTATGGAAATAAATGGTTCAAGGGCATTAAGGCAAACCTGGAAGCACTGAAACTTGCTGAAGAACTAGGTCCTGATGAAAGCGGGACTACCAAACTATATAATAAATACAGACCAGTTCAGTTGGAAATCATAGAAAAAATAAATGATGAATTTAGTCTAGGCATAAGACCTAGTGACTCACTTCTTCTGGGATACTTGACAGGCGAAGACGCAGAAGAGCTTGATGCAGCTCAACTTGATTTGATAAAGGATTTCAAAAGAGGAACAGGTTATAGATTCTGTTTGACACCATATTTTGAAAAAAAAGAAGAGATTGGAGATTGATTTGATGGAGAGATTCGTAGTCGAAAACCTTGTAGATTGGGGTAAATCATTTGTGGATGAAAATGGTAATTTTTATTGTGGAACAACAGAAGAGCAAAAAGCTATTGCTGCAAAAGTTGCATCGTATGCTGATTTAGTAATCTATAATGCAGATGTCCACACGAGAGAAAGCTCAGAATTCGAAGTAAATGGCGGAGTATACCCTACTCACAACCTGATAAAAAGAGACAGGCATGACTTAGAAAAATTGGGTGTTGAAAAAGGTAAAATTGTATCTCCACAGTTAACAGATGAGTTGTACAGACTTGTCAGGAATAAATCATCTGGTCTAATCATTCCAAGACACGTCTTTTTCCAGGATTATGATGGGAAAGAAATAGAGCCAGCATTTACGTATAAAGATGTTGAAGACACATTCAAAATTAATAGTTTGAATCCGGAAGAATTTTTGGCAGGAAACGTAGAGTATGTAATAAATGCAAAGCATTTATTTAGCGGAACCGCATTGCAATCCACAGAATTTCTAGGTGATTTTAAAGGGATACCAAAAAGGGAATATAACGTTTATAGCTTGCTTAAGCAAAAATATGGTCAGGGAGAAGATCTTGTCATGAATATTACCGGTGTTGTCACAGGCATATGTATTTATCAGACCGCCAGCGGCATAAAATCATTGTTTCCAAAGGCAGAAGTCAATGTGATTTCTGATGGCACAACACAACTTCTGGGAGAAGAACTCGGTTTTAGTAATGCAAAAAAGGCAGATGAAGCTGTTAGAAGGATGTGCAGGCAGCTGGACATAAACTATATTACCAGTGAAAATTACTTGAGGAGGATATAAATTGAACTACAAAAATGTCGCACAAACAATAGAATCTTTCATCAGGGAACAGACAGAGGGATTCAACGGAGTGGTCATTGGCTTAAGCGGAGGCATAGACTCCACTGTAGTCGCATACTTGGCAGTAAATGCCATTGGCAACGACAAAGTACATGGCTTAACCATGCCCTATTATCAAAACCAGAACCACTCTGATGCAATTGAGATAGTTGAAACATTGGATATAAAATGCGATGAAATTCCAATTAAAGAGATTTATGATAGTTTCAATAAAACAGACATCTTTAGTGATAAAATCACGAAAGGAAATCTCATGGCAAGAATCAGGATGTGCTTGCTGTACGGAGTAGCCAACGCAGACAATCTGTTGGTTATAGGCACAAGCAACAAATCAGAACTAGAAACAGGATATATCACAAAATTCGGCGACGGTGGAGTTGATATTGAACCAATCGGTGATTTATACAAAACAGAAGTATTTGAACTCGCAAAATATCTGGGAGTATCCCAAAAATTTATCGATAAAGCACCAACCGCAGATTTATTTCCTGACCAGACAGATGAAAAAGATTTTGGATTAGATTATCCAACTTTAGACAGTATACTTAGAGGGCAAACTACAGATATAGACCCTTTGCTAGTTAGAAAAGTAAATGATTTTGTTAGTGATTCAAGCCACAAAAGAAAAATGCCTCCCGTAGCGGTGATTGAAAGATGAAATATTCAGATATAGTTATTATTCCAAGCAAGAGCAGATACGAACTGGAACTGGAAAAATATGGTAATGTTGAAGATACAGACACAAATTTCAAATCAGAGCAAATTTTAAAGATAGTAAAAGACAGCCATATTGCTCAAAAGCGAAACATAAAGAGAGTTGCAGACGTAATTGGTCATGATAAGGTAATAGATAGATCTTCTCTGAATCCCGAAGTTATCAGTGATAACGATATTTTTGTATTTCTTGGAGGAGACAATCATTTCACTTATTGCTCTCAGGAAATACTGAATTATATGAAGCAAAATAATGGAGAAGAAAAACAGGTTATTGGCTGCGTACTCGATCCCGCCAAGAGTTATGGCGGATTATTATATTTTGATGTAGATAAATTGTTAGAAAACTTGCCGAAATTAGAAAAAGAAAATTATCTCATTGAAAACTGGACATCGTTGGAAGCAGATGTAAATAATAGAAATGGGAAAGTTGCCTCATATCCGGCAGTTGGAGACTATTTTGTAGGAGAACGCGAAAGACTATTGATGTCAAGAAATACCGTATCCCTCGACGGAGAGGTGGTACTTCCTGAAAAATCCTCCGGATTATTGATAGCAGTAGGAGCAGGTTCCGGTAATGGTTCATGGTATGATAATGTCCATAATCTTATGTTTGGATTCCCGGATGAGTTTGGAAAGGAAGAGGACTTTGCCAACATCATATTAACAGAAAATAAATCAAAAAGCAAATTGACATTATATAGAGGACAAATATTGACAATAGCTTCTTACAACGATGATTGCGGTATAATTTCACCAGACTCCCACCGCGATCACTCAGCAGATTTCCATATGGGCGCACAAGCAGAAGTACATATAAGTGACTTAAAGTTGCCGGTTGTAAAGCCAATATAAGACACAAGGATAATTCATAAATAACGCAGATGAAATAATATGGTGAGAACCAATGATAATTAGGTATGATAAAGACTTGTCAAATCAGCATATATTTGCAAACGGCGGCGAACTCGCACAGATTATGGGATATGATAGAGACAATGACGGTAACCGAGTCTACGACTATCCGGATGATAAAGAAGAGCATGTCGTAACCTTTGAGAACCCCCGGCTTGTAACTGATAACTACCGGATTGGTAAACTGAAGCCCCCACATCGCGATACGGTCTTTGCATTATTTTCAAGACCAGTAACGACAACAGAATATGATGGTACAAGACTGAGATTTGAGCAAAAGAAATATACTGGTGCTTGGGGTCCCTCCATAGACACTCTTTTATTTTGCAGGGGTCTTGAACATATTAATCTGGAAGATGTTACTGATGCTATTGAGTTGGGTTGTGGTTCGGGATTTCTCTCAAAATATACTCTCGATAATGCGCCAAATCTTGAAAATATGACTCTGGTTGATTTCAATAAATATGCGATATCGTGCGCCTATGATAACATTTATGATCAAAGAGCGATGTTTGTCACAGGGGATGCTGTTAAGTATCTTACAGGAAAAAGCTATGATTTGATTCTTTGTAACCCGCCATATATTCCAAGACCAAAAAGTATTGATGATAACGCCTATGAAGGTCTTGAGCTTTTGCATTATATGATTACT
>DAOWAN010000168.1 GCA_030634545.1 Candidatus Nanohalarchaeota archaeon
GGGTGCGGCGTATAAACGCCCTTTCTTTTTTTTCTTTTCTTCTCCTTCTTTTTTTTATTGTCTATAAAGTATAACCCGACAATCAAAAAGCTTGAAAATACTCCCCTTGAAC
The DNA here is from genome assembly GCA_030634545.1 of Candidatus Nanohalarchaeota archaeon. Lineage (GTDB taxonomy): Archaea > EX4484-52 > EX4484-52 > EX4484-52 > B79-G9 > B79-G9. The sequence goes on from DAOWAN010000168.1 coordinate 113, forward strand.
CGAAATTTTCATGATTTTTTATTTTTTTACCCCTATTTTGCCAAAACATAAAATAATAACCCACAAACAAATACTATGAACAAAAAACAACACATAACCCAAATCATAAAAAGTCTATCTTCAATTTACCAAAACCCAAAAACCGAACTGACCCACGAAACCCCCTTCCAGCTTCTGGTAGCAACAATCCTCTCAGCCCAATGCACAGACATCCGCGTAAACATAGTAACAAAAACCCTCTTCAGACATTACAAAACCGCACAGGACTTCGCAGACGCAGACCAAAAACAACTGGAACAGTTCATCCACTCAACCGGCTTCTACAGAAACAAAGCAAAACACATAATCGCCTCATCCAAAATAATCCACAACAAATACAATTCCCGTGTGCCAGACACAATGAAAGACCTGATAACCCTCCCTGGCGTAGCAAGAAAAACCGCAAACGTAGTCCTAAGCGAAGCCTACAGCATAAACGAAGGCATAGCAGTAGACACCCACGTAGCGCGCCTAAGCAAGCGCCTTGGTCTCACAGACCAAAAAGACCCCAAAAACATAGAAAAAGACCTCATGAACATAACCCCCAAAGAACAGTGGCGCACATTATCAAACCTCCTGATATTCCATGGTAGAAGAACCTGCCATGCAAGAAAACCCAACTGCCCCAAATGCACCCTAAACAACATTTGCCCGGGCGCATACAAAATATAAATCATCAGACCTAAAAACCATTAAGATCTCTAGAATAAACAACCATATCTGTATCGGGTTTAAGATATCCATCTATAGACCCTGTTTGTACGAATCCAAATTTTTCATAGAATTCTCTTCCTTTTTCAAAATCATCATTACTATAAGTTTCAATAAAAATTTTTCTGAATCCTCTTGATCTTGCAATCTCGCAGGTTTCTTCCATCATTTTTTTTCCAATACCCATTCTTTGATATTCTGGACGTACAGCAAACCAGCCTAACCAGGTGATATCTTCTGGACCCCAGATGTATCTATGCAATCCTGTGATTCCTATTGGTTGATTGTTTAAGGTTGCTAGCAGATAGTTTCTGCCATCATCTTGATTGTTTTGCTCACAGAAATAGTGAAAATCAATTGTTTCTTTGGCCCATCTTGCTTCTTCTTTATTCATTGCAAGCCCAATGATTTCAATGACCTCTTCAGAGTCAGTATAACGCATCTCTCTTATTCTGATATCGCTACTGAGCTCTGCGTCTTTGTCTGCAGGATCCTTAGATTCTTGAGAATCATACTCATTGTCAACGTCATTGTTCATATTACCACCTACTACATATAAGTAGCATAATAATTAACTACAGGATATATTTTTAAATACTTGGTTAAAAAAAACACAAAATGAATAAATATTATTATATTTTTTAAACAAAAAAACTAAAAAAATATACTAACTTGAAAACATTTATAAAGATAATAAATTACTGTTCATTATGGACAAAATCGATAAAGCAATCATAAACACGCTTTGGAAAAATTCAAGAACAAGAGATAATGAGATTGCAAAAAGGTTGAACATCACTCCACGGACTATTGCAAAACACATAAAACAGTTGGGCAATAATGGGCTTGAACATACAATCGCCATAGATTTTCAAACTCTCGGCTTGATAGATACAATCTGCATCAAGATAAAGTTAGACAAGAAACAGCATATTGATTACAGACATCTAAAAGATTATATCCAAAGCATTGCTGGGATATACTTTGCAGCATTTTCAAAAGGCGATTTTGATATAATGCTTCTGGTAGCAACCCGTCGTATGGATGATTATGAAAAATTGATTGACAATTTAAGAATCAATATACCTTATGAAAAAACAGTATCTCATTTTCTTTTGAAAAACTATACTGGTTTTATACCGCCGTCAAGGGAACTATTTGATACAGCAAGCATTGAGTATAAAGATAAGTTTATCCTAAAACATCTCCAGCATAATTCACGCATAACCTTTTCAGAGATGGCAAAAGAATTGGGCATTTCAGTACCTGCTCTTATCTCTCGTTTCGAGAAGCTGAAAAATATTGTAGGATGCAGATCCGCGATAATGACTTCTGATAATATCAACGTTTTTGCAGAATTTATAAGCTGTAAATATAAATCAAATGAAGAACTTGGCAAGATAATTGATTTTTTGCAAGCTCATGGCAATAACGTCCATGGTATTAGTGGGGAGTTTGACCTTTTATCGCTACGTGTTTTCAGGTCTAGCAGGGAATATTATTCATTTTTAGATGATATGGATAGGTCCATCGGCACCTACATTACAAGCAAAGAAGACGCAGAACTGACCATCATAAAAGGCAGACTCCCAATACAACCCCGGTTCGCGCACTTTTTATAATATACTATCGCCTTGCTCTGAAAAAAGATACTGTAGTGGTGACTGCCAAACAAATCCTTCGGGTCACTTTCAAGAGTGACAGCCTTTTCATCCGAAAAAATACCCTCAAAAATGTGAGAGTAAAAAGTGCGATTTCGCACTTCAGTAAATCAAACCCAAAATCAATCATAATTCTAAATTCCCAATCTGCATACAACATTTATATAATCCACATCACAAATTCACACCGGAAATAACATAAAAAAACACAAAATAAATAGGAGGAATTACCCATGAAAATAAAACCACTAGGCGAACGCGTCCTAATAAAACCATTAAAAGAACAGGAAAAAACATCCGGCGGAATCTACATCCCGGACACAGCCAAAGAATCCAAAAAAGAAGGCGAAGTAATCGACGTCGGAACAACCAAAGACAACAAGCCACTGCCCCTAAAAAAAGGCGACAAGATACTCTACGGTGGATACAGCTCAGACGAATTTGAAATAGACAACCAGAAATACATCATCCTTGAATACAAGGACGTACTGGCAAA
>DAOWAN010000142.1 GCA_030634545.1 Candidatus Nanohalarchaeota archaeon
AGCTCGGCCATCCCGAACTCATCCGAAACATCGCAATAACACTGGCACTGTTAGCCGGCCTCATAAACATAAAAGACTACTTCTCATACGGCAAAGGCATCACACTAAAGATACCGGAATCCTCAAAGACCCACATCCAGAAACTCACAAAAAAAGCAACACTTCCCTCAGCAATACTCCTCGGCTCACTAGTAGCAATCCTCGAGGCCCCATGCAGCATCCCGATATACTTGACAGTCATAGAAGTCCTGAAAACCCACGGGCAAATCCTCGCACAGATCTTCCCATACATCCTGATATACAACATCATGTTCATCCTGCCGATCATTGTACTTGCACTAATGATATACTATGGTGGCGAATCCAAACCACTCGAAAAATGGCGCGACAAACACAAGCGCCTGATGAAACTCATGCTTGGCTCAATCCTCATACTCCTCGCACTTACAATGTACTTAGGCTACATATAAAAAACAATGCGTGACAACCATGTTCAAAAAACTAAAAGAACTCCTCTCATCCAAAAACACCCTCTACTACCCCGGCTGCCTGACCCAAACCGTATTACCCCAAATCCAGAAAAACTACGAAAACATCCTGAACACCCTGGGCATAGACTACATCTACCTGAAAACCGAAATCAAATGCTGCGGAAGCCCCGCCCACAACGCAGGCTACGAACAAGACTTCAACACCCTGAAAGAAAAAAACAAAAACCTCCTCAACGAATACAGCATAGGAAAAATAATCACAAACTGCCCTGCATGCTACCATATCCTGAAAACCCAATACAACGTAGAAGTCATCCACACAACCCAGCTGATAGCAGAGAACCTGAAAAAACTAAACCTGAACAACAACAACAAAGAAACAATAACCTACCATGACCCCTGCCATCTAGGGCGCCACTCAGGCATCTACGATGAACCAAGAGCCATAATAACCTCGATGGGCTACACGATAAAAGAACTCCCGAAAAACAGACAACAAAGCCTATGCTGCGGCGGCGGCGCAGGCCTTCGCACAAACTACAAAGACCTCTCAGACGCAGTAGCAAAAAACATATTAGACGTCGTAACAACAAAACGCATAGTAACCTGCTGCCCTTTATGCTATGCGCACCTCAAAGAAAACGCAAAAAACACAAAAATAGAAATCATAGAACTCTCAGAACTAATCACAAAGAACATGAAATCTTAAACACCCCCCATAACAGCCGATTCAACAAAAGAAACCTATTTAAATATATGCGCCATAATTCAAATCTACAAAAAAACAAACAAAACAATTAGATACACTATGCGGAGGTCGCCTAGCGGCTTGGCGTGGGATTGCAGATCCCATTTACGGGTGTTCGAATCACTCCCTCCGCTTTGGAAAAAGCCGCAGGAAAGGGAAAAGAGGAAGAAACGCCCCCCGCTTCAGGTTCATCAATAGCGACTTCGACAAACCCGCCTCCGGTTGCAGAGGCCGGAGACAAAGAAGTAATACAGGGGACATTTACAAAGCTAACATCAATCCACTGATTCGAGAGATATGAGGAATATGATATTTCATGAACTGAACAAGTAAAACTCAGATTATATGATTTGGATACCCAGATATTCATAATTGAAGAATATTTTGAAAGAAATATTGAAAAACAACTATCATCACTGGACAAAAAATTATTTGACATATCATACGAAGAAAGACTGCAATTTAAAGAAGAAATCAAAGAACTCGAAAAACGATTAGATAACCTCAATTTCAAAAACAATATATTCAATCGCTGATTTCCACAAAAAAAATCAACTGAGGAAGATAATATGGTATCCGAAACATTAGATAAAATTGAATCACAAATAAACGACTTACAAGCCAATTTATTAGGTGAACATTTATGTTCTAAAAAATGCTTAGACGCTAATGACGAAATGAATATAGGAAATTCAATACTCAAACACAAAGATGAAATAAGAGATATATCAATCCTTTTCGGTGAAGTTGACATACACTTAGAATGTTTAGACAAATCCGAAGCATCAAAATACGATGCAAGATACGAAGAATTATCTAAACGATTCCGCATATTCTCCGATGCATTATACTTACACGACGACAATTGATTTCCATTCATAATTATGCTACTCTGTTTTTTACTGATATGAAAAGGTTCAAAGGAGGAAGATAATATGACACCTGAAAAATCGTTCGGAGGACTAATACAATTCGCAGCTAACCCCTTCGAATTGAAAAAAACCAAATTTGAAGTAGAAGAATTACAAAACGCACTAAAATCTAAAGCATATGAATCTCCTGAAGAAAAAATTGAACTTGAAAAAGCTATTGGACAAGCAAAAGCACGACTCTTCTTAATCGAAGAATATAAAGAGAACGCGCACATATTGGAAAGTCCAGAATATAGAGAATCTGTAAACAAAGAAAGAAAAGAAGATTTTAGAGATTTCAAAAAACTCCTTGATTCTCTCAAAGACAACTCTAAAAACATACCCAAATCCGAAAAACTAAAATGGATTTCAGGAGCTTTCTCAGATTCAGAATGTCTCTGCTTCGTCACACCAGAGACAATATCAAAACTTCCAGATGAAGTCATAGACGAAATCATAAAAGGAATGTACGACGCAGTATCCGTAAAATGCGACGGAGATTTTTCCAGATTCCTATAACAACCATCATTTCCATTCATAGTTATACCTCTCCGCTTTGGAAAAAGTCGCAGAAAGAAACAAATAGGAAAAAAGAAGTTCAAAGGAGGAAGATGATATGATATCTAAAAATATAAAAGACGACTTAATTTCACGAATTAAGGTATTAAGTATTATAGAACAAGATTTCCGGTGTGAAGTATTTGATAATGAATTGCCATGGATGGAACTAGAACCACACCATATGTTAAACGTTGTAAACGAACCAAAACAAGAGGACCTTAATGAACTCACATCCAAAATAGAATTCATACGATCCACAATCGATAAATATCCAGAGTTAATAGATTCTAATAATCTAAAAGTATTTAGACGCATTGAATCAAACATCAACATATTCACTGAACCCCATACCATAATTACATCCGAATCTTCCAAAGAAGATAAAGATGCATTTGTACGAAAATTCCTACAAGATTGATATCCATTCATTATAACTCCTCTTAGGGTTGTAATAAGGCTCAACTTGATTCTGTTTCCGCAATGCAACATAGCTTAAATATATAAAAAAGTAACACCTATATATTCATCAGACAATTATTACAAATATCTATATGTGGATAATATGACCAAGACATCAGATCAGAATTATAGTTCATTTATGAGAATGAATGTTGGTAAATATACTGATTCTTGGATTGCATTAGTTGGAGGTAAAGTTATAGCTGAAGATAAAAGCTTTAAGAAGGCTTATCTACATGCAAAAGAAGTATCTCCTAAGGAAAAACCTTTATTTGTTAAGATACCTGGCAAAAAAGTGATGATTCTATAATCATATTGATATTTATGACAATTACTTTTAAATACAAAAAAATAAAACGACCTAACCCTTTTCCTACAGTTCATTTGCCTGTGATTCCTATAACATTGGTAGGTAAAAGCGAGACTGTAGAGGTGATGGGTTTGTTAGACTCGGGTGCAGATTATTCGTTAATACCTCGGGAGATAGCAGAAGTTGTTGGGATGAATCTTAAGAAAAAGCCGGAACCTATAGGAGGGATTGGTGGTGAGTGCAATGCCATTAACTCAAATGTTCGTATCAAGGTTCAAAGAGGACATGAAGCTTATACATTTTTTGTGAACGCATATATTATTGATGCTTTGGATGATGATTTTCCAGTATTGATAGGACGCGACGGTTTTTTTGGACAATTTAAAATCACTTTTGACGAATCTAAGCGAAACATTTCTCTAAAAAAAGTAAATTATTGATTACCTTATTGTCTAAGAAACCTCTTTCCGAGCGCCCCGATAACCTCATCCACAATCATATCAACAGTATCATCGCGCTCCCCAAACACCTCAACATCCCCCGTATCCGAATGATACACAATCCTCCTGACGCTAACACCTTCCGGCTTATCCTCATCAATCCTGCTCTCATCAAACTCACTTTTGATAATATCATAAATCTCAACCTTCCGCGCATTAGAGACCCCTGCCCTCCTTTTCAAAAGCCTCTCCCGAACAGCATCCACACCGCACATCACCTGCACAACATAAACTGTGTCCACTCCTCGCCTGCGCAAAACATCATACGCCCTCATCCGCATCTCCCTCCTGGAAAACGTGGCATCA
>DAOWAN010000153.1 GCA_030634545.1 Candidatus Nanohalarchaeota archaeon
AATTTCTCGTTCACTTCTTTAATTAATGATTCATTCAATTTAAAACACACCAAACCTACGAATTCTCCGCCAGATAATTTTTCTTTTTCATAACATTGACTGAGATTTACCTTGAAATCATAATCCATATTTATAATTTCTGGTTTGTTATCTGTGTTTTCTGGGACACACGGCTCTTTATTATTTACTATCTGATATCCTGCAAATCCTAAAACAAAAAATAAAACTATTGTAATAAATATAATGTTAATTTTCTTCTTTTTTTTCATAATAATAATTTAACTATTCATATTTATAATACTTTCTAAAACAAAATTCTAAAAATATATCACTTAACAATGAAGTGTGTAGAGAAAAATGAGACCTAAAACAAAAACATCTTCAATTGACATGGAAAAGAAGGTCTTTGACATAAAAGACGAGCCGATGCCAAAAGGCGCATGGAGGTGGTGGTTCTGGCTCTTCTTCATAGACAATCCGGAAAATCCGAAAAAACCGCTCCAGCTAATGATACTCTGGTCAATAAAAAACGATAAAAAAATAACATGCAATAATCTGGACATAAAATTCACCGATTCAAAAGACAGGACAGCCTTTGACAGTGTCGTAGCAGCCTGGTATTATGACGGCAAAAATATGCACCACAACTATATTCTTGAGCAATGCACACTAGATATCTCAAAGAGACGGATTGCGACAGATTCAGCTACCCCCACATCATTTACAGTAAACAGAGACGTAAGCACTATAAAGATAGGAGATGTTTTTGAAATCATAGCAAAACCAAAAAACAGTCACAATTTCACAAAACCACTCTATTATTCAAACACATACCTGCTCAACAAAGGATATTCAATAATCAAACAAAACCATCTTGAGATTACAGGAAAATACAAAAACACGTCCATACGCGGGACCGCTTACTTCCAGCGCGTCTTCATGAACGCACCTGCAATTCCATGGTATTGGGGCATATTTCACTTTGAAAACAACTCCATCCTAACCTATATCAATGTTCACTTCCTTGGAAAATCTTTTAAAAAAGACATAACTTACTTCGACGGCAGCAAAACCCATGAATTCACTGATATGACTATAAAAAAATCAGAAGAAACCCATCATCCCACATTTAAAATATCAGGACAAAACAGGCATGAAAAAATAAGCTTCAAAGTAATCCCCTATTCTCACTCTTCATGGACATTCAAAAAAAAAGCAGACACAATCATCCCAAACAAACTGGTCTATAACGAATATCCTGCAACAATTTCAGACCTGAAACTCATTGATAAAAAAACCGGTGAAAATATTACTCCTAAAGACCTTGGAAACTCCGTAGGCAATGCAGAGTACACGACAGGTCTGCTTCTCTAACGCCCTAGTCTTCAGGTAGATATATCTGCGTAATCTCATCTGAATACACAAGTTCAAGCCCTTCAATCTCCTGACCATTAGCAGCCCTCCCGGCAATAGTACCCAAAAACTCTTCACTATCTGGCTCCTTTGGCTCTTCGCCTATAGACACATAAAATGCAAATGACTTAGACAGATCACTATTCTGGACATAAAAGACACGGGCGCCATAATCATTCATGACATCAAGCAACATCTTTGAATCCTCTGCCAAAAGCGCCCTTGCAACATCCTGTATCACATCATGAGATACACAATCGGGACACTCTATCTCATCAGGGGACTTCCCGATATGCTTTGCCACTGTTGTGACAAGAATCTCTCTTGATGGCGCATCAAGCACAGGCTCCCTTTCAGCATAAGCTCTTATCATATGACCGTAATCCCACCAGCAAAATACAATCTCATCTTCATGAGTATTTTCACTAATCCAGTCAAGTCCGGGTCTCACAGAATCCGGCAGCATCATATCCGGCTCAACAACCTCGCCATCCTTTACATAGCTGATCATCTTCATAGAAGAGCTCCTGTTGCCAATTGTAATATTAGTATCAACAAGAGTCAGATTGTACTTCCCGCCAATCACCTCTGTGCCGATGACTTCCTTAAGGATATCATCTGTCGGATGTGTACTATCCTGTCTGACACAACCGCAGACAAGCGCAACTCCGATAGCTATCAAAACAAAAAAAACGTCATTTTCTGCATATAGTAAAAGTCATAACTATTTGGACGATATGACTTTTCCATATAGTTAATGTCTATTGGTTTTTGGTTTAGTTTGTCCATATAGTAACGACCTGAACTATAATACCGAATTATAACTCCATCCCTTATTAAAATACTCTTTCAAAATCCCTTATTCATGCCCGCATAAGCGCACTGACCAAAACTAATCCCGTAATCTCCGCAGGCAATATCACGATTCAACAGCACCCCTCGTTTTTGCAGAAATCCGGAGATAATGGAATTATACGCAACCCCTCCGGAAAACACAATTTTCCTGCCCGAGCTATACTTGCGCGCAATCTCAAGCAGCCCGGATGCAAGATAATGATGCGCAGTAGCAGCAAGCTTCTTTTTATCTTGGTCAATATTTTCATAGATGAACTCAAAAAGAGGAGTAGTATCCAGAATCCATCTATCCTTTTGAACAATTACTGCTGAAAGATCAAATGGCTTTGCACAGCGGGCATATTTCTCAAGCGCAATCGCAGGCTCCCCGTCATAACTCCTATTCCGGCAAACACCAAGAAATGCAGACACTGCATCAAGTACCCTGCCGCAGCTCGTAGTGAAAGCCACATTAAACCCTTCATCTGCCTGTCTGGATAAGACATTAACCTCGCGTTCACAAAACATATCAAGCCTGCAAATATCATCATCTGATAAAAACTTGCGCACAATCCCGAAAAGCATCTTTCGCGGATCAATTATCGCTCTCTCTCCTCCGACCATCATCTGCTCTTCAAGCGACCCGACTCTTATGCTGTCAAGAAATACCTCGCCGCCCCAAATCTTTCTGTCACTTCCATATCCTGTCCCGTCACATGCAATACCCACAAAACCATCTTTGGCAAGCTTATGCTCAAAAGCGCACGAATACACATGCGCAACATGATGCTGCACCTCAACCAACTCACAGCCAATATTGTCAGCAACTCCCTTTGCAAATGTCCTTGACACATAGCCCGGATGCATGTCACAAACCACATAATCAATTTCACTGTCCAGAGATTTGCGCATTTTTTCGAGACTTATCCTCATATGTTCCATATTTCCAAGATAGGATATATCACCAAAATTTTGAGATATATGCGCCCTACGCCCATTAAAAATACAAAACGCGCCATTAGCATCAGCTCCTAACCCCAGGATTCTCTTTGAACAATCAGGAATAGAAACATCAAACGAGGAATTCTTCTTCCCGGATTCTGTCTTTACGGCATCCATGATTTCTGTTGGTGCTCAAAAATTAAATACATATTGCAGATGGCTTATCTATTATGCGGTGTTGCCTAACAATAATTACAAATATTGTTTTAACAAAGAGGATGTCTATTTCACGAATGGAATTTATATACTGATTGCGCCAATATATGCATATAGGGTTATAGTGGATTGGTTGTTATTGTGATGCGCAAGGGTGCTATTGTCATTTCAGAAACAGTTCTTGTAGCTTTTGGTGTCATCATATCGTTTGTGCTTTTAGGTACATTTGGGTCTATGATTTTTAGCGGGCAGTCGGAGGCAGCGGATGTGTCTGCGCTTGCGCTTGTTGCAAAGGATATTGCATGGCGGATA
>DAOWAN010000158.1 GCA_030634545.1 Candidatus Nanohalarchaeota archaeon
CAAAAGGCAAACTCATCATCACCTTCGCAGCAGGCCTGAAAATGAGCTTCTACGAAAAAAGAACCGCACCCGAAGCAAAAATCGTGCGCGCAATGACAAACCTCGCCATAAAAAACCAGAAAGGAATGAGCGCATACACACTCTCAAACACCTGCACCGGACAGGACAAAAACACAACAGAAAAACTCCTCTCATACCTCGGCAGTTACACACAAGCAGAACATGAAGACATGCTTGACGTAATTACAGGCGTCTCAGGCAGCGGAATAGCATACTTCATAAAAATCATGGATATCTTCCAGGAATCAGCAGAAAAGCACGGCATAGGCAAAACTCAGGCAAAAAATATCATAATAGAGACAGTAAAAGGCGCACTTTGCCTGATGGAGAACACAGACCAAACAAGCAGCCAACTTCTAGACAGCATAGCATCCAAAGGCGGCACAACAGAACAGGGTCTGAAAGAACTCAAAGAACGAGACCTGGAAGATATACTCATAAGCACAATAGAAAAGACAATAGAAAAATGCAGGACAATAGGTGATGAACATGACTGAAATAACCGACATCGCAAAAAGAGCAAAAAAAGCATCAAGAGAATTATCAAAACTGACAACACAACAGAAAAACAAGATCCTCAAAGACATGGCAGAATCCCTAGACAAAAACAGAAAAGATATCCTTAAAGCAAACGCAAAAGACATAAAAAACGCAGAACAAAAAAACATGAAACCATCCCTAATAGACCGCCTGAAACTCAACAACACCCGCATAGACCAGATAACAGAATCAATAAAAGAACTCATAAAACAAAAAGACTATATCGGAGACATAATCACAAAAAAGACCCTGAAAAACAACCTCAAACTGACAGAAAAAAGAGTGCCATTCGGCGTGATCGGAGTAATCTACGAATCAAGGCCAAACGTAACCTGCGACGTATCAGCACTCTGCCTAAAAAGCTCATCAGCGGCAATACTAAAAGGCGGAACAGACGCGATAAACACAAACAAAGCCATAATAAAACTACTCTCAAGCGCAACCCCGATAAAAGATTCATTCCAGCTGATAGAATCAACAGATAGGAAAGCAACAAAAGAAATGCTACGGCTCGAAACATACATAGACCTAATAATCCCGAGAGGCGGGAAAAATCTCATAGATTTTGTGAGACTTAACTCAAAAATCCCCGTAATAGAGACCGGAACAGGAAACTGCCACATCTACGCAGACAAAAGCGCAGGCATAACTCAGGCAATAAAGATAATCATAAACGCAAAAACCCAAAGGTCTGGCGTATGCAACGCCGCAGAAAAACTCTTAGTGCATGAACACATAGCAAAACCCCTCCTGGAAAAACTAGACAAACAACTCAAAACACACAACGTAGAGATAAGAGGCTGCAAAAAAACCCAAAATATAATCAAATGTATTCAAGCTACAGAAGATGACTGGCGCACAGAATATCTGGACCTGATAATAGCAATCAAAATAGTACCCACATTAGAGCAGGCAATAACCCACATAAACCAGTACGGCACAAAACACACAGAAGCAATCTTAAGCAAAAACAAAAAAAACATAGAAACATTTTTCCAACAAGTAGACGCATCAGCCGTCTACTCAAACGCATCGACAAGATTCACCGACGGAAGCGAATTTGGCATGGGCGCAGAGATAGGCATAAGCACACAAAAACTGCACGCAAGAGGACCCATGGGCTTAAAGGCGCTGACAACAACAAAATACCTGATAAGAGGAGAAGGTCAGATAAGAACTTAATGTGCGCTTTCTATCCAAAATAATGGCATTCGCAAACAAATTACGCTCTTTACCCTAACAAGACAACATAAAGCGGAAGCGCGCATAATCACCAAAAAACCGCGCATGGAGCGCACAAAACATCTGCATTGAGATCTAATTTATTTTAAGCCCTAAAAAACGTAACATTTATATATTATAGCGAATTATAGTTTACTATGACAACAACAATTCAAATAAGTAATGATTTACAACAAGAACTCAATAAGATGAAACTTTTTACAAGAGAAACCTATGAAGAAGTTATTTGGAACGCTATTGAAGATACTAAAGAATTATCAGAACAAACAAAAAAAGAAATTATTGAATCACGAAAAGAGATTGCTGATGGCAGATTCGTAACTCTTTCAGAACTTGAAAAAAAATACAACATTCATTAGGTTTCTAAAATGTATGATATAATTCTTGCAAAAAGTGTTGAAAAATTTCTTGATAAACTTGACGCCAAAGATAGAGAAAGAATTATTATTGCACTGCGAAAATTAAGAATAAGACCTGAAAGTTATCTAAAAAGATTAGTTGGAGAAAAATCATACAAATTCCGGGTTGGTAATTACAGACTGATTGTCGACTTAAATAAAAACCAATTATTGATTCTGGTTATAAATATCGGTCATAGAAGAAACATTTACAAATAGTGCGATTTCGCACTTCAGTAAATCTGGCTATGAAAAAAGTAGTATAGTTCACGCTGGTACCATATTGACAAATATAAACAAAAAACAATAGGCTTTAACTATCCGGGCAAACGAAGTTTGCTGGATGATAAAAATCTATGATTTTTAATCAGATGGCAAAGACATAGAGTCCAGAGAGTTATGTCTTTGACTATATTTTGTCTTGCCTTTTATTCACGCATAATTCTGCTACGCAGAACATCTCATAGGTCAGACATAATCCGCACCTAAATCATTTTCTTCTTCCTGAACTGGGCATACATCTCCTTCTTGGTAAGCATGATCACCCCAAACCCGAACACAAGCACCAAAAACGAAACAATTCCTGAAACCACAGGCACAAGCCCGACCACCTCAAACGCAAGAAGCCCCAAAACAAGCATAAGCACAACCGAATCACTCTTGCTGTCAGCCATCCTCAAAAGATACTTACCCACAAAAACACTCACATACACCTTGGACACATATATAGCAATAACATAACCAACAAACATCATCAGCGCTAACGGCAGCCCCACAATAGTAATCATCAGAAACAACCCGACAACAGGCACAACAATAAGCCCCACAATCCCCCACAATCCGCACATCAGCCCGGACTTCTTCAGGTTATTGCACACATTGCGCGTAAAAACAGGAAGCATACGCACAAGCAAAAACCCGACAATAAAGATAGACAAAAACCCCAAAAGCCATGCATTGAACTTCTCAAAATCACTCCTCTTCCGTTCCTCATCCGGAATCTTCTTATTCACATTTCCTGCAATAGTAGCCCCATCATCAACAACAATATCATACACAGAAGTATAATTGACATCCCCCTTAATCTCAGCACCCGCAAGAATATGCGGCGCCTCATCAGATTC
>DAOWAN010000102.1 GCA_030634545.1 Candidatus Nanohalarchaeota archaeon
CTCTTCTTTCTTATTTCAGGGAGAAAATGGACAGGGAGCTTGCAAGCAGAAGTTACCTGTTTTACGGGGATGCAGGTGTTGGACAAACATTTCTTGCTGAAAAGATTGCTGAATTGATGGATAGAGAGGTTGTTTTTTATGGTGTGTGCGGATTTTCAAATAAAAAGACTGTGACCTGTTATGATTTTGATGAAGTGTTTGGGAAAATCAACAATGACTGTGAACAGGTGATATTTCTTGATGATATTAATTTTCTTCTTGACAGGATAGACAGTTATGAAATAGACACCAAAGTTGAGAGAGAGTTCATGAAAGTTATTGACATTGTGAAGAGGAACCAAAACAAGATCCTGATAGCGACGATGAATGACATTGACTGCCTTGATGAGAGGGCAGTGGACCGCATTGAAGTGAAAATAGAAATAGATGTTCCTTCTTTTGACAACAAGAAATCATTTTTGAGGTCTAAGTTCGGAAAGTATCTTGAGGTGTGCCAGATAGAGTATATTGCGCGCAATTCAGTTGGCTATAATTACAGGGATTTACCAGAACTTGTAAAGCTTGCATACCGCCTTGATTCTAAAAAGGGAATTGATGATGCAGCATTGCAAAGAGCGCTGCAATTGCATGAGCCGACGCAGTTTTTTAAGTCCGCGACCCATCGGGACATAGATACAAGACTGGATGATCTTATCGGGCTTTGCGATGTTAAGAAGTGTTTGGGTAAGCTTGTATCCGTGAGGAAGAACAGGGATGTTGGCGCGAAGCTCGGACTGAAATCCTCTAATATACTTTTTTTCTCAGGTCCGCCGGGTACTGGCAAAACCTATACGGCAAGAGCTATTGCAGGTGAGATGAATCTTCCTCTTGTTGTCATGGGCATGGATGAAGATGCGCTCATGAGTGCAAGAAAGATGTTGGCAATGTCCAAAAGATATGAAAATTGCATCATCTTCATTGACGAGGCAGAGAAGTTTTTCGGATTCCAGTCCTTTGGTGAGGAAAACGCCTTTTTAGGTCAACTCAACACCCTGCTTGATGGCGCAGACAAAGCGCCACAGAACGCAATTATTATTTTTGCAGTAAACAACATAAACAGGTTTGGGAAAGCGCTAAAAGACAGGGCAAAAGTGTTGAGGTTTGACTTGCCTGGGTTTACTGAGCGCAATGAGTTTTTTATCAGAAAGATAAATGCCTTGCCAGAGGATATAGGTGTTGATAGCGACTATCTTGCTCGCAAAAGTAAGGGGTCTTATAGGGATTTGGAGCGCCTATGGAACGATGTTGTTGTCTGTTATATTCAGGATGGGAAGATTGATGAGAAAGCGCTTGAAGGTGTTGTTGGGGGGATTGATGGTGTGGCGCATGATAGATGTTGTGGGAATATGTATGGGTGATGATGCAATATTATGTTTTTTTCGATGAGCGGATAGCCTAAATATCTTACTTGATACCCGATTATCCATAAACTTATTAAATATTTGAATTGGTTAGTTGTCTATGAATAAAGAAGAGTTAATATTCTGGAAAAATAAATATAACGAAGAAGAAGATTTATACAATAATAGTTGTGAGGAAGAATTAAGGAAGAAATTTCAAGAAAATAAATTTGTTACAAAAGATGACTTAGTCGAAATTGTAAAGTGGAAATTTCAGGGCAGGTTGTCAGGCAGGCAAAAAAGAATTTTAAAATTATTAGATAATGTTGAGACGTTGCTGATTGAAGAAATTTCAAAATTGGCGTTTAGAATTAAAGATGATGAAGTTAGATTAAGATTACTTTCTTGCACAAATGGTGTTGGGAATGCATTAAGTAGTGTCATATTATCGTTTTATGACCCGCAAAATTATGGCGTATTAGACATCCATGCATGGAGAGGATTGTTTGGTAAGGAATCCAAAAACATATTTTCAAGTGAGAAACAAGCAGTAAAATTCTTTAAGAAATTAAGAGATATTTCCTCCGAGACGGGATTATCCTGTAGAGATATAGAAAAGGCGATTTTTAAAAAGGAGAAAGATAGCGAGTGAATTCTACTTGGATTGTGCTCTGATAGGTTTTTATGTTTTCTTGCATAGATGGGCAAGTATAGATTAAAAGGAAATATTAGATAATAAATTCAGAATTTAAATTTATTGAACAAACCAAATATTTTTTTTTCAAATTCTTGTGCTTTATCGGATTCATACAATTTATTCATTTGTTTAGCTAATTCTTCTTTATTATCCCATTTTTTAAAAGAAATTGTTTCATTAAAAATGCGAGTATATTTAGAACTTGCTTTTAAAGCTCTTTCTTTAATCTCAAAATCGTTTTCCTTTAAGAAGGTCATTAATTTTAATCGTATGTTAGCGTCCTTTAATGGGCCTATTTCAAAATGCAAAATTAATTTACTATCTGCTTGCAGTTTCTCAAACCAAAAAGATACTGGATAATAAGAATCCCAATTATCTGTAATATTATTAGGTAAATATTTACAAAAGTCTTCAGGGATAAACCAGAATGTGTTGTTCTTTATAGCGATTTCTAAAATATTTTTATGCTTTTCTTTAAATATTTCAGTAGCAGGACTAAAAGAACTACTTGAAATATACTGATTAATCAAATCAATAGCTTCTTTATGTTCATTATAAATCTCTTTGCATAATTTTTTGACATCTTCATCTTCCATAATCATTACCTCCACAATTTTAAGATAGTAGTTAATGAAATCAATAATTTTATTATTTATATTATCTTTATTCATTTCTAAACTGAATTTTAAAATCTGATATATCTTTTCATAATCGTAAGTACAATATGTCTCATTGCTTGACTGATTGCCGTTTAATGTTAAAAAAACGGGGATTAATTTATATCCTGAAAACTCCCGTTTAACAATTTCTAAATATTTATTTAGCTGATTTTTAGATTCTTTCGAATTAACTTTATTTTCAATTAATAAAACCAGTTTGTTTGATTTAGAGACTGCTAATAGATCTATATTTTTATATTCTCTGTAAATTTTAGTGTCATTAAAATTATGCTTATAAATTTCATAAGAATCAGTTAACAAATTTTTATCTTCATTGTGGATTATAATGTCGCATAGTGTTTTTTTCAATATTTTATCTTGGAAACCATGGTTTTCTTTAGGGTTGAAGACCCAAGCCAGAAAATTAGAATGCCTTATTTCAAATTTATCTATCTTTAAAACACGAAACGGATTAAAGCTATTTAATTTTGATTCCAATAATTCTAATTTATTATTATTAATTATGAATTTATTGAGTGTATTTGTATTCTTTAGAAATTCATTGATTCCAGCATCAGTTTTTTTTATGAGTTCACTTTCATTAATTTTTTTATTCATTTTTAATCACTTATCGAACTTTGGTCAGTAATATTTATATCCACTGAAGCGGCATGCGCTTTCGTCTTCGCTTTGCACGAAATCATACTCTGTCAATCTTGTGAAGTCAATCATTTTGTCTGAGTTCTTTATTTAATGTTTTACGGTTTAATATAATCTCGTAATGCCAGTATTGTGTATCAATCGAAGTCCAGATACTTGTATGTCTTACCATCAAGCCATCTCTTCTCGTAAGCTTCATTATCGATTTTATCTCTTAAGAGATTAGCCAGTAAGACCGGCTCTGGAGAGTACAATGTCGCAATAAGCACTTTTGCCATAATGATAATTGGCTTTTTGCCATTAATATGTGTTTCTATTTTATTTGTTTTGTGTGTACTCTTTAATGGATGTGTGTACTAACTAATAGAAATGTTTATAACTTTATGCGCACACGATATTTGTATGAATGATGAAGATTTTTGCGTGTTTTTGGATAATATGCTGCTGGATGATTTGAGCAGGATGCATATTAAGTCTCTTCTTTCTTATTTCACAGATAAGAGGAATGGAAAACCTGCAAACAAAAGCTACCTGTTTTATGGAGATATTGGTATTGGAAAAACATACTTTGCCAAAACGATAATTGAGTTAATGGGCAAGGAAGTTATTTTTTGCGGGAAGTCAGCTTTCAGGAATAAAAAGACTCAAGTGTGCCGTAATTTTGATGAAGTGCTTGGGAAAATAGATAATAGCAAAGAACAGATTATATTCCTTGATGACCTGCTTTTTCTTTTAAGGGCAGATATTCATAAGAGCATCATAAAAATATTTGACATTGTGAAGAGGAACCAGAACAAGATTATGATTGCGACAATAGAGAATAAAGTATATCTTGATGATGCTGAAGTGAAGCGCATTGAAGTAAAAATAGAGATTGATGTTCCTTCTTTTGAAAACAAAAGATTATTTTTGAGAACTGAATATGGAAACTATCTGAACGGATGCCAGATTGACTACATTGCCTGCAATTCATTTGACTATGATTACAATGATCTGTCCGGACTCGTGAAACTTGCCTGCAGTCATAAAGAAGTTACTGATGCAGCATTAAGAAAGATTATGGGGCTGTATAGGTCAAAACAGTCCTGCAAGTCTGTGATTTACAGGGATGTAGATACAGGATTGCGCGATATTTTAGGTCGGAAGCATATTAAAACATGTCTGAAGAAACTAATGCATGTCAGGAAGAATCCTGACAATGATTTTGGGCTAAAGTACTCTAACATCCTGTTCTTTTGCGGTTTGCCGGGCACAGGAAAGACATTCACCGCAAAAGCCCTTGCAGGGGAGATGAATAAACCTCTGGTTGTAGTAAATATAAGTGAATATGAAGATTGCAGTATCCAAAGGATATTAGCGATAGTCAGGAGATATGAAAATTGCATAATTTTTGTTGAGGGCGCAGAAAACATAATTGATTACTATGGCTTTGATGAACTAACTGGTTTTCGCACACAACTGAATTACTTATTTGACGGCGCAGACAAAGCGCCACGCGATTCCGTACTAATTTTTGCAGTCTATGATTCATATCTATTTGTGCGTGACTCGAATATAACACATGTCTTGGCATTTTATCATCCAGGATTTGCTGAGCGCAGGAAGTTTTTTCGCATGAAAATAAATCCTTTGCGTGAGAATGTTGATATTAATTATCTTGCGCGCAACACAGATGGATCGTATTGGGACTTAGAGCGTCTGTGTGATGAGGTTGTTGTATGTTATCTTCAGGAAGGGAGGATTGATAAGAAAGCGCTTAAGGGTATTGTTGGGTGGATGAGGAGGAAGAGAGCGCGTGATAGGCGATGGGCGGAATGTCTGGGTGAAAAATGTGGGGTAGATGTGTATTAGTGGAGGTCTTGTTGGCTGCGTGGAAAGTATTTACTCTTGGGTAGTTTCGAAGCATAACATTTAAAAAGATATCTGACAGAATATCATTTGAAACATAACTTCCCAAAGAGGAAGTTGTTGAATATGGCAATATCTAAGTCAGATAAAGGTTAATATGTCTAAATGAGGTGTGTGTTATATGTATGAATGTTCTATGTGTGGAAAGAAGCATTGTTCTATAAAATTGTATCATGATATGTTCTCTAAGCCTATTGATTTATCAAAATTTAAGGGTTCAGATAAAGAGACTATTAGATTAATCAAAAAATTCTATTCCAAATTATCAGATTGTTTCAAAAAACTATATGACGAGCATTCGCTAAGTGATAATCAGAAAGCTAGAGGTGATAGAACTTTCATTAGTAAACGCTTTCAAGAAACTCTTATGAATTATATAAAAGAAATTGTAAATAATGAAGCACTTGTGGAAAATGAAAAGGATATTCTAGATAGCAATTATAAGGACTACTTGAATAAAAAGAAAGTAGATTTGTATGTGAATGGCAACAGTGAGAAAATTGCTATTGAAATCAAAACAACAATTGAATTTAATCCATTAGGTGCTGCATATTTTGAGGCTTTACTTACATCAAAATACGACAAATTCTTTGTAGTTGCTTTATCAACTAGCTCGAAAAACAAGGATTCTTACAAAAAGCTTAGAGGAGTAGTAAAACTAATTGAGAAAAAAAAAGAAAAGCGAAACGAAAAAACAATAACTGATTTAGTAGTTTTTGATCCGGAGTTAAATGATTTTGAGAAGGGAGTAATGACCTTTTTTGATGCAATTAGGAAAGCCTGTATTTGACGATAACTGATGCGTTATCATCATGTATAGAGGCAATATAATAATGCTAAAAACAAATACTGTAGAGGATATGAGTTACATGGATAGATGCCCTGCATGCGCGAGAAAATTCGAAATCATGAAAGATTTCCCTATAGTCTTCATTGCGCGATTCAAAAAGCTGAAACTTCCGGAAATAATCGGTAGTCTGCGCCATGAAACGCTCTATACTGAAAAAGCATTAAAAGACCACTATAATGTGCTGCTGCCAAAACATATCCTGAAATTGTTCCAAAGTTCGCGCAAAGACATCATCTCACATGAGGGTGTTGTGTATAGGAAACTGTCTTGTTTTCCTCCTTATGAAGTCACACATTATGAAAGTTCTGAGGATGTGACTGATATTGTTCGGAAGGCTGCGCAGTGCCGCAGAGTCCAAAATACTTTAACTGCGCTTGAGAGTTTCTCTGGAAAAGAGGTTTTGACTGAAGATTTGCTTGCGCTCCCGGGGTTTGAGGAGTTTACGGTTGGGAAGTATAAGGATGTTTCTTTGTCGATTTATGAGGAAGAGCGCTATGACGGCAGGAGGGTGTGCCGGGTCAATCTGAATGCAGGGTGGGGTCGGGGGTGTATGCGTGTTGCATCAATTAGTGTGGATTTGGCGCAGATTGAATATATGGGTCGGGTAAAGGTATGATGCTGGTGCGCAGAAGCATTTTATGGATATTATTGTATGTTTGATGGGCATAAACTCTGATTTTAAAGGGGTCGAATTCGACTCCTTTAAGCAGTAAGCAGTCATTTTGGAATCATTGATTAGCAAAAGCATTCTATCGGCATGTTATACCTATTAGCTATATATACTTACAGCTGATAGTTTATTTGATGGGTTTGAAATATGAACAAAGAAGAATTAATAGAGAAGCTTGAAGATCTTGAATGGGAAGATTTTGAAGTCAA
>DAOWAN010000174.1 GCA_030634545.1 Candidatus Nanohalarchaeota archaeon
CCATGGGTTATCGAGTGTCTGAAATCATTGGAGTTTCGTTTGATGAACAGGTATATTCGGAAGTATTTTGTCTCTGTTGATGGAAAGTACAGGATTACGCTTGATCATGATATGGAATATTATAGAATTGGTTCGGCAAATAATTCATTTCTTGAGCGGGTAATGCATGATGATTATGTTATTTTGGAGCTTAAGTATGGAAAAGATGCAGATTCTGAGGCGTCGAGGGTTACCAATGACTTTCCGTTCAGGTTGACTAAGAGTTCAAAGTATATATTAGGTGTGGAGTCGTTGGATTAATAAAGGTATTTTCTACAAATATTTGTCGTGTGTGGATTTTGAATATTGATTAAGAATGAATAGAGGGTATTATATATGCTTGAGAAGTTTTTTTTGTGGTTTGTGTCTTTTTTCGGGATGCTTTCTGTTTTTGGGATTTGTCTTGGATATTTGCATCTGTTTTATGCGCAGTTAAGTTTTTTGGTGATTGTTTTTTCTGCGGTATGTTCGTTTTTTGTTGTCAAAAGGGTTAAGGGGGTTAAGATTAAGTATTCACGCGAGATTGCTTTGATTCTTTTGGTTTTGCTTGCGCTTGATGTTTATGTTTCTTTGCCTTATATGATTTATCCTCATTCTTATATTGATTTCGGGATTAATGTTGTACAGGGGCGGCTTGTTACACAGATGCATGGGTTCCCGAGTTTTGTTCATGTGTATCCAAACATTTATTATGGTGTCTTTGCGATTTTTAATTCAATTATTCTTCATTCCTATACTGTGTCTTCTTGTATTGCTATTATTATGCAAGTCATGACTGCTCTTGCTGTTTTTCTGGTTGGTAAATCGGTTTTTGATGAAAAAGTAGGATTAATTGCGTCGTTTCTTTATGGGTTTAGTCTTGTAAATATTATGCTTCTTGAGCAGGGCTATCTTACGCAGAATTTTGCTGCTTTCTTTTTTGCTTCGTCTATGTATCTTGTTATTATGTGTTGTAAGGACAGGATTTATGGAGTTCCTTTGGTATTGTCTCTTGCTTGTTTGCTGTCTTATCCGCATTATTTTGCGATTATGTTTCTTGCGATTTTGGTTTATTTCAGGAAAGTTTTGAAGTACTTGTTGGTTGCGGTTGTAGTGATGAGCTTTGAAATTATTGGTATGTTTTACCATTATTTTATTCATACTACTACTTTGTTCAATTCTTTTGTGATGTCTGGTGGAATCATTGTTCCTAATTTATTTGTGTTGTCTATTTTTGTTTTTTCGATAGTCGGGTATTTTAAGTTGCGTGGGGTTAAACGGGCAAGTGATTTGATTTCATTTGCGAATGTACTTGTTTTTGTTATTTCTGTTTTTATTTTCCTCTTTTTGGTTAATTATTTTGTTTTTTCTATATCTACGATTGCTGATAAGAATGTGCGCCAACTTTATATGGTTGTTAAGTTGCTGTATTTGCTTTTTGTGCCCTTTTCGCTTCTTGCCGCGTTTTGGTTGAGGGGGTTTGCAAAGAGATGGTGTGGCTTTACTATGGTTTTTTTTGTTTTGTATTTTGCTTTTTTTGCAGGTTATTTACTTATTTTGCATGAGAAAAATAATTTGCCTTCTGAATTGTATTTTATGTCTGAAACTTTGAGTGAGCTGAGTGAAAGTTATGTTCTTGGCTTTGATGATTGTATGCTTCAGGATAGTTGGGTGCAGCCGGGGATTTATGGTACGTTATACGGCAGACCAGATAATTATACTCGCTTTTCGATGGCTGAAATTCGTTTTTTGTTGCAGTCCCATTGGGTGAAAGATGAAAAGTATGATCAGTATCGTTCCGGAGGACCTATTGATATTCGTTATACAGAAAGAGGTGTAGATTATTTTGTGACTACATGTGATTATCCTGATAAGGAGGGTTATTTTTCTTTTGGGAGGCTTAGAATGTATGATTTGTCCTGAAGCGAATATATATATGTTTTTGTTTATAGATGAGTTATATGCCTGTACCGTTTTTTTGTAGAATCAGTGTTATTCGCTTTTTGTTTGACCGGAAATTTAGGAGGATTGTAAATGAGGTGTGTTCAGGCAGGGTTTTGGAGTTGGGTGCAGGACCGCTTTCTTATAAGCATCTTTTTGTGGGATGTGACGTTGTTTCGACGGATATTGAAGAGTGTAGCGGGATTGATGAGGTTGCAGATGTTCGCGATCTGAGGTATAAGGATGGCAGTTTTGATTGTGTGGTGTGTGTTTCTGTTCTTGAGCATGTTTTTGAGATTGAGAAGGCGATTTCTGAGATATACAGGGTTTTGAGGAAGGGGGGTGTGGCTATCATTAATACGCCGTTTCTTTATCCGCTTCATGATGAGCCAGGAGATTATTACCGATTTACGGAGTTTGCTTATCGCAGGCTGCTTAAGGATTTTTCGCGGGTAGAAATTGATGTGACTACACTTCTTCCTGTTGGGATCGTGATGTGCCACTTAGAGTTTAGCTTAACTAGAAAATAATACTTTGCCATTCTGCTGATTGAGTTTGAGATATATGTTAGCATTCTATCCTTTGCTTTCCTGTCTGAGATCTTATAGATGTCTCCCCATAAATCTTTTGCGATTCCTGATGTTGATTTTGGTGATTTAGCTACACTGGTTAATATTGCAGCTTGTGCTACTCCGATTTTTAATTCTTGTTTCATTTACTCAACCTCTTCATTCCGCAATTATTCAATCCTGTTAGGTTTGTGATCTTAAAA
>DAOWAN010000022.1 GCA_030634545.1 Candidatus Nanohalarchaeota archaeon
CAAAACCTTGATTTTTTAAATTTTTTATTTGTTCAGCAAGCTGAATAGTTGCTTCCGGAGAAAGGTTGGCAGAAGGTTCGTCGAGAACAATTGTTTTTGGCTCTAATGATAGTACAGAAGCCAAAGCGAGTTTTTGTTTTTCGCCTTCTGAAAGATTCAAAACAGAAGAGGGTGTAATTACAATATTAGCGTTTGGTGGTGCAGGTTCCGGTGTAAAAATACATGCTACAAAAGGAGACTTAGAGAAATATTTTGAAAAAATAGACGATGAAAAATTAATACTTGCAAGGATTATTGAGAAAAAAGCTTCACCAAGTATCGATATATTAGTTGCAAATGAAAAAGAAATCATTGTTTTTGGTCTTGCAGATCAAATATTGAATGGATTACAGTGTTTAGGTGCAACATATCCGACAATTTTAAATGATAAAACAAAAAATCAATGTTATGATCTTGCTAAAATTGTTGGGAGGGAAATTGCAAAAAAAGGTATGCGTGGATATTTTAGTATTGATATAATTGTTGATGAAAATAACAATGTCTTTTTTTGTGAAATTAACGGAAGATATGCAGGAACAACTGCTAATAGACTTTTAACTATGGATCAGCTCAGACCACAAAATCATCCTTCAATACTGGATTTAGAAGTTATGGCTATTCAGGATGGAACATTTCATGGGTATAACTTATGGAGTGAACCTCTGGATTTTTTTTGGTATAAACGAATGTTACGTTCAAAATCCGATGGTGTTATTGACAATTTGAGTATATTAAATGATGTTCAAAAGATATTTGCTAACCGCAAAGGAATCGCGTTGGTTGGACAGTTAAAACCAGGAGCCAAGGTAATTAAAAATAAAACAGAACTTGGTAATTTGATGATTGTTGAGAAGTCCAGGGAATCTTTAAATGATTCAATAAAACAAGCAAATAATTTACTAAAGAATTATATTAAGATAGTAGGCGATTAAAAATGGAAATGAAAAATGAAATGCAGGCAGTAATTTTAGCAGCTGGAAATGGAAAAAGATTATTTCCATTTACAAATAAGATTCCAAAAGTGATGATTGAAGTTTGCGGTGAAACAATTATAAAACGAGCATTAAATAATCTCGCGGAATTAAACCAAATTTATGAGGTAATAATTGTAATTGGGTATAAGGCTGAAAAAATAAAAGAACATATTGGAATGTCCTACAAAGGTATGAAAATAACTTATGTATTAAATAAAGATTATGCTTCAACTAATAATATATATTCTTTATGGCTTGCAAAAGACTATATTGAAAATGATGTCATTTTACTTGAAGGAGACGTTATATTTGAAAAAGAATTATTGATGCCACTTATTGATTCTGATCTTTCTAATATGGTATTAGTTGCAAAATATAATGAAGATATTACGGGTACTGTAGTTACTATGAATGAAAACACCAAAAGAATAAATCGTTTTATTGGGTCAAAAAATCAGGAACAAAAAAAAGATTATTTTAAGGATAAATATAAAACAATTAATATCTACTTATTTAAAAAAGATTTTTTGGATAAATATTTCATACCCAGTTTAGATGATCATATTAGCATTCATGGGAGAGATGATTATTATGAAGTTGTTCTTGGAACTTTAACTAATCTAGGGGTCAAACTTTATTCTCATTTAGTAAAGAATGTCAATTGGTATGAGATAGATGATGTAAACGATTTGGAAAAAGCATCAATAATCTTTTCAGAGGGTAATTCTTACCTTGAAAATATAGAAAATCGATATGGTGGTTACTGGAATTATGATTTCGTGGATTTTTGTTACTTATACAATCTATACTTCCCAAACAAAGAAATATATGAGATTTTACAAAACAAGCTTCCAAAACTGATAAATTATTATCCATCGACTCAAAAAGAGATAGCAAAGCTTTTATCAGGATGGTTTGAAGATGATTTTGAGTATACTGATTTAATTGTGGGCAATGGGGCTTCTGAATTGATCAGACTTATTAATCTTAGATTAATACAAAAAATCACAATTCCAATTCCTAGTTTTGACGAATATTTTGGACAATTAAAAGAAAATCAAATTAATTTATTTTTATTAGATAAAAAAAATGATTTCAAAATAGATGTTGTTAAGTTGGTTGACTCCATAAAATCATCAAATAGTAATTCTGTTCTTTTAATAAATCCAAATAATCCTACATCACAAATTCTTGATAATGATGATATTCGTTATGTTTTAGAAAATGCAGGGTCTGAGGTTTTAGTTTTCGTCGATGAATCATTTATTGATTTTGCAGATAATAAAGAAAAATATTCATGTCAAAAGCTTATTGCGGAATTTTCTAATTTAGTAATTATCAGAAGTATAAGTAAGGAATTTGGAGTTCCAGGCATAAGATTAGGTTACATTTTAACTAAAAATGAATTAGTTAAAAAAGAAATTAAAAAAGGATTGCCCATTTGGAATATAAATTCAATTGCAGAAATGTTTATTGAATTATTTACAAAGTATGATTCAGTTTATGAATCCTCAATAAAAAAAATTGTTTCAGATAGAGATTATTTAAAGAAGAAACTTAAAAATTTAAATTTTTTGAAAATTTACGAACCCTGTGCAAATTTCATATTGTGTGAATTGGTTACTGAGAAGATTGATTCAAGAGAATTGACGATAAAACTCTTTAATGAATTTAATCTTTTTATTAAAGATTTTAAAAATAAAAAAGGCTTAGAAGATGGAAAATTTATTAGAATCTCTGTAAGAACAAAACAAGATACAGATAAACTAGTAACGGCTTTAGAAGAGATAGAAGAAAAATTAGAATTATAGCAATCCAATGAAGTTTTGCGAATACTGACCGAAAAATAGAAATATGAGTTATGACCATAATTTTATTATGTTTGAGAAAGATGAACAGGCGCTTCGTGAGTTAGCTGCCGCTTGTAAAGACGCAAAAGAAAAGGTCAGATATCTGGCACTTCATGCCATATCTAAAGGATACGTTGCATCTACTGTTTCTGAAATATTTTGCGTAGATGAATCCACAATTTATAGATGGATAGAACGATGGAAAAAAGAAAGGGTTGTTCAAGATAAGCCAAAATCCGGTCGTCCACCAATACTTTCAGGTAAAGGCAAAGAAGTAATAAAGAGCTTATTGGAAGAAAACAATCCAAAAAAACACGGAATCAATGCCTCTTTTTGGGACACAAAAGAACTTCAGATGTACTTCAGGAAGCAAGATAAAGACATATCACGTGAAACTCTGAGGAAATATCTTAAACTGATTGATGCGAGATATGTGAAAGCAGTAATAGTATTTCCAGAAGCAGATATAGAGAAACAGAGAGCATTTGCAAAGAAGTTTTTTGAAGAAAACAAAATAGGTTCTGCAATAATACTTTTTCAGGATGAAATGTCTGCATGGTGTTCTGCACGCAAGGGTTATGGATGGACATTGAAAAAAAGGCTTGAGGTAAAAGCACCCCAAAGAAACAGGCAGAGACTCAACTGTTTTGGTGCAGTCTGCCCAAATAATGGAGATATAATCCAAATGACTTCAAAAGAATCAAAGACGCCCGCATTTATTCGTTTCCTCAATAAAATAGCCAAAAAATACCACAATAAAAACGTTAAATTGTATCTTGATAATCTTCCTGTACACAAGGCACGAAAAGTCAATGAATTCATTTGTCGGCACCCGAATATTCAACTTGAATTCATGCCGCCGTATTCACCGGATCTGAATCCGCAGGAACAATGGTGGAATTATGAACGCAGGAAATTATTGAACAATCGTAATTTTTCAAGCACGAATCAGTTAGCCAGTTCAATGAGCAGATTCGCAAAACAGACATCGTCAGAACAGATTATGAGTATTTGTAGTCTTGAGGCATTAGAAAGATTGAGGTAGAAAAGTCGCATTACTTTCTTGGTTTGCTATAATTCCAGTTTAAAGAATTTGTTGTGTAAGAAACTTGGTTAAAATGGGTTTTCGAACCTAAAAATTGGTTTGGAACCATACCTCATATTGTGTCAACGACCGCTGATCAAAACAACACCCTTTAACCCTGTTACGATTATCACAATAATTTATCAGATATCGTGAAATCTAGAGTAAATCGAGATACTGTGGGCGATTTTGATGATGAGATGCCTGAGTAGTTACGAAAAGAATAACATTATAAAATTATCACTCCAATAGAGTAACGACGCCAGAGTGATGATTATGACAAAAAGAAAAAAAGAAAAAAAAGAGAGCCCTTTAAGCAGAATAAAGGGTCTTTTGGAGAGAATAACAAAAGAAAAAATACCTCTGGCAACAAGGGATCTTGGCTTTTCTTATGCGAACAGGTCTGTACTAAAAAATGTCAATATCAAAGTCCATGGTGGAAAAATCGTGGCAATCATAGGCAAGTCAGGGTCAGGTAAATCAACATTTTTAAATCTTATTGCTGGTGTGATTGCCAAAAGCTATAAAGGGGAAATAAGAATACTTGGGAAAAACAAATTGTTTGCAAAAGAGGATATTGGCTATGTGCCACAGGAAATATCACTAATACCTGATCTTACAATCGCTGAAAACCTTATCTATCTTGGCGCACTTTACGGTATCACGAAAGAAAAGGCATTAAAAAGGGGGGCAATGCTCCTGAAAAAAATGCGTCTGGATGTTTCACGAACAGCTTATCCTCATGAGCTTTCCGGCGGGGAGAAAGTGCGCCTGAATATTGCCGTATCGATTCTCCACAATCCTAAAATAATGATACTTGATGAACCATTTGTCGGTCTTGATTTCTATAACCGTAAACTTCTATGGCAATTCCTTGAGCAGCAGAAGAAAGCAGGTAAGTCAATAATCCTTACAACGCATATGCTCACAGAAAGCGAAGCATATGCAGATAAAATAGTGATACTGAAGGATGGGGATGTTTTTTTGCATGGCAAAGTAGAGAACATAAAGCAAAAGCTGCATACACATTATATTCTTGAGATTAAGTTCAGACACCTTAGCCAGAAAAATATTGTAGAAATCAAAAGATATTGCAGTGAAAAAACTGTTGAAATACTTGATATCTATAGTCGTGATATCATGTTTTCAATTGATACCGAAGGGCAGAAAAACTATCTTCTGCGCCATCTTGATAAACTGAAACTTGACTATAAAATCATTAGTTTTCGTGAGCCAAATCTTGATGAAATTTTTTTGAGAACAGGAATATGAAGTGATGAATATGACGTATGCAAAAAACATCTTAAATATCCCGCAAAAGATAGCCGGGCTTGTAAAAAGAGATATTGCTTTGCTTTTGAGAAGAAAAAAATACCTGTATCTTGCACTTGCATTACCTATAATTCTTTCACTTATATATCTCTCAAGCATGAACCCACAGTTCGCAGGCAAAAGTATTGCGGTCTGCGATTTTGATAATACGCAGGAAAGTGAAGACATACTTACTGCACTTACAGATATTGAAGGGTTCAAAATTACTCTGCTTGATACGGATAAGTGTGAGGATGAGCTCATATCAAAAATAAAATCAGGTGATTGTGTCTTTGGTATGGTTATTGAAGAGGGTTTCAGTGAGAATATAAGAAATTTCGAAAGAAGCTATATCCAGATATATCATGATAATACAAATATCGCATTCTCGAATTTCCTGGGCTGGAAAATTGATGATGCGCTCATAGATTACAAGAGGGAAATACTGGGTATTGCAAATGACGGGATAAAAGTCAATACAAAGTCAATGAAAGATGATTTGGGTGTGGCTATTGCGTTTGTGGATATTGCGGATAAAAATATCGGGAGCGCAAGTATACGACCTCTCAGACAAAGGCTTTTGGAAGTTGATGATTCTCTTGATATGATCTCCAGAGTGGATACAGATTTTCTTGTAAATCCTATAATGACGCAGAAGAAAGGTATTTATGCTATCCGAAATTCTGAAGATGTAGTAATAACCTATCTTTTTCCGATAGTGGCGTTCTTCATAATCCTCATGCTTGCAGGTACGAGCATAATATATGATAAGAAAACAAATTTCATAACAAGGATAAAAGCATCAACAACACCTCTTTGGGCATATATTCTCTCAAAACTCATATTCTTCTTCATAATCACCCTGTCCCAGTTCGCAATCCTGTTTGTATTGTTTGCAGTGAGAGGCGCGGCGTTTGACATATCGCTGTCTGGTCTTTTGATTGCGCTATTGTTGATATCATTTACAGATACGATCATTGGTATGCTTATCGGTATCTTAAGTGATAATGAGGGTATTGCTGTTTTGTTTGCGCTTATACTGGCACTGCCATTGATGTTTCTTTCGGGTATATTCTTTCCTGTTGAGTTTATGCCTGGGTTTGTTCAGGCGCTTGCATGGGTGCTTCCTATAAATACTCATATCACTATAATGAAAGAAGTCCTTTTGTTCGGTACGGGTATTCCTCTTGGGGTGTTTTATTCTAGTGTGATTGGTTTTTTGGTTGTTTATGGGCTTCTTGTTAAGAAGTGAGTCTACAATAATCGACAGGGTATTTCCAAGGAGGGGTTGCGGGATGATTTAGTATCACAGAAATCAACCTGTCGGGATTTCCGACAAGTTCAAAAAGAAGGTTCAAGATCCATAGAACGGGATATTGAATATTATAATTTAGATGCAATGTCTCGCATACATAAATCACTTGATGCGATTTAGTATGATGATGATTGCTTATTTATTTCATGCCTTCACTATAGTTGAACAATATTAAAAACTCAGCTATCAACTCTATCAATCACTAAAAGTAACTAATCAAAATAATTCCTAAAAGTATCAAACCCATGGCAGAATACTGCAAACTCCCTAATTTCTCTTTATACACTAGTCGCGCATAAACAGCAGCCACAAGCGGATTAGCGAAAGTAAGCGCTGCAACAATACTGACGTCTGCAACCTGTATCCCGAAATTATAAGCTAAGGTACCTATTGCGCCGGTGAGCGCTACAAAGAAAATATAAATCCAGTATTTCACTTGAGGAACACCAAAACCTTTTTTTAGTACCTTCAGATGAATTGCACTAAAAAACAGACTCCCAAACTCAATCATGAATGAAGATAGTATCGGTCCCAAAACATCAACAGGAATCTTAAACAAAAAATAAACAAGACCCCACAAAAAACAGGTGACTAAAGCGTAGGGTACTCCGCTTGAAACGTTGAACAGGTTTGAATTTTTCAGGTCAGAAAAATCCACAGATACGAGCATGATGCCGCCTATAATCAGTATGATTGAGAGCAGTTGTATTCCTGAAAGCGATTCCCCATAAAAAAGAATCGAAAAAAGTACTGTGAAAACAACAGATGAATTCGCAATCGGCATCACAACTCCGATCTTACCTGCCTTGACAGCTTTAAAAAAAGTGAAAAATGGGATATAGCCGATAAAAGAGATGACAAAAGCAATCAAAATATAAGTCAGAGAAAAAGTGCTAGTTTCTATAAAAAATAACACTATGAAAAGAAGCATCGTGCTCGTAAAAAGATTTCTGAAAAATATAGTCCTGATAGCTCCAAGTTTCTTAATCGGAACCTTGGCAATCGCCCCGCTCAGTCCATATGCAAGCATTGCAATTAAACCGAAAATAATTCCCAATGGCAAATCCATCAACTATTATGGTGCTTAGGTGTTTATATTCTTGCATGGGCAAAATGTCAGGAATCGTCTGTCAATTTGTTTAAATATGATTATAATAATCGTGTTTAAACTTTGCATATCTTGTTTTTTATTATCATAAATAGAACACCTCTTGTATAACAAAACAAACATATAAAAACATCAAAACTCATGGAAATTTGTTGTAATATTGGAGTTTTCCAAGTTTCCCTTTACAACAATTGCATAAAAGAAGGGTATAGGAAATACACACATTGCATTAAATTTCCGCAGATTCAATCGTCGGTTGATACATATTATATACGATTAAGAAAACAAATTGATCTCCTGGAGGGATTATGATGAGCGCTGAATTCATAACAAAGAACATTGCAAAAGATCTTGGGCTGAGAGATACGGCAGTCAATAGTACGGTCTCACTCTTTCTTGATGGTGCAACTACACCATTTATCGCCAGATACCGCAAAGAGAGGACAGGTGGTCTTGATGAAACAGAAATTCGCTCAATACATGAAAAACTGGAATACTATAAAGAGCTTGAGAAAAGAAAGGAGACAATCCTGAAATCAGTCAAGAGTCAAAACAAGCTCACATCTGAACTTAAAGAAAAGATCCGGGAATGCACAGACAAGACAAGACTTGAAGATATGTATCTTCCATATAAGCTCAAAAAGAAGACAAGGGCGTCTGTCGCAAGGGAGAAAGGACTTGAGCCGCTCGCAGATATAATTTACAGTGAAAAATACACGAATGGATCGAAAAAAGAAATTGTCCAAAAATTTATAATCCCTCTAAAAGGTGTCAAGACTTATGATGATGCTATCAATGGCGCATTTGATATAATCGCTGAAAGAATTGCAGATAAAGAATCCATTCGCGGTCGGGTCAGAAATAATGTCCAGAGGGGTGGTCTTATTGTATCCAAAGCAAAGAAAGACTGGGTAGAGAAAAAATCCAAATATAATAATTACTATAGCCATAAGGAATTATTGAGAAAATCGCTGTCTCATAGGATGCTTGCAATCAGGAGGGGAACAAAGGAGAATGTCCTGTCATGGAAAATCGAGATTGATGAAGAGTATATGATCTCGATTATAGAATCAAGAGTAATCAGAAATAAGAATTCCATATTCACACCTGAGCTAAAGACAGCAATAAAGGACAGTTACAAAAGGCTTATCTTTCCCTCAATAGAAAAAGAGGTGTTCAATCTGAAAATCAAGGAAGCTGAGAAAGAGGCAATAAGCGTATTCTCAAAAAATATGAAAAATCTTCTTTTGGCAGCGCCTGCTGGCAGCAAGTCTGTGATGGGACTTGATCCTGGATATAGGACAGGATGTAAGATTGCGATAGTTGATTCAAAAGGTGACTTCAAAAAATCAGAGACAATATATCCACATGCACCGCAGAAAAGAGCAGAGGAAGCAGGAAAGATACTGCTTCAACTCATAAAAGAATATGATGTAGAACTTATAGCTATCGGCAATGGTACGGCGTCAAGAGAAACAGATATGCTGGTAAGAGACCTTATAAAAAAACAGAATCTTAAATCAAAATCTATTGTCGTAAGTGAAGCTGGGGCATCTGTCTACTCTGCATCCAAGATTGCTATAAAAGAGTTTCCTGATTTGGATGTCACTGTCCGCGGCGCGATAAGCATCGCAAGAAGACTACAGGATCCGCTGGCAGAGCTTGTGAAGATTGAGCCTGAATCAATTGGTGTCGGTCAGTACCAGCACGATGTTGATAAGCATGACCTTAAAGGGTCACTGGATGAGACAATAGAATCATGTGTCAATTATGTGGGTGTGGAGTTAAATACTGCATCTTCTGAACTGCTCTTGCATGTATCTGGTATCGGTCCGTCTCTTGCAGTAAACATCGTAAAATACCGGACAGATAATGGTTCTTTCAAAAGCAGGGAGCAATTGAAAAAAGTACCTGCTCTTGGTGCGAAAGTCTTTGAGCAATGTGCGGGATTTCTGAAAATCAGGAATAGCAAAAATCCACTTGATAATTCAGCAATACATCCGGAAACATATTCTATCACAGAAAAAATAGCGAAAGACAATAATCTTTGCGTAAGTGAAATCATCGGGAGTGAAAAAATCATATCAACTATCAGGATTGAAAATTATGTCACAGAAGAATATGGTATCCTGACATTACAGGACATACTTGATGAGTTAAAGAAGCCGGGTCTTGATCCTAGAAAGACATTCACAAGCATAGAATTTCAGGCAGGTATAAATGAAATAAGCGATCTGAAAGAAGATATGATTCTTGATGGCACAGTGACTAATGTAGTTAATTTTGGCGCTTTTGTAGATATTGGTGTTCATCAGGATGGTCTGATACATATCTCGAAGCTGAGCAGGAAATTTGTGAAAAACCCGGCAGATCTGATATCTGTCGGCGATATAGTCAAAGTAAAAGTCGCTTCAATTGATGCAGACCTGAAAAGAATATCTCTTGAAAAAGTTGACTGATTTACCTGTCTTGAGTCTCATCTAAAACACTTTTTGCGCCTTCGAAGTCTCTTTCATAAATGTGCGCGGAGACAGAATAGCTATGAATCTCGCCTGGGACAATGTTGTTGCCGTTTTTCTTTGAAACTTTATCACAAACATACTTTTGCAGATTTCCAAGTGCAATCCAGTTGGCATAAGATGCACCGAAAATATCATGAGACCTGAAAAGCACAGTCATCATGAGTTTTTTGACAGGCGGCAGCATGGGTGCGGTCTGAAACTCCCGAATTTTGAAGTCAATTATGCGAAGGCATGGCGGGTCGTTTGAGACTGTATCTTTATAAGGGATAGCAAGGTCGCATGTTGCTCTTCTTGTGTGGATGTTTTCTGATATCCTGTCAATCGCAAGCTGTATCTGGTCAATCTTTCCATCCCAATTCCAGATGCGCTCGCCATAAGTATATTCGAAGTTCCAATGGTTTTCTGGTGTCATAAGCTGGTCAATATAGTCTTTAAGCGCTCTTCCTTTGAATGGGTACTGTTTCGGTACTTCTTTATCGCCCATGGATGGATTAGCAATCTTGACGGTGAGTCCAAGTATCTCCTTTGTCTTGTCTTTGTCTTCTGTTGTAAGGTGGTCGCCATTGGAATATATTGCACTTACTGCTTTTCGCCATGCATCTTCGGTGTCTTTCGCGCGTATCAGAACCATGATTGTAGTGTCAATTCAAGCTTTAAATTTCTAACCACGTTTAGTGCAATCAAATATCTTTCTTAACAGCGATCAAATATTAGGTACTAAAAATCATCTCATTCAGTTTTGCTTAAGTCCATACGTTTTAGCTAAAAATCATCCAGATCAAAAATAATAAAACCTTCTTTTCTCAATTCAGCTTTATTCTCAATCTTTTTTGCAATCAGTCCGAAGTACTCCTTTTCTTTATTTGTATTCCAGTCAACATACTTCGACTTTTCCTTCAGATCTCCAAGAATCTTTATTGCCTGTTTTCCCATAAGATTCTTCCACTTGCATTCCATAAACAAAATCTGCTTTGTCTCATCATTCACAGCGACAATGTCTATCTCTTTATCCTTGTGCCACCATCTTCCTGTTTTTGTAAACCTGAAAGGCAGCTTGCCTGTGTTTTCAACCAGGAATTCCCCCGAGACTTTTTCAAAAGTAAAGCCTAGATGCTGGTTGAAATTCTTTTTAAAATTGTGTATGCCTTCCTCTGGCTCATTAACCTCGATCTTTCCATAATGCCTTGAGATGAACCTGAACCAGAAACTAAAGAAATTATCTTTCATTTTATAGATACCTCTTGCTCTTTTCTTATCCAGAACAGAATATTCCTTCTCAATAAAGCCTATATCCATTAAAATCAATAAATATGCTGAAATATCTTTTGCTTCCATATAACTGTAATTTGCTATTTCAACAACTTTTGTGTGTCCAAGAGAAATAGCTTCAAGAATTTGCAGATATGTCTCTGGCTCTCTTAATTCTTCCTCCAGTAGCAGTTTCGGTTCCCTGAATAAGAAAGAATTCGGATTAAAAACATTTTCAAGTATTTCTTTTTCTATATTCTGTCCGTAAAAAAACTCCAGGTATTTTGGAATTCCATCACAAACACTATATATTTTAATTAACTCCTCTGTACTGGCAAAATTAAACCATTCAGACAGGTTCCTGAACTTCATTGGCTGCAAAAAGATATTGCCTGTTGTCCTTCCATATAACGGTGACTTATATCCCAATACTTTCTTGTTCATCATGCTTACCGCAGAACCTGAAAGCACTAACATAATATTGGAATCTACAAGAATCTCATCAACGATAGTCTGAAATTCCGCAACAATATCTGTTTTCTTGATGAGATAAGAAAATTCATCAATCACTATGATAATTCTTTCTTTTTTCTGGGTTAAAATATACTTAAAACAATCTGCAAAAGTTTTAAAATCTGCGTTTGGGATATTAAAATATTCTGATATCATGCTATTGAATTTTGCAAGATTTACCTGCCATTTCCTGTCCTCACAAAGCAAAAAAAGGTACTCCCTGTTTTTCCTGTTTACAAATTCCTTTAGCAACCTGCTTTTCCCGGTTCTCCTTCTGCCTGAAACAACCAGAAATTCAAAGCCATTTCTATCATATATTGAATCCAGAAACGCAAGTTCTTCTTTTCGATTGATAAATTCTTTTCGGTACACGATTATATAATCTTAAACCGAAACTTTAAATAGTTTAGCTTTTACTTTTTTTCAAATAGATTAGATAGAACCAATCTTTTCATTTCACTAAATTTCTTTTTTTAAAATCTCAAGGTGTCTCTTAACATTAATAGTGTCAGGATGTTCGTCTCCATAGAACTCCAGAAATATTTCATACGCGTCCTGAAGACATTCTTTCGCTTTCTTTGCGTCTCCAAGTTCGCTCCAAGCTATTCCATAATTGTTGAGTATCGTTGCCACGTTCGGATGTCTTTTACCATATACTTCCTTAGCGATTGATAGTGCCTCTTGAATATATTCTTTCGTTTTTTTTGCGTCTCCGAGATCGCGCCATGCTGCTCCAAGATTGCTGAGGCTTATTGCCACGTTTGGATGTCTTTCACCATAGACTTCCTTAGTGATTGATAGTGCCTGCTCATAATAATCTTTTGCTTTCTTTGCGTCTCCAAAATCGCACCATGCTAATCCAAGATTGTTGAGCCTTGTTGCCACGCTCGGATGTCTTTCACCATATATTTCCTTGTCGATTGATAGTGCCTGCTCATAATATTCTTTTGATTTTTTTGCGTCCCCGAGATCGCGCAATACTCCTCCAAGATTGCTAAGTATTATTGCCATAGTTGGATGTCTTTCACCATATACTTCCTTGTCGATTGATAGTGCCTGCTCGAAATAATCTAGTGCTTCCTTTGCGTCTCCGAGATCACGCAATGCTAATCCAAGATTGCTGAGGTCTATTGCCACGCTTGAATGTCTTTCACCATATACTTGCTTATTGATTGATAGTGCTTGCTCATAATATTCTTTTGCTTTTTTTGCGTCCCCGAGATCGTTCCATACTCCCCCAATATTACTAAGGACTGTTGCCACATTTGGATCTCTCTCTCCATATAGTTCCTTGTCGATTGATAGTATCTGCTCATAATATTCTTTCGCTTTTTTTGCGTCTCCGAAATCCTTAGATAGCCACGCCAATTCAAACAATAATTTTGAATATTTCTCATCTTTCTCAGGATTATATATTCTGGAAATAATCGAATTACCTATTGACAAAGCTTCTTTGTAGGCTAGAACCCCACGTAAATAAGACAGCAACCTGCCTCCTTCTTTAATCGCATCCCTATCCATCCCTGCATGCAAAGCATGCTCTATTAACTCTATGGCAATAATCGGTGCATAACCAGAATCAGAAGAGATAATATTCTTGTAATATGAGGCAGCCGCACAGTGAAACATTTTTCTGTCCTTTTCTTCCAGTTCCCGGAATATACTCTCGCGCAGCAGGGGAGTCACCCAGTAAAGAACATTGCTCTTGCCATTACCCTCCTGTTCCATCAGACTTAGACGAACTGCCTGAGTTATATGTGAATCCCAATCATCCATATCCTTGCACACAAGTCCAAGTCCCTGTTTAAGAACAGGAAGTCGAAAAACAGCAGAACGTCTCATAAACTCATGGAATTCATCTGACTGGCTCTCTAATATTTTTTTTAAAATAAGGTTCTGGACAAATTCGTCCTGCTTGTCTTTAACTGCTGATAAGAGAGAAATAATATCCAAGTCCTTAGATTCCCCAAGCAATGTATTTAACTCATCCATCAGGAGGGGATTCCCACGCCCTGCTTCAATTATCTGCTGTCGAATTTCAGGATCAGGATAATTGTCAATGTGCTTAAGTTCAGGTACTTTTTTTCGCTCATCAGCACCCTGGAAACTCGTCAAACCAATAGATTCAAGCTTGTGCTCAACCTGATTGATTCCATTGCAGGTAAGAGAAAAAGTGTAACGACATGTGATGATAAGCTGGCTCATCTTGGCGCTGTCAGGCAGATACTTCAGCAATGTCTCCAGAAGTTCTAAAGCTCCAGAAGAAACATCAAACCGTCCTTCTTTAGCTGCAGGCATATTCTGTTCAAAATCATCCAAGATGATTAGATAGTTTTTTTCCTGAAAACATGAAGAACACATTTTTTGAAGTTTATCAGGCAACTTTGTATCTTCTTTTAATATCTCTAAGCCCTTTTCATCTTCTCCGCGCACAAACCCTTTCTTTAATGCATCACAAAAAGTAATCGCATCCAGCTTACCGTGAACAATAATTAATGTATGGTCTTTCAGTCTCTCACAAAACTTGCCGACTAGGCAACTCTTGCCCAAGCCGCCGGTTCCATGCAAAAGCAAACCGATTTTCTCCTCATTCTTTATTAAACTTCTGATACCCTGTTGAATCTGTCTTCGCCTGCCTACAAAACCTTTTTTTAGAATCTTTACCTGACTACCACGTAAATACTCATATTGAATATCTCTTGGTTTCGCTCGCACTTTCTGATTTTCTTTAACTAATGGTATATTTAGAGGAATACCATCGGAAAATAAACGAAGCAGAGACCAAACCGTTTTGTGATGCTCATAAAGCTCATCACGGACGAAGTGTACTGACTCAAGAATGTCTTTTCCCCTGCTTAACTCAAAATACAGTTGCTTGGCTGCGAAAGACGCGCCAGTATCTGATACTGGCAATCCCCAACCCAGAACAGTAGAACTGTGATTGTCCACAAGATGTTGAGCAAATGAGACTGCAGCCGTATGTGGAGAAATCTTTCCTGTACTGCAGCCGGAAAGAAATAGCAGGCGCGGCGGGCTCAACTTGAGTTTACTCCACAGTTCTGATGGCGTGACACGAATAGGCAAACCTTCTTCATCTTCCATTATAAAAAAGGGCGTACCATCATCATTTATACCTGCATGCCCAGAAAGATGAATAACATCATACTCATTATGTACAAGGAT
The DNA here is from genome assembly GCA_030634545.1 of Candidatus Nanohalarchaeota archaeon. GTDB lineage: Archaea > EX4484-52 > EX4484-52 > EX4484-52 > B79-G9 > B79-G9. The sequence goes on from DAOWAN010000022.1 coordinate 15,148, forward strand.
TTCGCCAAGTCCTTTCAGTGAACCAGTGTCTTCCACATCTATCTCAACAGGTATACCTTTTGTAGTTTCATATATTGCTTCTTCTTCTTTCTCAAAATCAAGGGTGTGGGAACCATTATCCGGCGAACATGCTATAAACAATATTTTAAGAGGACGACTCTTTGGTTTCGGATTTTTATCGCACCCCCAATCTGAAATACGGTGCACAATATGTGCACGGGAAAGCGCAAGATAATTCTGATCATAAAGCAACTCAAATGGTAAATCAGACACCGGTCCGTCTGGTCTAATCTGTATCTGGAGACATTCACCATTAGCATCTGCTTTTTCAAGGGAACGTGTCAGTGTTTGCCTGTCGCCATTAAGAAGATTAAAAATCTTCTCACCGACCTGTTGGGATAAACTAGAGGATTGATTCCAGTCAAAATCCTTACACATTTTTTCTATGTGCTCAACATCTTTCAGATTAACAAGACTCTTGTCATGACTGCCATCGGACAATATCTGTGTAAGAAACAACTTATTCTTCTCTTTTTCATATTCAAAGATTGCCTGGTAAACTACAACCATAATAAAAACCTTCCTTCTATCTTATACTAAAGCTTTTACACTTTTCTAGTCAATTCTTAGTAGCACTAATTTATATTTCCTTCCAAAATTTCCGCGACAGTGTCTCGGATTTCAAAAAAAGCAGGTAAAACGAAATAATTCTCTCCTGGTCATCTCTTAAGAACCCTTTTACTCAATCCATTAGTCCCTAACCATACTTCCAAAGAAAAGAGACAATAATGACTGGACTTACAAAATCAAAGCTCAATCCCTTTGATATTCGTCATGCTGTCCATTGCCTCTTCAATGGCAATTTCTGCAAATGCGACGATATCAAATACGCGATTTGCATATTCTATAGGTCCGTAAAGTACGAAATCAGCGCCCAGCATAACTGGCATGATATTAGAAGAAACGTCAACTATGCTCTTTGCGGGTCTTTTAGAAAGCCAAGACCATGACACAGCAGCATTATGCGTAGCACACCCTGTGGGATATCCGAATTTTGATTTGCATGATACAATGCTTTTAAGGGCAATGCCTGCTCCATGATAAAGCGGGGTCATAGCTGTATCTACTAAAATATTCTTAATGCCTGCATCTTTTGCGACATCAAGCATTCCCTTCCCAAAAGCTCCTTCTTTTTCAAGAAACTTCAGTTTCCCTTCAAGAGATGAGTCTGTAGGATTATATGCAAGAACAATTGCACTGTCAACTGAAGAATTTTTTAATGCCTCAATCTCGTCCTTATTGACTGAAAGATTGATTGAATTATATATTATTCTCTTGCAAAGTCCGGTATCTTCTGCATGTTTAAGTCCTGCAATTCTAATACCATAGTCTGGTGAATCAATCATGATCGGCAATTTACAGTGTTCTGCTACAAAATCTATGCGCTTTTTGAAATTATCTATGTCATTGCCAAATACATTTACTATTGAGGGTATCTTTGTCTCTTCTGATGACTCGACCTGCTTGTTGATTAAGTTCTCTGCGCCTTTTTTATCAAACCCGTTTGCAGTTAGTATCTTGTGTTTTTCATAAAAGATTGTGCCGATGAGTACAGGGGGATTTTCCCCGGGCTGCCCGCCAATTTTCACACCGGCGATGTTTATTGTTTTAGGGTCAGGATAGAGAAACATATTATCACACAAAGCTTTTATATATACAAATAATCAAAAACATTTATCTATCTTTCGAATTGTCAATAGCTAAAAATTCGATATGAATGTCTAACTCCGAAATCATAAAAAGTTACTGGTTCAATAAGGTATCATGGCATATGACTCTCTGCTTGACAGAATCAGAAATGAAAATAAAATCAGATGTCCTGATTGCGGTTCAGATAATATGAAATATATGTCACATCTAAGTATGTACGGCGGCTATGTCTGTTCTGGATGCAGTAAAATCTGGGATGAGAGCGACCCGAAAATCAAAGAGCAAAAGAAGCGTGTGATATAGATTCTGAAAATTAGGAATAAGCTCCTAGCGTACCTTTATCTACAAAAAATTCGCATATCTCCTTTTTGATGTCCTGTGAGATAGTAAGTTCATAATCGCTTGGTATGACCTTATTATAATTCTTCCAAAGATATCTTCCATCCATGAATACAATCAGACCGCGCTCCTTTTCAGATCGTATGCATCTTCCTGCTGCCTGTACAGCCCTGTTCATGGATGGGTTTACATATCCGTATTCCCATCCTTTACTGAATTTTTCATCATAATAACTTATCAGACTTTCAGATAAAATATCCGGTCTCTGCAAAGGCAGTCCTACAATGACTGATGCATTCATGATTCTGCCATCAAAACTTACGCCTTCTGAGAAATTTGCTCCTACAACTGCAAAAAGTACAGCGCCGGTGTCTTTCAATCTCACGAATTCACTTAAAAGTCCATACTTTTCTTCTTTAGTCATATTCTGCTTCTCAAGAAGCGCGTGCTTCTCAATTGATCCTGAAAGAATATCATATATCTCGTCTCTCATGAAATAAGATGGGAAAAATACACCAACATTTCCTTTTGTATAATTGATTATCTGTACAAGATAATTTGCAATCTTTACAGATTCTTTTTTTGAGCGCATGCTGTATTTTGTGGTGACATCCCTGATGACAAGAGACAGTTTATTTGATCTTGGGAACGGTGATTCCATTTTCAGTTCAATAGATTCATCTACTCCTAAAATATTCTTATACATCTCAAGCGGGAGAAGTGTCCCGGACATGAGTATAGATGAATGGACCCCATTAAGTATGCTACGGGTTGCTATTGCCGGGTCAAGGCATTCATGTGTGTAAAGATAGATATATCCTCCCCTTTTAGAGGGCACTTTCTTGAGAATCCTTACATATTCTTTGCCCTTTTCTTTCCATCTGTCAAGAAATGAGGAGATTCCGCCCAGATATGATTTCTTTTTTGCAGCTCTTACAATTGTTGCTGTTCTTTCAAGTTCCCTGATGAAATATTTATAATCTGATGTCTCTTCAACAGCTTCGCAGATATCGTTAATGTCGATAACTTTCTCATTGCATGCCTTGAGTAATTTCTGTGCTTTATCATTCAGTTTCCTGTAGATGAATTCAAGGTCTTTTGCAAGTTCAGTTTCATCTATATCATTTGCTTCTTTGATTGCTCCTGAAACCTGCCTGTCTGATAACTGGATTGAAAGAAGTGAGCGCACTCTCACAGGCAGGTTATGGGCCTCGTCAACAATAAGGATGATATCTTCAAGCTTTGCCCCGATTTTTGCAAGGAATGTCTTGTACATTGTTGGGTGGAACATGTGGAAATAATCTGCGATGATCACATTTGAGGTCCTGGCTCTTTCGAGGAAAATTGCATAGGGGCATACGTTTGTGCAAAGCGCTTTCGCATCTTCTGAATGCATTATCTCAGCGTCAATCTGAGCCATGACTTTTATTGCCTGATCTGTCGGCGCCATTGTCTCTGTATAAGTCTGCTTATGAAATTCACACCGTTTCTCTTTGCGAAGAGTACTGCAATATTCCTGAAAGTCAGCAGAGTACATGGTCTCTGATTCCGGCAGGTTGCAAAGCCATTTCCTGCCGATGAGGTCTGTGACTTTTATATCCATTCCTGATTTCTTCTTCATGTCCCGCAGTGTCTCAATGACAATCTTGTGCTGTGCATGGCGCGGTGTCAGAAATATGACTTTCTTTCCAGTTTCGATGCTTTCATGGACCGCAGGTACAAGTGCAGCGCAGGTCTTGCCGATACCTGTTGGCGCGTGTGCTATGAGGCACTTTTCTCCTTTTATGGCGTCCTCTGCCTTTTCCATGAAATCAACTTGTGCAGGTCTTATTGTTTTATGAGGGAATAGGTGCTTGTACTTGCGCATAAAAGAATTATGTATCATGGCAATATAATTAATAAATTTGCTTTATAAGTCTGTTGGCGTGGGAGTGTGCCGATAGGAGAATATGCTATGATTTCTTAATTTTTCCAGTGCACAAGTAAACTATATTAATCACTTCAACTAAAAATTCAGTGAGAGAGTGGAAACAATAGAAATGGGAGATAAGTACAATGACATTGATTCTAAATCAGATAATCCAGACGTCTTTTAAGCATGGGTGGTTTTACCATTATAGGATAAATCTCACGCATGTGGAGAATACATGCAATAATGGGTTCTCTCAGTTGAAGTCATATCTTGGTCGTGTGTTTGAGACCTGTCCGGATGATAAATTCATAACCGGTCCTCGTTCATCTGCGCTGAAGTTTCCTGTAGATGTTCATATTACAGAGGATAATGAAAATATTCTCTGCAAGCAGACTTCAACAGCTCTTGAAACAATGGAGCGCTTCAAGACAGCTCACTCTAAAGTGCAGGTCTATATGCTTGAAAATGATCTGGATACAATATCTGTTGAGACTCCGATATGGCTTGATTCATCTGAACATCCTCGTTTCACTGATATATTTAATGACGATGGCGCACTTTCTGGTCATATTGATGTGCTGAAAGTCCTTAATGACAGAATTCAGGTTCTTGACTATAAGCCAAAGGCTGTTAAAGAAAAATACGCGACAACTCAGACGTATTTTTATGCGCTTATGCTTTCTGTACGCTCTGGAATTCCTATTGATAAGTTCCAGTGCGGCTATTTTGATGAGAATAACTGCTATTTCTTTGAACCTGTGGATGTTGCGCTTTGAGGTTTTTACTTGGCAGCGCTGATAATCTCAACGACATCCCTGTGTTTTAGTTCCTGTTCGCCTGAGATTCTTCTTTTTGTCCGCACATCCATTGCATAAAGGAAATGCTTGCCGAAGTCTGTATGAAGCGCATAGGCAAAATCTTTTGCATTTGTGTTTGGCGGCATGAGAAAACAATCTGGTAATACATTGCCTTTGCTGTCTACCAGGTTATTGACGCCTCCAGGGAATACTGCAATGTATTTAAGAAATTTGAAGACAGCAGCGTCAAGAACCTGCTGTACGCCGGTGGAGTCGTTCTTCTCAAGAAATATGGAAATAAAATCCAGTGCCTTTTTCTGCTTTTCATTCAGGGCGTCTGGTTTTAGAATATCAAAGCTGGAATTGCCTGGGACATAAGAGATAATTCCGCTTTTGGCAGCTTCTCTTAGTGCGAGTTCAGTCTCGCATGAGCATGGCACGAACATGATGTCAGGGAATTCACTTTTGAGTCGTTCTACATTTTTCTGACCTGTTGGAACATCAATCTTGTTTAGGGCAATAAGGATGGATTTTGTTTTTTTTCTTAAGATTACAGAGAGACTTTTTATGTCATCTTCATTCCATGTGTCTGGATTTCCTGAAAGTTCCGCTTCGGCAATCGCATCCAGTGCGATGTCTTCTGTTACTTTCATTGCTGAGAGCTGGTCTGCTATGGCTTCTTCTATCTTTTTTTTGGTCATCTGTGCGCCGCGCGCAAGTTTTCTCCAGTTTCTCCAGAGAACTGATGCGTACCAAAGGTCAATCTCTTTTTCAAGGAATCGTACGTCTTTTGCTGGGTCATGTTTTCCTGCACCTAGTGTTTCGCCTAGTTCATTGGCAGATCCGGATGCATCAACGACATGAATCAGTACATCTGCCTGGTTCAGGTCACTTAGGAACTGGTTTCCAAGTCCTTTTCCTTCATGTGCTCCTGGTACAAGTCCTGCGACATCTACAAGTTCAACTGGTACAAATCGTGTATGATTCAGGCAGAATCCGAAGCGAGGGTTGCATTGTACATTAAAGTCCTTATCAGCGCATTCTACTCTTACATAACCTGTTCCTATGTTTGGCTTGATTGTTGTGAACGGGTAGTCTGCAATCCCGACTTCTGCGAGCGTGGCTGCCTTGAAAAATGTTGATTTTCCTGCTGATGGCTTACCTACAAGCCCGATGGTAAATCCCATGATATCTATTAGAACAAAAAAAGTTAAAAGGCTATGGATTGTTGTCAAATGCGGAATAACTTTTTAGAGAGTATGTTTTTGTTGGATATTTGATGCTGGATATTTTTTTTGTATCCTTGAAAATACCAAAACAATATAAAACTGCGGCAGACAATAGGATATATGAGGCTTATCAAGTTGACCGGGACGCTGAATAATAGTTTCAGCAATGAAGAAATGCTTTTGCGTCTTCTTGATTCGGGTGCGTATAATGCAGCAATCATGTCGCGTGAAGTGGTGGTGGAGACGCCAAAAAAAAACCTGAATACAATAAAGGAATCTATGAGGCTTATGCAGATAACAGATATTCGTGCAAGGGAAGCATCAATTATTGAATCAACGGTGAATCATGCTGCTGATGGGAATGATCCGAAAAAATGTATCTGTATTTCAATGGCCCCGGGAACACGGCTTACAGGTATTAAGTTTCTTGGTATGACATTTAGTAATGGGTTTAGGGAGAATTCATTTACTGATACTGAGATATTGATATCAAATTCACAAAAGATAATTAAGAATATTCTGACGAAAGCTGGGATTACTGATGTTCTTGTGTCTGTGGAATATAAGAGAACATCAGATAATCTTGATCTTGCTTTGGAGCTTGCGACAATCAATACGCTTGTTAGTACTAATGGGATTATGCAGTTGATTTAGGTTCTGTTTAGATGGATTATTCTCAAGTAGCTACCCTGCAGCTTGCTTTGATTGGGTTATCGTATTTCGGGTGATTTTTTTATTCCCGTTTGGGTTTAATACCTGACCCTTACCCACAAATCATCGGATAAGTAGATATACTTTTCTACCGAGATATTCTTTTGGACAGTCTACTTTAGCCCCCGTGCCATATTTTGTAACTTTTTTTTCAAGAAATCGCACCAGGAATCCCATAGGTCAGTTGCGAAGCAACTGGGCGTGCCTTTAGGCATGGGATGAATGATGCTCTGAATGCTTATTTATTTCATGCTGTGTGCCTTATAATTCTTGGGTATAGTGATGTGCCTCTCAGGAGGTGAGGCACATGTCTTATATATATCGACAACATAGTGCTGTGTCGCATAAATCACTCTATTCCTTCCTAATCAGAACATACACTTTTTTTCCGACATATTTCTTTGATGACAATATCATTCCGCCATTGCCGATGGGCTTTACTTCACCTTCAGCAA
>DAOWAN010000095.1 GCA_030634545.1 Candidatus Nanohalarchaeota archaeon
AAGCATTTGTTTCCCAATTCAGCATAATTCTCCTGTAAACCCCATGATAAAAGAGGGAAACACCCTGGCGGCGAAACCAGGGAGCGGGTAAGCATTTGTTTCCCAATTCAGCATAATTCTCCTGTAAACCCCATGATAAAAGAGGGAAACACCCTGGCGGCGAAACCAGGGAGCGGGTAAGCATTTGTTTCCCAATTCAGATAAAATATTTACTTCTCCTGTAAAACCCAGGATAAGATGGGAAACACACCCCGGCGATGAAACCAGGGTGCTAGTGGGTAATTGTTTCCCATCTGTTTGATTAAATTTCATGTTTTTTTATTGTCTATAAAGTATGACCCGACAATCAAAAAGCTTGAAAATACACCTCTTGAACCAATATTTTCATGATCATTTATTCCGGTATCATCGGAGGGTCTATTTGCTCATATGCGAATATGTCATCAATATTAGTGTCCGGCACTGTATCCTCTTCCACGCTTATGCACTCGCAATTACACGTACCTTCAACGTATCCAAAAGGACACGCAATTTCACATACATAAGTGCAGCATTCTCCTTCCTTTGTATATTCACCTGTGGCGCAGGTATCATTTGCAGTACATCCGCATATTACAACAATCACAAAAACCAGAATTGACAGTGTTTTCATTTCCATCGCCTCCTTTATTCATCCGGCATAGCCGGTGGCTCAACTATACTCCCGCCGCCCAGCATACAATAGTTTATAGATTTGATTGCAATACCGTAGTTTATCTCAGATTGCTGGAATACATAATCTTCATCTATTTTTTCCCATTTCTGCTCTTTTGCAATCCAGCGATATAGCTTCTCGAAATCGCACGTGCCTTTAATGTCTTTCAGGTATCCGCCTACCATATCCTCAGTTACAGGAATCATATTCCATCCATTGTATAATTCAAGTTCACTGTATGATACATCCCTGCTGATTTTTACACTCAGTTCAGAATCATCGTATGAATATATCCAGAATGCATGTTTTGCTAGATATTCATAGAATTCGCTTCCAAGTATTTCCTGAGCTTCTTTTATTGTGACATATTTCTTTTCTTTTGGAAAGTACACGAAACCGTGAAGTTTTTTGTTGCCAGTCCCCGTAAGTTCAACAAACTCTATCAATTTACCAGGCAGAGAAATAAGATTCCAGCCATTATAGAGCTTGATTGTTGTCACTTCACTTGGCGGCTCAGGCGGAACAATATCCGGTCTGATTACAAGTGCTGCGTGGTCTGTATCCTGTACCTGCGGATTGTCTTTTAGTTTTGCTGTAACAGAGAATTTGTACTCTTTTCGGGGTCTGTACTGTATTGCATCCGGCATTATTTCCATTGGCTGTATGATTGCATGCCCGGTAATCGTATTGCTTGAAGTAACTGCCTTAGATATTTGCATTTCATTATTAGCTGTCATTACATGGAATGGTGTGACTTTCAGTGTAAATGTCTCCCGAGCACCAGCAGATAATGTTATACTCACAGGAAATTCTTTCTGGAATGGCAGATTATTTACTGTGATATCATAGGTGTATACCTGCGCAGGAACAGGCTGACAGTCTTCCTGACTCTCATCGCATCCTGCATTCATGATGAGTAGTTGCGGGTGTTTGTCTGTCACTGTTATGTCATATTCTGCAGACCCATCATACGTGATTGTTCTTATTTCAGGTGATATTTCTATATCCACGAAATCTGACCACGCACCTTTTTTTACAATGAAGATTCCGTTTTTGCTGCCAAGTTCAAGAAGCGATATTTTTGCACCAAACACTTCTCTTGTTTCACCTATTGACATTCTCATGAGAGTTGCAGTTGATGTATGGGTGCTGTCTATATTTGGGTTGACTACTTCCAGTGTTGCGATGGATTTTTCACCCGCGCATTGTGAGGATGTAGTTACAGAACCGCCCGTAGATTCAGTGGTTGTACATTTAGGAGGTATTATACTGATTAGCCTGAGTTTCATATTATTATAGTCTGTGACATGTGCTGTCTCGCCGACAGATAATTCAAACTTATTGTTTAAGTGTACATATTTTGTATTGATCGGCTGTACATAGAATGTCTTGTATTGTACTGTTTTCTGACCGTCAGTATCATATGCGACGAATTTGTATGTATGCCTGCCCGGTTGTGTCTCTGTGACAGTCCACATATATTTGCATTCTGTTTTACCATTGCAGTTGTAGGCGTATTTGTATGCAATGAGTTCAGACGAGACTAGTTCTGGCTTGTTTATTCCGCTTTCTTCAGATTCACTGTCCTCTGCATCGTCCACAAGGACTATGCCTGTTGTTTCATCTTCTTTAGCATCGCTTGCAGGTGCTTCAGCGTAAGTGATAGTGACTTCAGGTTGTGCTGTTAATTGACCTGCACCTGATGCCGTAGTGACTCGTTTTACAGACACAGAACTAATCTTGCTGACAGGTTCTCTTACTTTGTAGAATGCTATTGATTTTAGACCTGTATCATCTTTTGCAGACATGTATACACTGAACTTCTCAGTGGCTGTGGGAGTACTGGGAGATATTGTTGCAGAGGTTATTATAGGCGGATAGTCTGATATATCTGTTACCTGGAATTTAGTATCTGCTGTAGCTGTCATACCACTAGCGCTGTACACTGTTGCAGAAATGATATAGTTTCCGGTTATATCTGTATTATAGTATGTTCCTCTATATGTGCATGAGCAGTGTGAATCGCAGTCGCACTCAAATCCTTCTTCACATGCGCAGGTTGCACAGATACAGGGATCTTTACGGTATAGACCGATTGAATCTACTGTATTGTCCGGCTTCTGTATATCTGCTGTTACTTTGAAATCATCAATATTTTCCTGTGTATTTTGTGTGCTTATTCTTGCTGTAATTACTGCATTCTCTTTTGGTCTGTATGTGTACTTGTCTGCTGACACAAAAATCTTGATGTCTGATATTGATTTTGCGCAGCAGCATGCTTTACCGACACCAATCATGTCCTGCTCTACGTTGCAGTCAGATGTTTCGCCAATGCTTATTTCACCTGCATTGCATCCCCATTCAACAGAAGGGCTTATTGCCCATGTCCTGCATGTGCCGGAAGTGTATCCACGCTCTTTGCATTCACGCTCGCAGACAGATACAGGCTCTATTGATGATATACATACCAGATCATCATCTGAGTCAATCCATGATATCAGGCGCTCATAATTAGTTTCACCTGTCTTTATCTTATAGCATGCATTACTGTCTATGTAAATCATTGCCGGAACTGCATGTATATCATATTTCTCTCTTTCATCTTGTGCATCATTGATATTCATCTCTACTATTTCCAGACAGGGTCTTTTTTTTCCAAGTTCAGTAATAGTCTCAGATTGTACTTTGCAGTGTGAACATGTATCTGAATAGAAGTATAGTAACTGCCCGCACGATGCCTGTACAGTTGATGTATGAGATATGCTTGCAGGTTCTGTACTTTCGGCAAACCCAACAGCGCCTATTATGGCGCAGAATGCAATAAATATAAGTATGCTCATGACTTGCTTGAAATGTTTTATTGTTTTCATCTGAAAACCTCCGCAATTGACTATTTTCTGATTAGCTTATTAACTGAAACAGAATATATATCTTGAGCGGTTCAATTTTGAGAATATCGAACCAAATTCTTTTTTTTCTGAAATAAATGTCTGGATTTGTTCCATTTAGTTTTTATTGCATATAGAACTACTAATTGCAATAAAATATACGAAAATTTCCTGCAATTGCATTTTAGGTACTTTCTCTGTGTTATTCGTGAGAAAGATGCTTAAGAATGGACAAAAATATGTATTCTCGCCTAAAATGGCGCATAAAGCACACAAAAAGTCAGTATAAGAGAGGTTATAAGCAATCGTCACCACAAAAATAAATATGAATATACCTAATTAACTCTATGGAAAGAATTAAACTATTTGGACATTTGAAGGAAAAAATCCAAAATATTCAGTGCAATCATCCTGTAAGAGTTGGTATTGATGGTGTTGATGCTGCAGGTAAAACAATATTTGCCGATGAGTTTGCCAGATATCTTCAAAAAACAGGCAGACAAATAATCAGATCATCTATTGATGGATTTCACAATCCAAAAGAGATTAGATACCAAAAAGGACAAGATTCTCCTGATGGATACTATCTCGATTCGTTCAATAACCAAGCAATAATTGATTTTTTATTGAAACCATTAGGTCCTAATGGATCGTTAAAATTTAGAAAACATATTTTCAATTATATGACCGATTCTGAAGTTGAATTACCCATAGATATTTCACAAAAAGATGCAATTTTAATTTTTGATGGAATTTTTTTATTTAAACCAGAATTGGCAGAATATTGGGACTTCAAAATATTTTTAGATGTCCCATTTGGTATAACCGTCAAAAGAGCTTTCAAAAGAATAAAAGATAAAAAATACCTTCATTCAAAAGCAGATATATTGAACAAATATAAAAAACGTTACGTTCCAGGACAGAAAATTTATATTAAAAATGTCAATCCAAAAGAAAAAACAGATATTGTTATCAACAATACTGACTTTAATAATCCCATTTTAATCAAATAATTTTGTGGTGACGACTTCTTTGCTACGCTTAGACCCGGGGGTGGGCGTATAACACAAATTCTTAAGGAACAGATGCAAAATCACACAACCAATCCTCTAAGATTCTTCATCCAGAAACCATTTAGTCAACTTTATCTTTCTCAGGTTACCCAGCTTATCAATTTTAATTATCCTTTTTTGTTCCAGCAACAGCAAAGAACGCGCGAGTGATGTTTTTGGAATAAATGTACTGTGATATATTTTGTTCTGGGTTGATTCATTATTATTCTCAAAAAGAAATGTTACTATGCTCTTCTCTCTATCGCCCAAAGTATTCATAATATCTTTTGCCCGTTTTGCTACCTTTGGTGCTTGATTAGACTTTTTTGAAGGCTTGGATAAGTACTTATGGTATGTACGGGCAAGCACGATAAACGCAATAATAGCGAAGACAGCTATAATGACCTGTACTTTATAGTCTTTTGTAACAGCATCTTTATCAAGCACAATCTGTACATTTGAAAGAGTGCCATGAGTAATTGCCACTTCTGTTGAGCCGATTCTGTTGCCGTGCTTTGCATATATTCGACATCCCGTTACCGGCAGCCATTCGCTTTTGAATGACCCGAAAGTATCTGTACTCATATCTTTTGCTTCACCGTAATCTGCATTGCAGTCAAACTTCAGGATTGCGCCATCTACAACCTCTGTAAGTTCACTATTTGTATATACCATACCCTCAACACTTCCTACAGGTAGAAGGTATATGGTCTGATTTAGGTCTTTATTTAACTCAATTGCATATGTAGCATAATAGTCTTTCCCACTAGTACCTAAACGATCGCCTTTAAGTATTATTATCCACTCATCATAAGGCAGGTTAAGCTCAAGTAAAGGCTCGTCACCAATGTATTTTATCGTCTTCGTACTGCGGCTTACACTAATAAGTTCTATACTCATATGGATATCTGTCAGAGGTTCTTTTGTATTTATGTCATTCAGTTCAAGAATAAGTTTCAATGTATCTATATCTGTTTCTGCCGCTTCAAGGGACGGAGGGATGATTGCGGTTTCTTCAAACATATCTATACCCGACTCTGCGCATGCGTAGCTTGCAGTAAGTATAATGGTCATTATAATAGTATACAACAGTACAGGCAATTTACTGTGATTGATTAATGAATTCATATAATTATATTCTATGTCCCATGTTTTTATAGGTTTTTTGGTGATTTTGGGGTATTTTTGCGCATTTTACAGCAAATCATGCATTTTAGTGTAATACTGCATAGTATAATTCTCACGAGTGTTTCGTAATATAGACAGAGTTTTGCGCAAATCCAACACATAATATTCTATAGTGAAGGCATGAAATAAATGAGCAAACATCACCCCAAACCAATATGTCTTCGTCTATATGGCAAGGCACTTCACTCAATTTATTAGTGCCTTGACTATACAACCCACATATTAAGACATATAAAATAACACTCCCAAAAATACCCTTTATGAAAGACCTTGACATCCAAAAATTAACATCAATAGTAGGCAAACAAAACATCACACAAAACCCGGCAGACCTCCTCATATACGCAACAGACGCCGCCCAAATAAAAGGAACTGCCCGTGCAATCCTCTGGCCAGAAACAACAGGCGAAATATCACAGATAATAGCATACGCAAACAAAAAAGACATACAGATAACCCCCCGAGGCGCAGGCACAAGCCTCACCGCAGGCGCAGTACCACAAGACTCAATAATCATCGACCTTTCAAAAATGGACAAAATAACACAGGAAACCAAAGACACAATAACAGTAGAAGCAGGAACAATACTAGACGACCTGAACACATACCTTGCCCCAAAAAACCTCTACTTCCCCGTCATCCCATCAAGCGACACAGTAGCCACAATCGGCGGCATGTTAGCAACCGACGCAGCAGGCACCCGTGCAATAAAATACGGAAAAACCTCTGCATGGACAGAAGAAATAGAACTGGTAACAGGCAAAGGCAGCATAATCAAAACAAAAGACATCCACGAATTTGCAGCAACAGAAGGAATCCTCTGCATAATAACAAAAGCCACCCTCAAACTGACAACCCTCCCAAAACAGACATCAATCACAACTTATGAATTCAGCACCGCAGAACAACTCACAGAAAAAGTAAAACAACTAAAAAAAGACAAATCCATATCTGCAATAGAATACCTCGACCCCCTGACATCAGCCCTTCAGGAAAAAGACAACAAATACCACCTCTTCATAGAATACGAAAACAACACCGGCACACACAAAACCCGCGAAGAGATAGAAACTGCATGGAAACAAAGAAAAGGGCTCGCACCAGTCCTCTCAGCCGCGGGATACCCAAAAATAGAAGACCCGCTCATACCAGAGAAAAACATCGCACCTTTCCTAAACTGGCTAAAAGACCAAAAAATCCCAAACTTCGGTCACATCGGCTACGGCATAATCCACTGCCGCCTGAAACAAGACCATGACCTGGACGAATTCTACACACAGGTAAAAAACCACAAAGGACAAGTCTCCGGCGAACATGGCATAGGTCTAACAAAAAAACAATATATTCCACAAACCCTAAAAGAAGAACTAAAGAAAAAAAAACAAAAATACGATCCGAAAAATATCCTGAACAGGGGAAAAATGATATGACAAAAGAAAAAACCCTAAAAGACTGCACACTATGCGGTCTCTGCAAATCAAACTGCCCGGTATTCCGATCAACAAAACTCGAAACAAAAGGCGCAAGAGCCCGCGCCATCCTCATAAAAGAAAACATATTTGATGACATACTCAAGGCAAATAATATGAACAAAAAAGAAAATTGCCTTGATGTGTGTGGCAAACCCGGCACTTCCGGAATTCATGGGTTTGACGACATCATCCTTCAATGCACGCTCTGCGCATCATGTAAAATAGAATGCCCTGAAAACATTGATCTTCCAAAAGAAATCCGAAAAGCAAGGCAAAAACTAATAGAATCCGGCAAAGAAACACCAGCAAACAAGATCATGATAGAAAACATAAGAAAATACGGCAACCCATTCGGAAAACAGCAGCCCGGCAAAATCCCAAAAGAACTCTACTGCTGCTAAAACAGGTAATACAAATGTCAACAATAAAACTAGCAACCATACTCCTCCTCCTGATC
>DAOWAN010000051.1 GCA_030634545.1 Candidatus Nanohalarchaeota archaeon
CACAAACACGCAATATGTTACATATTCCTCGACAAACTCACCCTTAACCTTCCTGATTTTCAAAAGTTTCTGCATAAACGCACCGCCGACAGGCATCAAAAGAATCCCTCCCTCCTTCAGTTGCCCCAAAAGCTTCTCCGGTACCTCGCGCGCAGCCGCAGTAACAATAATCCTGTCATACGGTGCCTCCTTCCTATACCCCAGGCACCCGTCACCATGGACCACATGAACATTATCATAACCGAGCGAATCAAGCCTCTTCTTTGCCTCCAGAAAAAGCCTCTCAACTCTCTCAACAGAATACACTTCACGCGCAAGACGCGAAAGAACAGCCGCCTGGTATCCCGAACCCGTCCCGACCTCAAGCACCAGCTCATCCCCGCGAAGCTCAAGGCACTCACTCATAAGCGCAACCATGTACGGCTGCGAAATCGTCTGCCCCTCGCCAATAGGAAGCGCCTCATCTGCATAAGCGCACTCCTTCATCCTCAGAGGCACAAACAGATGGCGCGGCACCTCATCCATTGCCTGAAGAACGCGCTCATCCTTAATCCCGCGCATCCTTATCTGCTCATCAACCATCCGCCTGCGTTTCTCCGCATAATCCTTTCCCACAGCCTTCATAAACATTAATTCTACTCGTGTGCCTAAAAATCATCAATATCCCACACATCAAACCCTCTCTCCCTCAACTCACCCTTCCCTTCAATCTTCCTTGCAATCAGCCCGAAATACTCTTTTCTTTTATCATTCTTCCACACAACATACTTGGATTTCTCCTTTATAGTTAACGTCGTTACTAAATGGACAAACCTATCCAAAAACCAAAAGACGTTAATCTATGTAGTGAAGACATTTGTCCAAATAGTTATGTCTTCAACTATAAATACTGAAGAACTTTCAGACTCTGGCTGAAATTCAAATCCTTCCATTTGCATTCATAAAAACCTGCCTCTTTAGTAGAATCACAAAGAGCAACAACATCAATCTCTATATCTTTTCTTTCATTATTCTCTCTAAAATGCCACCACCACCCGCCGATCTTATCAAACATGAACTGTAGCTTATTCTTTTTATTCAAACAATCTAAAAATTCTATCGAGATATCCTCAAATACCACACCAAAATAACTATTGAACTTTTCTTTGATATCCCGTGATACAAACTCGCCCCTGTTTTCCTCAAAATGGCGCATATTCCTGTAAACAAAATAAAACCAGAACAAAAGAAAATAATCATCTATTTTGTACCTGCTCTTCTTTGAGATTTTATCTGTAGCAAGATACCTTCTATTTATAATCTCAAAATAATCCTCTTTTAGGATAATCATTATTTGAACCTTTCCATATCTACCGCGCATCCAAATCTGCTCATAATTCCATGGGGATATGAAAACACAGAAACAACAGGCGCAAAAACAATAAAATACCTCCCCCTCTACAAATGGCTCATCGCATAAAATCTTTCAGGATAAAATAGGCGCTAACTGGTGGTATTCAGCGCATGTATTTGCATCTGAGCGTGTATTACCTGTCCTCATCAAATCCAATCCAGATATTTATGTAGGTAATCTATGCTCTCTCCCCTCGACAATCAAACCGCCGGTAAAAAGCGCATACGTGCAATCCACTCAATTCACACCTTGGCTCTCAATCATCAAAAGCCACTTCCAAAGAGGCACATACACTATCTTCTTATCCCCGATTGTCTCCATTCCCTCAAAATTTTCACTGATAATCAACCCACTCTTCAGCCCAAATTCCTCCATACCCCGCATAATGCCTTTTACTTCGCGCTCCTTTGTGTACTTATCCTCAATATTCCAGGATACCTGTATCAGTTCACTTGGTCTCAAACCCTCCTTGACAACAAAATCAACTTCATTGTACCTGTCAGCCCAGTAATACACTTCCTTTTTTCTTCGCCTAAGCTCAAGATACACGCAATTTTCAGCCAGTTGCCCAAGATTTTCCCTGAATCTGAAACACACGGCATTTCTCAATCCTGTATCTATGCAATATGTTTTTCGCGGGTGCTGAATCTGTTCAGTCACTTTATATGAAAATATGGGTACACTAAACGTCAAAAACGCAGAATCCAGATAATCAACATATTTTATGACTGTTTCAAGAGATGGTTTCATTTGCATGGCATTTTTTATCTTATTGTATGTGAAATATTTCGAAGTATTTGTGAGCAGGAATAAAGCGAGATTTCGCACAACATTTATTTCACGCACCTTGTGGCGCTCAGCAATATCTCTGTATATGATATCATCAAAATATTGTTTTAGCAGTGTCGCAGAATCATCTCTTAAGACTGCTTCCGGGAAACCCCCTTTTTCCAGATAGTCATGAATCATCATTTTTATTTTTTTTGACTGGATCACAGCATCCTTTTCAGATCTTACATCAATCCCTTTGAATGTCAGGTATTCCCTAAAAGACAATGGATATATTTCAACTGTCATATGTCTTCCCGTAAGTACAGATGATAACTCAGACTTCAGGAGATTAGCAGATGATCCCGACACAAATATCTTTATCCTGCCCTCATGCTTATCGTAGGCTGTACGCACCCACTTCTCCCATTTTGGGACATTCTGGACCTCATCAAGAAAAAGATATGCTTCTTCCCCACGATAGATATATTTTTGATATGCTGAATATATCCTCTCCATAAGTTCAACAGACAATTCAGCATCAAACAGCACCTCATCGAAGTTGACATAGAGTATTTTCTCATTACCTGTGCCGCGCGAGATCATATCCTTCATCAACTGCTTCATGAGTGTAGACTTCCCGCATCTCCTGACCCCTGTAATATCTATGATCTCCTTGGCTTTTGAGTATTTTCTAAGGCGCTCAACATATCCTTTTCGTAATATTCCCGTATTTTGCTCCCTGCGCCAGAAGTTCCACTCATAAAGGATTTCAATAATTTCTTCATCCGTAAGCATAAAGCACCATTATACCTCCACATATAAATACTTATCGTTATAACGGTCAATTTGGCGACATAATTATCTATCATAACGGTCAATTTGGAGAAAAAAAATGCGCGAACCTGCTCATAATCCCCTCGCGCTGTGAAAAAACAGAAACAACAGGCGCAAAAACATAAAATCCCTCCCTCTCTTCAAATGGCTTACCGAATCAAAGCTTTCTGAATAAACCTGGCGCAGAATGGCGGTTCCGCGCATGTATTTGCGTCTGGGCGCGCATCATCTGCTCGCACATATAGGCATAATCTCTATTTGGGTAGTTCTTCCCATATGTGGACAAACAAAAAAAGAAAAAGCGCAGGCAGAAAAATCAACGCCTGCAATCCTGTTACGTTTGGATTGATTGTCTTGGGTTCGATAACTCCTTCCTCTTTTTCAACAACCACAATGTCATGACTGCAAAGCCACATATACTCAATAACATTGTTCCAATCACCAGAGGCGTATTCTCTGGCTGTTTCAACTCCTCATTTAATATCGCCATGGAGATAAGCCCCCACAGCATACTAAGATAACCCAGTTTATATTTCATATTTCACTCTTCTCACACTTCATTTATTCACGCGTAAGGGTGGAGACAGGCAGTGAGCGCACTTTTGTTTGCTTCCACCAAAAAAATCAGTGGTAATTCTAGATACTATTCTCTGGCATGCACTCAAACATAAGAGTTGGTGCTAAAAAAATGCCAGAGAAATTTGTTTATGCCGGAAAAACTTGTTCTAGTGATATTTCACTAGAAACCTTTTCTTTATCCGGGAAAACAAACGGACCAGATTTCATCCACTCGAAATTGGATGCATCCGAATCTGTATCATAGGTATTGTTTGACATATAATACCTGCCGTTATATGTCCCAACACCTGGGTCTGATGACGCCTGTTCTGGTGTTATTTCAATTATGTTCGTCAAACATTTTTCACCAAAACATATATTGACCAATGTGGGTGCATCAGGATAGATGTATATCCTGTACAAATGTCCGGGAGATACCGTTACATTATCCCTATAAAGCGTTTGCCTCATTAGAATTTCCACGGAAATATTCGTTTTATCAACGCCCTTGTTGAGGACATCGATGTATAATGGGTTTCTGCTATCATTAATCACCAGAATTGTTACATCCTCATGATAATAGTACTCGATCTCCGCATTCTCAGCGAAAAACGGTCTTTCTTCTATTGTATCCTCCTGGCTTTGTGCTCCAAAAGCCTCAATCGTTGCGATTGGAGGCTGATTAACCGCCTCTTTTTCCAGTTCTAAACATCCCCCAATTGTTCCTGCTATCAGGATTGCAATCAGGACAATAGCAATATTTCTAAATATCATATTTAATCACCTTATTCTATTTTCTTCCATCGCCAGCCGCATTAAATCAACTATCCGCAGCCAACAACAAAGAAACTCACAAATCTACCTCCCCAACCGCCTGTGACACAGCAGTTGGATTATTGGTTTCAATACATTCGCAGGCATGCAACCCGATCAGATAGAGGGTGCCAAAAAGAAACACCCAAACTATCTATCTTGATTATACTCCGCAGAGACCTGTGAAAACAGGTCAATTATTGATGACCCAATGATTAGCAGAGTCCCAATAATTCGGAGTACAACCAATGATGCTAACCCCACACCAAAAAATATGTTCAATACGATGAACACCATCGCATGGACATAATTCTTTGGGGATATTATATCAGTCATAATCTCACCTCTATTTCACTTCCTCCTCCCAGCTAACCGAATTAGCAATCAAAAATCAGCAAGAAAGAAGAAGACGTTTTTATGTTCAACTACGATACAATCCGCAGACAAAAAATCAATGCCTGCACCTGTCATGTCTGATTGGTTTTTTGTTCGATTATTTCATTCTCCTTTTCCAGAAAGATCTGAAAATAATCTATGGCACGTTCCATGTCCTTAATGTTACGTTCCAATTCAAATTTTAAGAACACTGCAAATGGTTCTATGACCAGATGCAGTATTATAAGGCATCTAAACCTCGTAATAGCTTTTGAATATTTCATAATCTCACCTCTATTTCACTTCCTCCTCCCCACACTTAACTACTCCACTTTGTGTGTGGAGTCTGGCAGTGAGCACCCGTTTATTTACTCTCCACCGCAAAAAGCAGCAGAAAGTCACGATACTAATCCGCAGGCAATATAAAAATCTCCGTCTCAATAATCCGCGTAATACTGTCCTATTTAGATAGCGGATTTCAGGAGATTTTCTGTGCGGTGGGCTTCTCCTCTGCACTATGAACGTACATGAGAAACTTTCCCGTCTGTATAAGTGCATAGTTGCCAATCATCACTAACCCCAACCATGTCAGGATTGTGCTGATATACGACACAGTTAGGATTACGAGAATGAGTTTAATTCCTGTAATCCCTTCTAGTCTTACAAATTTCCATATGATATATAGGATTCCAACAAATCCTACTACCATATATGCTATTGTACCTATCAGCACAGCCAAGCCCCATACCATCATTTCAGGGCTGTACTCCATTACTGAAATTTCAATCCCTAGATAGAGCATTATTGCTCCTATCATCGAGGCTAAAATCCCATTATTTACTTCTATTTGTCCTATTTTCATATTGGTTTTCTCCTATTACCTTATTTTCCTGAATTCTGCCTGCTAACACTACAAAAAACACACTGCGCAAAGCAGAACCAAGAACAAATTATCATAAACTTCACAACAAAAGACAACCAAAGACTCCAAGAATCAGTGCAGAGACACCTGAAGAACATACCAAACTCTAGGGTATTTGTCTTCGCAGTCTTAAAGGCGCAGCACCCTCTTTTCAAGGATAATGCAACGACTTTTTATGAAAGACCGTCTCTTACAAAATCTGACAGAATTACCTGTCAGCTAATAGATTCCAAAAAAGGAATCGGGTTGTATTGTTGTAAACATACAATGCGCAATCAAACTCCAGCAAAACACATCTGCGACGCAAGACACACACTACTAGCAAATAACAACCAACAAACTTTAAAAACATATCACTAAAAAATAACAACAACTACGATCGATAGAAACCCCTTCAAACCATAATACTCCGCAGACACCACAATTAGCACTTATGCTCAATCATAACACCCAAATCTAAATAACAACAACCTCCGAACCAAAATCCACACAAAACTAAAAAATCACAAAGAAAATGTGAGGATTATACTCTAAATCATTATCATAAACTCCCGTATTTAGGTAATTTTACCCATATATAAACAAACAAAAAAAGAAACATCGCAGGATTATACCTGCGAGATTCATCTGTTTGCGTACACCTCCGCAAAAACAGTCATCCCCGTAACCTGAATGGTATATCCTGCTATCAATATACCAATAATGGGGAATATTTCTGCAATTGCAACAGCTATTATCAAATAAATAGCCATCACAATCAATGCGATGATGTACGTGCCGGAAAACGCCCTTTTGAAGACATCTACGAAATCAAATGCCCTTAAAAAAGATCCTTTTGCAACGTAATTCATAATCGCCATCGGCAATATGAACATTGCTGCGAAGAAAAACAGCAACGCAACATTCATTGCAATGCCTCCAGTTGCGAGGGCACTTTTCATATCTGTACTGCCCATGATAAACAGCGTGAGCAACCCGACAATGCTCAGAAAGATTGTCGGAATAAGATATATTATGCTTATGATAGAGACCGTCAGTCCCTCCATAAACATACTTCCAAATCCATCCCACTCAGGCAACTCCTCATTGCCATCCATGGAATTTCTTGCTGCTCTCACAGCAAAACCACTGACAAAAATGTTCACAATCGGAATCATACTCAATATGATCCCTATAATGGCTTTCCAAACATCCGTAAACGGTCTGACGACTGCATTTGCATAATTAACCATAATCCTCTCCAACTAAACATTTTACTCCATCCATCAGAAGAGGGCTGTTACACACCCGGCTCACATCCCAAATATTTTCATGAGAAAAAGCCCCTGTAATAATAATTTAGACGCGCTCACAGGCACATGCCTAATCCCTTCCCGATTTCTGCTCCCCAATATAATAGGAAACTTCATCAGCGCAGCTAAGCCGCGAATCAGAAAGAATATCACAAAAGACACCCAAAGAAAAACCCAAAAATTAGCCAAAATGTCTCCACAGTCTTAAGGCAGAGCACCAATCTGCAAACAATCCTCAAAGACCGACTCCTACAACAGCAGCTAAGCCGCCCGAAAAAAATCCAACCAAATTGGACCGTCATTTTAGTAAAAACATAAAACTACAGACCAACAGACACAAAACAAAATATATAAACATATCCCCAAACACCCCAAAAAATGTATATAAACAACAAACCACAAATACCATCCATGAACAGATTTGCATATTCCTATCTATCTGCACTCATAATCATACTCATAATCCTGACCCCCTGCGCATACTCACAAGCCGCCACCCACTACCTCATCGAACAATCAAGACAGGAATTCCACACAAACGGCACACTAAAAACACCATTCACCGCATGGGGTCACCTCGACATCGAACTCCCAAACACCCAGGACGTCCTCCAGTACATAAGGATAAACCTCTCAAACGACTACATAGGAAAAACCAACATCATCTCACCCGAAACATTCCGCGACACCGCCGCATCCCCAAATTCCGGTGACCGCACCCTCATGTACATAGACACAACCGAAGGCTACTCACATCACTACAACATCACAGACCACACCCTCATCCCCCATATAAACCTTAAACTTGCCTACAGAAACGCAGAAGGTGGTCACGACATCCACTCCGGACCCGCAAACACAATATACTTCAAAGTGATTGTGACATCTGACACAACAATCCCGGGCGCCAAACAATACTTCAAGATAAGAGAAAACGAATACCTTCCAGACAGCATGATCCTCACCTCAGCCCACGCAACATCCCAAACAACACTCCAGCTCTTAGACACAGACGCAGACACATACGCAGACACAATCTACTGGCAGGGCGACCTCACCGCAGACACATCCGTCAACATAACCATAACCGGCACAACACAGGCAAACCTAAACTACAACCGAAACAACCAACTCCTGGAACTGAACGAGCAGGACTCACTAAAAGCGCAATACACCATCCCCTCCTCCTCCGTATTCACAGGCATCACCGTCATAAACCACTTCTCACGCGGACCCGTACGCCAGGGCGTAGTCATGCTATTCAAAGACAACGTATGGCTCTACGGCACAATCACAAACAAGGCACAAGGTCTCACCTACACACTGACCGACTGGGCACTCTACAACGTCACCAACCTCACACAGGACATTGCCTCAGGCACAGTACCCGCCTCCCAGCAGCAGCTCCACCCTGACAAAGCCTACGAAACCCCGCCATACATAACCAACAGCAAAGAACACTACTACGTCTCCGAATTCAACTGGCACGTAAACTGGGAGACATCAGAATACCTCGGCACCACAGAAACCATACTCGACCTTCCCACACTCTACCAGGCAGACGGCATCGCCCAGAAATCCATCTCAACAGTACTGACAGACCCTCTCCGCATCCTAAACATTGAAGACTCCGCACGCCACCTCGGTCACCCCTCAATATACTTCAACGCAACAAGCATAATCTCATCAGTTCCGCAAGGCTACACCATCCAAAACATAACCGTCTGGTACTCAAACATTACAGCAGGCGGAAGCGAACACAACATCACATCAAACGTCACAAGTTACCCTACAAACAGCACCATTGGCGGCACAAACAACACAGCACACATCATCATAGACGACATCTCAAAAATACTAGGCAAACAATTAAGCTTAAACGAAGACATCATCATCCGCTATCAGGCATCCGGACCCACAACAGCCACCACCTACACATTCACCTCCCAAAACACATTCATCCTAAACACCACCTCAGGCACACCCTTGACACTATCCGTATCATCCAACACAGCACTGCCTGCTGTAGAAGAAGAAGAAGAAGAAGAACCACCACCATCCTCCTCCGGCAGCACCTTCGAGACACCCTATGCAACCATAGATAAAAGCAGCGCAAAGATCATCGCCAAAAAACCAGCAGCAACAGCAGAAATAACCTCCGTATTCAAGATCATCGACACAAGCGACAAAGGAATCGACAGCATACACGCAGAAATAATACTCCCTAAAGACTCATCCCTCGACACAGAACTCATCAACATATCCATATACAACTCCCAAAACAAAAGATGGCGCACATACACCCATGAACACATCATAATAAACGGACCCGAAACAACAGACAACACCATCCGATACTCAATCCGGCTTAAATCGTCAACATGGGACAACGAAGAACAGATACTCAACCTCAACAACAACGATTTATACTCAATAACCTACACAGTAAAACTCCCCTACGGCAACAATAACATAACAACACGCCTCCTTGGTTTCAACTATTACACCCACAAAAACATCTTCAAAGACATAGAAACCTACATAAGAATAACCTACGACAAAAGCAACATCTTACCCCTCGAGATCACCGAAACCGAATTCCAGCCAAGTCAGATAATAGTAGGAAAGCCCCCTCGCTGGATCAAGACAATCGACGTCTACAACCCAAACTTCGTATCCGTCCAGCACAGCTTCACAACCTCCCTGTTCCCTGAAGTGATATCCTCCCACATTCGCACCGGCGGCACAGAAATCAACCATCTCCTGAAAAATAATCAGGAAGAAACAATCGACGCGCTCTGGAAAGACACCTACAGCCAAAAAGAGAAGAAATCATACATCCTCTACATAACAACCCCTCCAATCCTGATAACAGACGAAAAATACTCGATCGAAAAATACGATGGCACAGAGCTAATATTCATAACCGACGTAACCCTAAAAAACCCATCCTCCATAGACTACGAAAACATAACATTGATCTATCCGGTATCCGAAAACTGCACACAGAACATAACCCAAAACAATCAGGAACTAAAATACGAGTCAGGCGAACCCGGCACCATAAAAATATTCATCCCCTCAATGAAAAACAAAACCACAACAACCATCACCCTGTCATACACAAAAACCCCTCCAATACTCATAACAAAGACAGACAAGCCATTCTATACTCCCTCAGAAAAAGTTAACCTCACAATAATCTTCATCCCCCACGAAAATATGTCCACCTCATTCATTCAGATAGAACTAATCTCCTTCTCAAAAGACAGACAGACAATATATGCAGGCATAGAGAAACTATATGATCTTGAAGAAAGAACCCCTCGCATGATTTACCGCGAATTCACCATCCCTCAAATCCAATCAGGAGAATACACAATCAACACTCTGGCCACATTAAGCCCCATCGGAGAAATAGAAGACACAACAACATTCCATGTAGAAAGCAGCACAACAGAACTAAAAAAACTGGGTTTCAGGATAATGCTCCTTATAGCAATAGCAATCCTTGCATATTTGATTAGGCGCATATACAAAAGAAAAGAATTCAAAGACGAACTGCGCATCTTAAGAAAAGAAATCGAGAACATGTGATTGTGATAGCATTATAGTTCAGGTCGTTACTATATGGACAAACAGAACCAAAAACCAATAGACCTTAACTATATGGAAAAGTCATATAGTCCATTTTGAAGACGATAGTCTTCGAAGGCTTGGCATGTAATGCCATGAAATAGTTATGACTTTTACTATAAATCATATCTCGACTCCAATACTGTTGCGCATGACTCATAGAACTTCTCAGGCAAAACACACTCAAAAGACCACCCAAGAAACCCCATAATCTCTGACCGCATCCAGACGCGCAATTCACATACCAAAACAGCGCAATATCCACTATACTTATTCTGCAAAACACATATCAATCTTCTCGTCCAATATAAACACAAGACAACTCATTCATGAGGTGATATAAAATGGAAACACTAGGCTCCAATATCATAGGAAGAAAAGACATATTCGAGCGCTTCAAAATCTGCTTTGACGAATCCAAAAGAGTTGTAGAATTCCATCAAAAAGACAATCCTCGTGACCAACAAAAATAAGGTGACAAAAAAATGAAATACATAATACTCTTAGGCGACGGCATGGCAGACGACCCCCAAACATGCCCGGACAGAATCACCCCCATGATGGCAGCAAAAAAGCCAAACATAGATGCACTCGCAAAAAAAGGTAAAACCGGTCTCCTGACAACAGTCCCCGAATCCATGCCCGCAGGAAGCGAAATAGCCAACATGAACATACTTGGCTACAACCCCGAAAAATGCTACGAAGGTCGCGGCGTCCTGGAAGCCGCAAGCATGAACATCCCGGTAGAAGACAACGAACTCGTAATGAGATGCAACTTAATCTGCATAGAAAAAAATAACATCAAAAACCACTCCGCAGGTCACATAACAACAGAAGAAGCAAAAGAACTCATCCACCACCTGAACCAAAACCTAAGCACAGACACAATAAACTTCCACCCCGGCATAAGCTACCGTCATCTATTGATCATAAAAAACGCAAGCAAAGACATAGACCTAACCCCTCCCCACGACGTTCCGGGAACACAGGCAGAAACAGTGATGCCAAAACCAACAACCGAACAAGGCAGACAAACCGCACAACAAATAGAAAAACTAATAAGAGCCTCATGGACCCTCTTAAACACTCACCCCATAAACCTAAAAAGAACACAACAAGGCAAAGACCCCGCAAACTCAATCTGGCCATGGTCACAAGGCTGCAAGCCCGCCATGGAAAACTTCCAAAAAACACACAACCTCAGCGCAGCAGTAATCTCCGCAGTAGACCTCATAAAAGGTCTGGGCACACTAGCTGGCATGGACATCATAAACGTAGACGGCGCAACAGGTCTCTACGACACAAACTACGAAGGCAAAGCCGACGCATGCATAGAAGCCCTAAAAACCCACGACCTCGTCTACGTCCACGTAGAAGCCCCTGACGAGGCAGGTCACGAAGGCAACTACACCCTAAAAACCAAAACAATAGAAGACCTAGACAAAAGACTGGTGGGTCGCATCCTAAAAAACATAGACAAGATAGACGACAAAATAAAAATCGCAGTACTTCCAGACCACCCAACACCAGTAGCCCTAAAAACCCACACCAAAGAACCAGTCCCCTTCCTCATAACAACCATAGGAGAAACCACCCCCGACACCACACAAACCTTGGACGAACAAAGCGCAAAAAACGGCGCATACGGGCATTTGGAGGGCGCAGAGTTTCTAAAAACCCTCCTAAAAGAAAACCCATAAGCGCACCAAAAAAACCTAAAACCTCTCTATACGATGAATTATAAAAAAATATAGGTAATTTATCCCAAATATATAAAATAAAAAAATAAAAGTAGTGCAGACTAAAAAATAATGTCTACACCTATTCTCTTTTATTGTGGGAGTATAGATATATTGCAATTATTGCAATACTACCTAATATGCCCACAAGAGCCAAAAAGGGTATGGTCTCTGTATCATTATTCAATCCTTCTGGATTGATAGACGTAGAGACATAAATACCCTTCGAAGTGATGAGGTTCAAACTATATGGTTCCTCATATTCAGAGATAATCTGTTTCTCAGTTTCATTCAAGAGAAAAACATAAATCTTCTCTATATGCTCCTCTGGTAACTGAACTTGCACTTCGTAAGTGCCGTTCGTCACCAATCTCGGGCTTTCCGCAGTTCGAAAGTCTCCACAATCTAATCTGAACGCCCACAACCATCGTGGGTGATCCAGATTCATTACCGTAACATTAATTGCTACGGTTTCCGGATCGATCATCCTTGTATGATTTGGATAGTCCGTCAGTCCTATCCCAATCAAAAATTTAGGCTCTTCTGGCGCCGCGTCTATTATGGCGACAGGAGGATTATTCTCGACATCATCCGCATTCACTCCATTTAATCCTGCAAGCAGGACTGCAAGCAGGATAATCAAAACATTTCTTAATTTCATATTACTCCTCCCTCATTCCTTCCGCTGCCATCCAACAAACAATCAGCAACAGAAAAAATAAAGTTTTACTATTATCTTATTTACCCTCCCAACTGCCTCTGACAAAGAAGTTGGTTCAGAGTTACTATACATTTCGCAGGCAAGCACCCATTACGTTTTTGGTGCCATAAAGAAACGCCTGCAATCAAAGGAACTACTCATCAACCACATCAACGGGTACAGCATCCACCACATACGGATACCAATAGCCTGTGCTGCCGAATCCGTAATCGACCCGATAGCCGTAGTGGTGAAGTCGATATGTTTTTCCTTCTTCAATCTCTCCAAACACAATATCTGGATTTCTTGTATTATTGAAGATGTCGAATAGAGGTTTTTCAACCTCGAAAAGTCCATTGTCAGTTTTCAGGACATAATAGGACTTTTCAGTTCCTATATCAACAATCTTTTTTTCTACTGTTGCCTCTGTCCATCCTTCATTTGCGTGGATACCCGCAAGGCATCCACTATTAGCCAAAACTATGGCTAATATTAGCAATACTCCAATATTTCTATTCATTATTTATGCCTCCTTATTCCTTCTGCCGCTAACCAATAAACAATCAGCAACAGAAAAAACAAAGTTTTACTATTTTACAAATCTCTTATCTACCCTCCCCAACTGCCTGTAACACCGCAGTTGGTTCAGGGTCACTATACGATTCGCAGACAAGCACCCAAATCTATGTGTTTGGTGCTAGAAAGAAACGCCTACTAAAGCAAGTGAGACACCCATTTCTTTCTGGATGGTCTTCATAGCTTTTTTGTACTGGCGATATACCAGATAAGCCATTGAAGTGAAAAAGCTCCAGAAAGCAAGATAAAACAATACAATAATTGCTCTTATCGCCAAGGGTCCAGTCTCTATCCACATCCTGTACGCCACCATCGCTACAACTAAAGTGAGTACTGTCTCTGTCACAATGAAAATCCACTTCACCAATCGTGGTTTCGTTGTAATCAACATTGCAGCAACTAGGACGTCGCCCAAAATAGCCATTATGATTTCCGGGATTGACCCGAAAAAAAATGTTACCAGAACTCCCAGAAGACCGTAATCCTTCCAGTCGCTCTTTAACTCACCCCATACATCCCGTATTGTTTCTCCTATGCAACTCATATCTGCCTCCATTATTTACTCGCTATCTACCCCCTTCACTGCAAGAAACTCCGCAGTCAGAAGGTGTCGAAACGATTCACAGGCAAGCACCCATTACGTTTTTGGTGCCAAAAATAAATGCCTGCAAAATTAAGGGATCGGTTCAACTCTAACAATGAACTTACCCCATATGCCGTAGACACGTACATTGTACGTCTCTCCGA
>DAOWAN010000144.1 GCA_030634545.1 Candidatus Nanohalarchaeota archaeon
CATCATCCACAATCCAGATATTAGGCGCAGAAAAAGCCCTCTTCCGCTACCTGCACAACGTAGGCACAAGCCCGAAACACGGTCTGATATTCAACACCAGCTACATCCAGCGCGCACCAAGAGACGCGCGCGGTAAAATCGCAAGAATCCTTGCAAGCAAACTATCCATCGCCTCAAAAATAGACCACTATAAAGGCGATTTCGCAGGTTCAAGACTAAAAGAAGACATGGACAAAGCCATGACTCAGGCATTGAGCGCAAGACCAAAAAAAGACAAAAAACAGGCAAAACCAAATCAGTTCGCTCCAAAGGACGACAGATTCAAAATCCAGAAAGAAGACCGTTTCAGCAAGCAAGACAGATTCAAAAAAGATGACAAAGTCAAAAGCCAGAAAGAAGACCGTTTCAGCAAGCAAGACAAATTCAAAAAGCGCAATTATGACGACTTTAAAAAGCAAGACAAATACAAAAAAGATGACAAAGTCAAAATCCAAAAAGAAGACCGTTTCAGCAATCAAGACCAGTTCAAAAACAAAAAACACAAAAACAGAGCTACAAACCCGAAATTCAGTTCTCCCGGCAATAAGGAAAGCACGATTCCAAAATCCGGTGGATTCGAACAATATCTTGAAGCTAGATCAAATCAAACCGCAAAATCCCAAAGAAAACCCAAAAGACAGGATCGCTTCAAAAAAGAAGACAAATTCAAAAAGCACATAAAAAAGAAACACAGACATTGATAAAAGAACGTGATAAAAATGCCACCGCAAATAATCTACAAAATGGGACGCGACTACGCAACCCTAAGCATAGTCCCCGGAAAGAAAATCTACGACGAGAAAATAATACGTCGCGGCAAAGACGAATTCCGCGTATGGGACCCCACAAAATCAAAGCTATCCGCCGCCCTCCAAAAAGGTCTGAGAAACCCTCCCCTCTTCCGCGGCATGAAAATACTCTACCTCGGCGCAGCCAACGGCACAACCCCATCGCACATCTCAGACATAATAGGAAAGACCGGCATGATGTACTCAGTAGAATTCTCTCCCCGCTCAATGCGCGACCTCATATCAGTCTCAAAAACCCGAAAAAACATCATCCCCATACTAGCAGATGCAAGAATGCCCGACACCTACGCAAACCAGATTGAAAAAGTAGACCTCATCTACTGCGACGTAGCCCAGCCAGACCAGACAGAAATACTCCTAAGAAACGCAAAGCTCTTCCTGAAAAAAGGCGCACACATAATGATAGCCATCAAAGCGCGCAGCATAAACGTAGTAATCCCTCCAAAGCAGATATTTGCACAAGAGCGCCAAAAACTAATAGCCGGAAACTTCCAGATATTAGAAGAACTCAACCTCCACCCATTAGAAAAAGACCACGCCTTCTTTGTCGCAAAATCAAAGTAAATTCCAGAGAGCCATATATCTTCTAATTTTTTCCCGTTTGTCAGGCTTTAGTCCATCAATAATTTCTATTGTTAATTTTTTATTTACTCGTGTCGCATTATCAACAAACCCTTCAACCTTTCTTATATCCTGTTCATTATCAATTTTCTGTTGAATAAGTTCTATATCCTTACAACAGAATATCTTTGTCACCATGTATTCAGTTGATACTGCGATACATTTAATACACCATGCAATATTTTCTATGTCTTGTTCATTTTCTATTTTGTTTTTAATAACCTCTATACTCTCATCATTAAGTATATTTACCGCCACCATTTTATCTGCCTGTGCAATACCTTCTACACACACTCCAATATTTAATATGTTTTCTTCCCTTTCGATTTTCTGTTGGATTTTTTCGATATTCATGTTATTTGCTATCTTTGCCGCCACATTTTTACTTAGTACTGCAAAATTAAAGATACACAATCCTATCTTTAGTATATCCTCTTCCTTTTCGATTTTCTGTTGAATTTTTTCGATATTCATGTTATTCATTATGTATGTTGCTACCTTTTTACTTGAACGTGCAATCGTCCTTATACTCTGCCCAATCGTTTGTATGTTCTCTTCCCTTTCGATTTTCTGTTGGATTTTTTCGATATTCATGTTGTTTACTATATTTGTAGCCACCTTTTCACCTATTAGTGTAATAAAAAATATACCTCTTGCGATATTTTCTATATTCTCCTCTTCATCGTTGCCCTTTATAATTGCATTAATAATTTCATTCTGTTTAACCAGTTTTTCGAGTAGTGCCAGTCCTTCTTTTATTTCACCAAAACGCCATCCAAGACGAATCACAATATCAATAATATTCCTCGGATCCGTGTTCAGAAGATACTTATAAAACAAGCAATACTCTAAATCATCCTTGTTTTTATCGCCAATTTTCTTTTTCACATTTCTTCCAAAATGAGGGTACGTCTTGGATGTCTTGAAGTATAACTCCGCAATAGACGAATGATTAAGCGAAAGCATCCTGCTTCTACCCACATCTTCACTTTCAACAATTTCAGAAAGACCTATCAATTGATCGATAATTTTCTCATCAATTCCAAGTTCATCTACCAGAAAATATTTCTCAACAGGAATCTCAAATCTATAAAAAACAGATAACACAAGAAACACATCTTCTGCATTTATTGGTTCTTCGTCTTTATTTGCGCGTATATCCCTAATATTATCTCTAATCTTATCATAAATCTCGATATCATCAACAGAATCCTTATCCATCTTATAAGCCATCAATGCCAATGACAAGTACCACAAGTCATTCTTATACTTTCCAAGGTTTCTGGAAACTTTTTTAATTTTTTCATCGCCGAAGTCATGTTTTTTTCTCAAAAAACATTCAATCATATTTTCAGTAACATCTTTAGGATATATATGCGTTTTACTCAGTTTTTCAAATTCCGAACATACCTTTGGATTTTTACCTTTGATTTCTTCAGTTTCCCGTGACCCAATAATAAGCTTCGCTTTCAGTTCACTGCTTCTAAAATTTCTTATTAGTCTCTCGCACTCAGAAATGCAAAGATGCGCATCATCCACAATAAAAACCATATTTCTATTATCGCACTTTAGAATCTCACAAAAAAACTCTTTGACCTCATCAATAGCATGTTTTTTGAGTTCCACAATATAGACATCGTAATTATCTGCAAGCTTAAACCCGATATTCTTCAAAATAACAGACTTTCCTGAAGCAGGTTCACCTAAAAGCATCTGAAGATTATATTCATCCAGTTTATCAATAATATAATCAACTTCCTTTCGCTCAACAACAAATCCATTATCAAAATCAACCCATTCCGGTTCCTTCCTAAAAAACTTCCCATTCGTTCTTTTTCCTTCCCTTAAAACCGATTGAATTGATGGAATCTTTACCTCCTCACCCAATACGGGGTTTAAATCTATCTTAAAAATAGATTTTAGATGAGCGATAACAAGTTCAGTAACCTCTTTGCGTCCAATTCTACTCAATCTCTTTTTTACTTTTGTAAATGTTGTTATGCCCATAGCCCAATAATGCAGAACAAACAATTTAAAAAGTTGCGCAATCATCCTCATGCAAAACCCATAACAAAACACCGCTAATATTCAGATGAGCAGAAGAAACAAAAACCCTGACACATAAAACATCCAGCGCAAAAACATCACATGTATTGCCGCATCAGAAAGTGTGGTTTAATCACGAAATAGAACATCTTACTTCTTCTCAGCAAGCTTAACAATAGCGCCGACAAGATCATCCAACGATTTCCTGTAATCTTTCCTGTCTCTTTCAGATTTTTCCAAAAGCTTCTCAGTATTATCACACGTCCTGTTAATAGCATAAATTGCTTTGCCAATATTCTCAGAAATCTTCCCATATTTATCATCGACGACATCAAATCGCGTAATAGTGTCCTTGTGAAACGCTTTCAGATTGACAGATAAATCATTATGAATCAAGCCTAGCTTCCCAGACACATGATTATGCTTTTCAAGCATTTTGTCCTGCTTGCCAAGCAGTTTCTCGTTTCCTTCCCTTATCTACCCTCTGATTTCCTTTGATAATTTCTCATTTCCTATCCTGATTTCCTTCGTAACCTTCTCATTTCCTGTTCTTATTTCCTTCGGCACCTTCTCATTTCCTTCCCTTATAATACTTACTGTCTGATCCTGCTTACCA
>DAOWAN010000003.1 GCA_030634545.1 Candidatus Nanohalarchaeota archaeon
GAGTGTCTGAGAATAAAAACAAATTTGAATCATTTTGCTCTGAAGGCAAAAATCTATTTGAAAGCTGCAAAAGCAGCTTTTGAAGAATTGCAGGAACTTAAATTGATTCACAAAATTGGAGATTTTGCGTAAGGTGAGTTATTATTATTCTTTAACTTCTCTATAAATCCCTTTACAATCTGTGAGGATTCTCTCTGGTGCAGATTGAATTTCTGGTCCACAAAGATATGTCCAAACTCAATATTATAATTCACTTTTTTCATAATAAAACCTCAGAAGAATTCAGAGCGTATGTTTCTGGTAAGTTCCCCATACTGTGTTGCGGATATAATATTTTTATTTGCAGCTTCTACATCAGCGTATTTTCCTGGAAGGACATTGATTACATTCCTGCCGGCAAAAGGCTTTGGCACAGTCAGACCGGTTAATTCCACTGCATTCTTTGCCTGAATCACTCCGAAGCGTAGCAATACCCATGCGCAGCTCAGCAGCGCGCAGCTATACCTTGAAAAATGGATTACGTCTCCTCTTGTTTTAATCTTTATTCTTTTTCCGTTTCCTAAAGTCAGGGAAGTTATCTTTTCATTGATTATTATTTTTGGATGAAATCGTATTGTACTTTTCATGTCGTGCGGGATTGACTTCAATAAAAGCCTGGCAGCAGAGACCATTTTAGATTCATAAGCAATATATGTGGGAGGAACGCCCATCTTATCCAGTCTTTTCAGGAATAAATTAAAATTCAGCCTGTGAAATTTCGGGTGATATTCGTCAACCAGGAGCGTGAGCACAAAGGATTTATTGCTTCCGGCAATTCTTTCTATCAGTTTTTTGGTCGCATTCGCACTTTTAATCTGCTCATCAGTCAGACTCGACTGGTCTGAATAAATATGCGCAAATTCAATGTTGTAGTCTACTTTTTCCATGATTATAGATATGTATACTGCTCGTATTTAAAGATTGATTTAAACACATAAATCCAAAAAAAAAACGATTTTTAGCCACTGAAAAGCAACTTCTAAAATCACTTAAGCCGCGACGCAATCAATGCGAAAATGAATAGTATAGGTCCAATCACAAGGAACATTTGCTGTATTCCTATTACCAGAATCAGGATTGATGCAAGTATCGGCGCTATCGTATAGCCCATGTACTGGGCGGTCTTAAATATGCCGAAAAAGACATTTACTTTGTGAGGAGGACAGTGCTTCAGGATATAGGCATCCTTAAACGGCTCAACCATTGCTGCACCGATACAGGCTGTTAAGAATAGCGCAACAATAGCATATTGAGAATAGAAGAAATAAACCAGGGTCATGGCTGTTGAGGATATTACAAAGCCTGCGACTATAAACCGCTTTGTGGTGATCCGCTTTGACATTCGCGTAAACGGGATTTCCAGAAAAATCAGTGGCAGTACGAGCGCACCTGTCATCAGACCAATCAATATTTTACTGACCCCGAACCCACTAAGAATTATCGGAAGATAAATCCACTGCGTTGAAAAAAGCATGTATAGCCCGAAGCTTGCAAAATATACAAGTACAAGATTCCGGTACTGGACAAAATGTTTCACCTCATGTGCAATTGTCTTCACACCAAAATAATATGTTGCCGGCAGAAATGACTTATTAATCACATGCGCACGGATATAGTGAAAATTAAGATTGCCGTGTATTCTGTGGTCCTTCAGATGGGTCTTTTCAAGGGATAAGAAAGCAACAGTTGTAAAAAGAGCGGCAATAAGAAAAATAGCGTTCATCCCATACTTCATAAAAACAATACCGCTTATGACGGGGGCTATAAGCCATGCAACATTTGAAAAAGTATAAAATTTCCCTTCTGAACTTTCGATATCATCTTTTCTTGAAACAGTTTTCACAAGTACTCCAAGAGTGAGAAATGCACTTGTTGCCATAACCACTCTCATGCTTTCCACAAGCACAAGATCAACTACACTAGTTACAAGAGTCAGGACAACAAAACATACGCAAAGCATAATCGTCGCAGTTTTCAATACCAGCACTCTTCCGTACTTCTGCATCAACTCACCTGAAAGCAGGCAGAAGATAAGTCCGAAAAACGAAGTGATACCATAGATTACGCCGACCATCGCTTCACTGCCTGTGAGACTTTTCATAAATAGAGGATATACTGGTGCGATAACAGCTGCGGAAAAGGTATACAAAAATACGGAAATAGATAAGCGACCAATACGGTTAATGCGCATCTTGTGCCTGTGAAACATCATAGGCTATTATTAGCTGCCGCAGGATATAAAGATTGTTGGAGAATCAATGTTCAACGCACAGGTAAATTAGTTTTCATCCTGAAATTGCTTTTCACGATAGAATAAATTATAGCTGCCAGCCCCTTAAACATCTTCACAGATATCTGAAAGGCATGGAAATGCTTCGCGGGTATGCTTTACTTGTTTCAAATCTATTTCTACGTTCAAAACATGTTCATCAGTATCATCTAATATGCCAATCATTTCTCCTTTTGGATTTACTGCCTGGCTTCTTCCGCCTGAGAAATTACCAATACCATTTACACCAACCACGAAAAACTGGTTCTCTATGGCTCTTGCTCTCAATAATATGTTCCAGTGCTCAATCCTATTTTCTGGCCATTGGGCTGGTAAAAAAACTGCATCGGTCCCATTTTTCATCAATGCTCTCCAAAATTCTGGGAATCTAAGGTCATAACAGATTGCTATGCTGAGTTTGCCGAAACATGTCTCAAATACAATTACTTCATTACCTCTTGTCAATCCCTTGTCAAATTCACTAATCAGGTGTGTCTTTCTGTATTTTGCAGCTAAGTTACCTGCTTTATTGAATACCAGGTATGAATTGTATTGTTTTTTATTTTGCTTTTCTAAAAAACCACAACCAATAAACACGCTGTTATCGCGGGCTATTTTTGATAACTCATCAGAGGTATTTCCATCTATTTCCTGAGCGTATTTATCAAACTCCCCGCTGCAATAGCCGGTTACTGCTAATTCCGGGAATAGCACAAAATCCGCATCCCTGTTCTTAAAGACATAATCGCGAATCTTATCTATGTTGTCCTGTATCTTTCCGATTTTTGATTCCATCTGGACTATAGCAATTTTCATTTCTATCACGGCACTTATGTCTGAAACTTAAAACACTGTTTCAGACCCTTATCTCACCTACGAAATTTTTCATCATCATCTTTCTGATGGTCTTTGGGTCATCGTCGAAATTACCCATTATCCACATTAATTTTACGAGCGCAGTCTCTGTTGTCATGTCATTGCATGGTATTGCCCCTGCCCTCATTGCTTTCTGCCCTACCTCGTAAAGAGTCATATCAACTTCGCCAAACGGGTTTTGCGTAGTGACGAATACACATACATTTTTCTCTACAAGCATCTTAATCTTCTTAACAAGAGAATTTTCAATGAATGGAATATTGCCTGGACCGAAGGCTTCAATGACCACACATTTGAAATCAGTTAGTTTATCGAATATCTGCGGCCTTAAACCAGGGTAGATTTTTACCAGAAATATACGGTCATCTGCAATTTTAGAGAATGTTTTCGGTTTTTTACAATCTTTTACAGAGCGCATACTGTATTTTTCGTTAAAGACTATCTTTCTCTTGTGATTATCCACAAAGCTTCCTATCATTTCACCAACGAGATGATAATTTATGCTTGAATAGACATTAAGGTTCTCATTTGTAATCCTTGTCGCTTCATTTGTGACTTTCTTTGCCTTGCATCCTTTGATAATCTTCCCGTGAAAAACTACGCAAACCTCATTTATGCCGGAACATGCGACAATCACAGAATCAATAAAATTTTGCTCTGCATCACTTCCTTCTTTTTCAAATGTCTTTACACTGCCTGTCAACACTATGGGCTTGCCTGTATTCTGCAGCATAAAAGAAAGAGCAGTTGAAGTATAATGCATTGTATCTGTCCCGTGGGTAATCACAAAACCGTCATAGTTGTCATATTGCCTTGTAATCTCTTCTGCGATCAGAGACCAGTGGTGCGGCTGTATATTCGCACTATCAATATTAAAAAGCATCCTGCCTTCAATATCCGCTATTTTTCTGACTTCAGGGAAAAAAGAAATTAATTCATCTGTATTATGCACGGGTCTTAATCCATCTTTTGTCTTTACAGATGCTATTGTCCCGCCGGTACCTATTACCAAAATTTTCTTCTTTGCCATGAAATCTTCTCCATTATTTAAACTTCACTTAAATGTTGATTTAAACTTCTGTCCTATTGTTCCAAAAGTTTATTCTAATAGATTAGAAAATCGTCAAAGCAGTAAACTGAATGTAAGTCCAATTCAAAATATGCTTTCAGACTATGCAATTCTAAAATCAATCTTCCATGGCTTCTGGTGCAGAAATATGCTTGATTATCGCAATGTCATCTACAGCGCGAATCATCGCATAGGGGATTATAACGCCGCGCTTGCCGCCGACAACACTTGCAAGATAAGAACCTTTTGCAGCATCAACCACTATCGCCCGCAGTCTGAATTTTGACAGGTCAAATTCAACATCTGCAATTTTCCCGCAATAAGATCCTTTGTCTGTGAAAATATCTTTTCCCATTACTTCACTCATTTCCTGTTCATTGACAACCATATGAAAACACCTCTTGATAAGCAATAATATGCTAATAGCGCTGCAAACTTTATACTATTAAGTATTATTAGTGGGGGAACATTATTAAAACTTTTGATTTAAACATAACAGATACTCTGCGTCAGGGTCGCCTAGCTCGGTATGGCGGTAGCCTGCTAAGTTACTGTCCGCAAGGACTCGAGGGTTCAAAATAGTTGTATTTGAGGGTCTTTTGATTCTCCGGCTCTGAAAATCCCTTCCCTGACGCCAATTTTTTCTATCAACCTCACTCATTAAAAAAGTTTGGAAATAAACACACAGAACGATAATTTGCATGAAAATCTTCTTCTCTTCTATCTTTTTCTTCCACGACCGATAAGTTTATAAATGTGCATTACTATTTAATAGTAATAACTGATAGGTAATCCAATGACATTCACATCCGCATTAGCAGGAACTGCGCTGACATCTGTGCTATTCATAACGCTTTTCGGCATGGTTGCGCTAATTATGAACAGCGCAATGGCGCATACAGATACTATGCTTGAAAACATGAACAACTACAAGGATAACCCAACTGAAGAGAACAAACTTGCACTTGAGCAAAGCATAGATGATACGAATACATATATGACAGACATCAGCTCAGTATCAGCAGAATTTCTCAAAAAATACCTTGATACTGTAGATTCATCCATCCTGACTGACGACGAGAAAAAATCACTTATAGAAGCCAAAAAAATGCTTGACAAGATAGAGACAAAAGACCCAGAGGATCCTGATGCAATTGTGTTGAAAAACAGTCTGCAATCCATACTAGATAAACTCGACAGCCCTGCGACTACATCCTGAATCTCAGGAATGCGGCAACGCCGCCGAGGGCATGCAGTTTCTCTCCTGCCTCATGAGTGGTGTTTATAATCATGACTTCTCCTTTCTGTTTCTTCTGCTCATCAATCATCTTTTCAATGTCATTATCGCGCATAAGCTTATCAGATACCAGAACCAAAGAAACAGCTCCGCATCCTACGGCGTCGATGACATGACTGCGCCCGTAAGTCACAAGTTTGCTGTCTTTTGCGATATCTGTAAGAAATGATTCTACTTTTGCGGTTTCTGAAGATATCCTGCTCTCTTTCATCACTCTTTCGAGTCCGCCGCGCTTAATGACCTCATTGATACCGGTCTTTCCGGTCACACTTGAGACTTCAAGTGCTATTTTTGCTTTCAGGGCGGCATCTTTTACAGCAGAGTATAGGTTGTCTCTAGTGAAGCCCGGTCCTGCGACAATTATCTTGTCGCACAGTTCCATGTTTTCTGAAAGATATGCAATGACCTCGTCATAATATACTGACGGGGACTCTCCACCGTACAGTTTTCCTGCGGATTTAGCAGAAATTGATGCCTTGTTAACTATTTTCACATCACTGGCAAGAGCGAAATCTGCTCGTCTGTCATCCATGACACAAATAAGCACTTTTGAGCCGCGGCATTTCAAAGAATCATTCAGGCGAAGAATGTCGGTACTTCGCCATGCTTTCTCAACTGAAATTATTGTATTTATATCAACAAGTATGCTGTGATAGCCGAACTGAATATCATCTGGTCCTGCTATGATCTTGCCATGCACACGCAGATGCACACCCTCCTCATCAAATGATACCTTTTCTACTTTTAGCTTCAGATAGACTGGCTTTTTCTCGCCCTTATCTGATGCCTGAAGTGTCCGAAGAGTTCTTGCACCTACAATATCCCCTACTGAGAGTATACTTTTCAGGTTCCACAAATCATCTGCATTTTCCGGCTTAATCTTTGTCTCATGCTTAAAATCCTTTTTTAAGAGCTTCATACAAACCACACTTATATATATACTGTTACCTTAAAATAATAAGGATTACTATGGAAGATTTTGTTAAAGTACTGGTAGTGGGACTGTTTATATTTGCACTTGCACTTGTAGTATTCGGGCAACTCCCAGAATATACTAAAGACGATAATAAAGAAACAATAGATGAAGACATAATATATTCAACTGAGGCCGTAGGCGATATTGGTCTTATAGCGTCACGAACCAGAACTATCTCTCTTGGCACATTTGATGTCGGGTACACAATCGGAAGAGACAAAGAAATAACAGAAGACACAGTGACAATTGAGAACGGATGGTTCAAAAAAACATCAAAACATATCACATTCTCTGGTGAAGAAGCAGATAAAGCAGTTATTGAATTTGATGTGGCTGATATGAATGAGTACGGCAATCTCACACTGACATTAAATACAGAAGAGATATACTCTAACATAACATACCCACGGAAGTTTGTATTGATAGTGGATGATATTAAGCCAACTAATGATATTGTAATCTCTGCCACAACGTCGTGTATGCGATTCTGGGCTCCTACAACATACCTGCTGGAAGATCTTAGTGTGATTGTAGAGAAATACAATGATAAGACGAAAGTATTGCCATTTGAAATTTTCCTGTATGAATACAAAGGATGGGGTCGCGGAACACTCTCGTTTTCAGTAGATGAT
The DNA here is from genome assembly GCA_030634545.1 of Candidatus Nanohalarchaeota archaeon. Lineage (GTDB taxonomy): Archaea > EX4484-52 > EX4484-52 > EX4484-52 > B79-G9 > B79-G9. Next base: position 7,159 of record DAOWAN010000003.1, read on the forward strand.
ACGCAGGGATTTGAAGATCTTATTATATTGATCAATGAAAAAATAGTTTACGAAGGAAGACCGTTACCTGGCGACATTATTGAAAAGGAGTTTACAAAAAAGGATATGACTTTAATACCAGGTGAGAATCTTATAACATTTAAGACCAGAAAAGGAGTTACTTATAATCTTGAAAATGTTGAGTTGATGGTTTCTTATTACGGCAGCGGCGAATCTAATATTAAGGTAATCAATTTTGATGCTGACCCGTGGTGGACTATATTAGGTCAAACAGCAAATGTGACTGGTGAGATTAAATTCTTTACAGAAAAAGTAAATATCGACAGTGGAATTACAGTTTATCTGAATGATAAGACATACTATATACCAAGTCTAGAGGAAAACGAATGGTTTACAGTTGAGTTTACGTCTGATGACCTGAAAGAAAAAGATAATGAGTTAAAATTCTCTGCTACGGGTAGCTATAGGATAAGCAGTCTTGAGATAGATGTTGCGGCTACGGAATGATGCCATGAAAATCCTGATATTATCGCAGGTAATACTTATTTCAGCATAGGATATTATCAAGAACCCTTAACTGCTTTAAGAATTCTTTTTTCATCTGAGAGCAAATGGGTTTTACTGAAGTGCTAAATGACGCACATAACCCCATAGTCTGTAACGACCAGAAGCATAATAAATATTAAAGAACAATTATGCATGAAAGATATGAATACAAAAAAAGGATGTCTTCTATTCCCTTGCTTTGACACACTTACAGGGGCGATTTTTGAAAGAAATGCGCGCGGTCATGTAACTTTTGCGTGCAGGGAGTGCCAGAGATCATGCAATTCGGAGTCAAAAACATCTCCTGAAACGCCAGTAGAGACATTATACTTTCAAAAAATTAGTCTCTTAAAACCTGAATTCAATGCATTTTCTGATGGTGTAAAAGTAATTGACTGCCTGAAAAATACTGACGGCATCTGCAAACAGAGTGTCGTGATACTATCTCAAGAAGAAAAAAAAGAGGCTATGGAAATAGAGAAGCAGGATAATTACGAAAATATAGGTATCTATTCCAGCTTAACGAGAGATATCACAATTGCCTGCGCACATGACTCGCTTCTGAGACCTCCTCCTATGCCTGTTGTCCTTCTTGTGAAAGATAGAGAAATTGTTGGTGAGATGACTTGTGATGGGAGAAAGTTCTATGAGGGTGTGTCTGAATGCGCTTGCGTTTTTCCACCAATAGATTTCCCGGAAATTGATAGATTCGGTGAAAATATTGTGTCTGCTTCTCCTGGAATCATGCTTGATAAGTGGCTAAGAGAAAAAATGAAGATAAGACCAACAGATGCGACTCTTCTGATTGGACTTAACCGGATGCGATAATCAAAACAATAATAACTGCAAGAATGAATAAAAGAATAGTAAATAAATTCAGACCAACTATACCCGGAACAAAATAAATCTTGGCAAGAAAAACAGAAATAAAAAGTATTGCTCCGAGGGTAACAGCAATATACAGATTCATACTCTTTCTCTTGTATCACCAGAAATTTATAATTATGCATCATGACCACCGGGTTGTGCGTAGGTTGTGTACACAGGTCGTTGTGTTCGAAAACACCCTAGTTTGAACACCCGGTGAGTTCGTGTGGAATGAGGATACGGAAGTCTCTGCAAACCGGTTTTACGCAGTCCAGTTGAAATATCAGGCAACCCAATAATATTTATAGAATCATGCCAAATAACAGACTATGACCAAAGTATCTATTGTAAAATGCCAGAATTATGATTATGTAAAAGTAAAAGCTGCGGTTGACAAATCTATTGCGCTTGCAGGAGGTCTTAAAAAAACAGTTAAAAAAGGAGATAGGGTTCTTCTTAAAGTGAACCTCCTCAAAGCTGCAAAACCAGGACATGCGATAACAACGCATCCGTCAATCGTAAAAGCAGTATGCGAACAGGTACTGGACCTTGGCGCAATACCAATTGTCGGCGATGCCCAAAACATCCAGATGGATAAAGGAATGAGCAGTCTTGATGTCTGCGGCATAAAAGCGGTCTGCGATGAGCTAAAAGTAAAGGCAATCGATTTCAAGGACAATGGATTCAGAAAAGTCAAAGTCTCAAAACCAGTACAGATGAAAAACATATGGATTGCAAAAGATGTGCTTAGCGCAGATACTATCATAGCTCTCCCTAAAATGAAAACCCATATGCTGACAAGCTATACTGGCGCAGTCAAGAACTTCTTCGGATGCATCCCTTTTGGCGAGCGAATGAAAGCACATGTACTTGGCAAAGATGAGATGTTCGCAGAAGTATTGTCTGATATTTATTCGGTAATTAAACCTTCTTTTTGTGTAATGGATGGTATAATCGGTATGGAAGGCGATGGTCCTACACACGGTCCAAAAAGAAGATACAATATGATTGCAGCATCTACTGACTGCGTGTCACTTGATGCAGTATGCTCTAATCTCATGGGATTCAAGAACCTGAACACTGTCGTCGCAGCAGAGAAAAGAGGGCTTGGTGTCGCGGATTTGAATAAAATACAGATCATTGGCGATAAAATAGCGCCATTCACGATTAAAATGCCCAACCAGAACATGAGAAAATCACAAAACATAGTTGCGCTGCTTCCAAAATCAATCCGTGAGTATATTGCAAAAACATTGCTAATATTCGAGCCAAGAGTAGATGAATCAAAGTGTAAAAAATGCGCAATATGTAAAAATGCATGTCCGGTCAAGGCGATAAGTATGGATCCTTATCCGGTGTTTGACCGCGAAAGATGTATAAAATGTTTCTGCTGCCATGAGTTGTGTCCTGATGGCGCGATTTACACCCATAAATCATGGCTTGCAAAACAATGGAGATGAGTATGGAGCTTAAAAAAGCCCAAAAAAAAGTTGATGAATGGATAAACCTATTCGATGATGGATATTGGTCACCATTGGCGCAGTTGGCTGCTCTTACTGAGGAGACTGGTGAGCTTGCGCGTGAAATCAATCACGCAGAAAGTATGAAAAAGAAAAGAGATAGGTCCGGCAACCTGAAAACTGAAATGGGTGACGTTCTCTTTGCACTTATCTGTATAGCTAATTCCTATGACATATCGCTTGAAGAAGCTCTGAATGAGACACTAGCCAAATATAAGAAAAGGGATAAAGACAGATGGCAGAAAAAATCGTGATAGACAATAAAAAACAGTCAAATCCTGCTTAATATGTCTCTGATATCATCTCTTTTGTAGCGCTCAATCAACCCTTTTTTAAATACACTATTTACATCACTTTTGTTCATAAGACCACCTCGCTGTTTGATTAAGAACTCTTTTACTGTGGCGACTTATAAGCAATTCCTATACATGCCCTGCCGATATATGGCTGAGGAATGAAATATCTTTAGAAAATTATTCAAAAAAAAGCACCTACAGAACAGATAATACTAGCGCAGAGAGAATATGTCGTGGCTTTGAAAAATGCCGATAAAAATACAAAGACATGGAGAGTTACAAAATAAATTCTGTAATTCTCCATGTTAGATGTTGCAAAATACGCAGTCAATCGCGGCAGTTAATATCAGCAATACTTTCTGATTCTTTATTTATCTTCGCCGAATTATTTAAACAATACCTGATCGCTTCCAGTGAATGTATAAATTGTCAAATCACCAGCATCAGTATATACCTCAAAATCGCCTTTAATTGTTACATCGACGTTTTTTCCAACAAGATTATTAGCAATAGCATACTTCTGGATTGCAGTTCTGTCAAAGCTCACTTCCATGTGTGTCCATGCCCAGATTATTGAATCTGCTTTAACAACAACATCGTCCCCGATAATAAAAGATATATCAGGCTCACCAATATCCCTGTATAATGTAATGAATCCGAGGTTAGCCTTTATATTTTGTTGTGTTCCGGTATTTTGGCTATTCAAGCTAATTACCTGCGGCACAACTTTGACACCTGTTTCTATTACATCCGTTTCGATTACACCTGTAACAGAATCCTCGCTGTAAGCCATACTGAAAAGTGCATAGACGACTAGGATGCCGCACAATGCAACACCTATCTTTTTACTCATATTTAGATGCTTCATGTTTTTTCCACCTCGTAGTTATATAATAGACTAATTAAGCTATGAAACCGTATATATATGTTTACTGAAACCGTAATTCCATAGTTGATGCAAGGAATAATATAATAAACTTCAACAAAATATAGCCAAAGACATAACTCTCCAGACCATATGTCTTTGTCATCTGATTAACAATCTTCGAGATTTATCATTTTGAAAATTGGTACCCAATTTCCAATTTTCGAAATCACTAAAAATCCACTTCACATAGTGGATTTTTGTGATAACAAAAATCGAGTCTCTCGATTTTTAGTTATTTGAAATGGGTGACCATTTCGAAAATCCAGCAAATCCCGGATTTGCCCGGATCCTAAAAATCACGATGTGATTTTTAAGGACACATAAATCGCGGGATGTGATTAAGTATGTTTATATTTGTCAATCCGGTAACGGCGTGAAATATAGAAATATACCTCAGCTTAACTCACGCCAGTTATGACTCTTTCTCAAGCAGGATATCCTTAATCTGATCTTCCAGAACTATGCGATTAGTCTTTCCGTATTTTTCAGTCCGAATTATTCCTTTTATTTTTAGACTATTTACCGCCCTATGGGTTTTCAGTTTATCCATATAGTTCTCTCTTGTTATTTCAGACTGCAATACATCTCCCTTATTCTCAATTAATTTTTTCAGTACAATCCTTTCATCAGGGTTTGAAAATCTTAAAATTGTGTTTATGTAATTTGTGTCTTTGGAACTTGTTTTTATCGTATTATCTTCATCTATTGTTTTTGAAAGCAGTTCCATTTCTTGTTTCAGTTTTGTCTCACTTATTTTTGAGATGAAATAGTATGAAACCGGAACTATTGCAAGAATCAGGAGTACGATAGTTACCCACAAGATCCGGTTTGGTATCATGTGTTTGCATTCAGATGCCCAGGGAATATTTTTGAGTCCCTCATGATTAAAAGCACTATAAAAAAGAATGATTAAAATGCCGGTCATTGATGTTGATGATACCAGCAAAAGCAGTTTTTCGATTTTTTTGTTCATGGTAATATTCCGCATTTTGAAATATATATATCATTATAAAAAACACATCACATCAACAATATGAATATTCTGATGCACAACTATAGCCACCAATTGCTGCTCTGACAGAGACAACATCATATGTTCATGGGAGCAAAGAAAAATAAATTTAATCAGAAATTGGAGTACTGCCATGAATTCTCTCAAAGTCATCTGTAAACTTATCTGCAATTTCCTTATCGTGAATTATCAGAATGTTCTCATCATTTTTGGTGTCTCCTGCTTTTGTAGGGTTAAATGAGCCTGTAACAACAATAGTTTTATCTATAATAAATACCTTATTGTGCATATTCTTAGGATTGCTATCCCAAATCACAGGTACGTCATTCTCTAGAAGTTTTTCATATTCACACCATTTACTTTTCTGGAATTTCTCAAAAACACCGCGCACCTGTACGCCACGATTATGCGCATCAACCAGCGCATCCCCTATCCCGTCATGCGTGAATGTAAAGCACATAAAATCTATTGAGTCGGTTGCTCCTGAAATCAGTTCTATGATATGCTCTGCGCACTTGTCTTCAGGACAGAAATAATTCTCATAACGGATATCGTTAAGATAGATCACAGGATTGCGCACTGTGTCTCCACTTCCAAATACCCTGCTTTCCAGTTCTGAAAACTCATCCTCGTAATTAGAAGAGAGGTATTTTGAATATATTACAAGCATATTGTTGTCATTTTTCATGCCGGTGATTGTAGGATTGTACGAACCCATAAATACAATCTCACTGTCTATGATGCAGAATTTATCGTGCATCAGCTGGTGCGTACCGATATTAGATACATAATCAATCCCGTAAAGGTGTTTGGTGTTATCTTTATCTGTCACAAGTTGTACATCGATATCTTTTGCCTTTGCTTTAAGTGCATCAACAATTCCCTCTAGTTCAACGTCATATAAAGCGCAATGGATAGATACATTCGCGCTTTCAATCAGGGTCCTTAGCCGGGTCTCGCAGCCATCCGCAGGACAGAACAGTACTTCCGGCGCTAAATTTGTCTCACGGATATCCCCGTCGGGTAAAATCACATTGCTGACAATAGAGGTATCCTGCATGAACACAAACCCTGCAATTAAAACCAGTATGAAAAAAATATTCCACTTCTTAACTCTTCTCTTTCGCCTGCCCATCATTCTCCCTCCTTCTTTTTACTTAAACTTACTTTATGACTTGTCTCTTCACTACTGAAAGCCTTTATCTTTTCGGCGACCCTGTTGTCAAGCAGAGTCTCTTTCATGACGCGCTTAAGAGCAAATACATCAAGACCTGATGCCTTATCCCATAATCCGGTCTTCTTTAGATAAGCTTCCAGTTCTTTTCGCTTTTCATCTCCTGCTTTAGGGTATTTTACGTCTATGCTCTCTGTGACTTTCGCAATATAGTCATTGCTTTCAACTGCGCTCATGTGGTTCTTGGTGCAATACTCAATGAGCGCATCACGAATATCATCCAGCTCATCACTTATCGTTTTTTTGCGCAGCTTCAAAAGAGCATATTTATCGACCAGCTCAACCCCGGATCCGTAGATATCATTTTTTTTATTTTCTGCACTGAACTTATGCTTGTGTACAGGGCATATTGCCTGATACTCGCACCACGAGCATAATTTTGATGCATTGGGAAGAAAGTCACCTTTGTCTTTTGCATCTTCAATTATTCCAATCTTTTTGATTATGCTGTTTTTGACGTCTTTTAGTTCCTTTTCAGTGCGCAGATAGCTGAATTCCTTGTTGAATGCAAGATAATGCCATATTACGCGTATGTTTTTTGCGTCAGCATACATATCCCTGACTGCAAGAGCGTACAATGATAGCTGTTCATCTCTTTTCAGGACTGCCTGTGGCGGCAGGCTTCCCGAGGTCTTGTAATCGTGTATCTCATATATGGAGTCTTTTGCTGTAGCGAGTCTGTCTATGTAGCCTATGATAGTATGCCCGTCCAGCTTCAGATTGACTTTCTGCTCAAGGCTTACGGTTGTGCCTGATGTAAACGGGAAATTCTTCTTATAGTAATCTGCGATATATTTTCTGCCCATATCAAGATAATTTTCTTTACAATAGCCTTTCTTGATTATACGGATAGCGTCACTATACTTCTTATTCCATCTGTCCTCATAGTACGTATTCAGATTGTCTGCGCTGTTCTCTTTATGGCGCTTGAGGTCTGAGTAGAGCATCTCAAGTGTCTCATGTACGCGCTTGCCGAGAAATGCTTCGATGCCTTCAAAGCGCTCTACTTTCACTTTGTCAATATAGCGGTACCTGAACATCAGAGGGCAGTTGAAATAAGTGTTTATCTTTGAATAAGAATACATGGGGTGTAATTTACGGGCAAGATTCATATTTCTTTGCCTGCAGCCAAGATATTTCTTTTCTATGCTTCTGGTAGCGAGCATACCCTAGAATAAAAAGAAGGATACGCCTATCAGTATAAATAATATCCCGGAAAATTTTGTAATCGCACGTTCGTCTATTCTGTCTGAGAGATATTTTCCTAAATAGATTGTCATCAATGACAATAAAGTCAATGCGGTCATGACTCCTGCAAAAACCATAAACCCGTTGTATTTTGCTGCAAACAATGCAGAAGCTATTTGCGTCTTATCTCCCCATTCAGATAAAAAAATCAGGGCAAATCCCGAATAGAATGGGGTTTTGAAATAAGAGATACTTTTGAGTTCTTCTTTTTTGCTTACCAGTACCAATACTCCAAAAATTATGAAAACAGCACCAGATAGGGGTTTTATTAAGCCTGCATCAAAAATAGTTGTAATCCATCCACCTGCCAGAATAGCAATCCCGTCAACCACTAAAAATGCCAGTATCACACCTGCCAATAACTCACGATGTTTTTTTGTTTTCGAGGATAAGAGTAAAATAGACAGCTGGGTTTTGTCACCCAGTTCTGCAAGACCAACTACAATCAAAGGAATCAATATCTCTTCTAACATAATCATACCTCACAGGAAATTCATTGAGGATATTAATATTTGTTTGCCTGTGGTGGCTTTGTGTAAAAAGTCCCGAAAGTGTGTAAAATCGGCTATTTCAGACTTCATACACAAAGCCAGCAGATAGCAATCATACATCACCCAAAACGCTTCTGCGCTTTCAACCCATCCACATCCTCCCCGACCTTCTTCTTAAGCGCTTCTGCGCTTTTCTGTCCCACTGCGCGGACAAGGTCAGCGAATGAAACATCGCGAATAGAGGTCAAATCTGTAACACCAATCTTAAAAAGGGCGCGCGCCTTCACTCTGCCAATCCCGCGGATCTTTACAAGATTTATCAACTCTGAGCGCACCCCATACTTCAGTCTTACTCTAAGTTTGTCGATAACGGGGCGCAGACTCGTTACATTGCAGATGAAAGAGATTTCTGAGACTGCGTATAAAAGCCAGTCGCAATTGTCAAGCTTTGCACGAAGTTCGCCGGGGCTCATCCGGAATCTATCCATCAGAAAATCTTCGCTTTTTTCATGTATCCATGCATCAAGCGCCATTGCGGTCTTAAATGCGCTAAGATTTGTGTCCTCATCGGCTTTGGCAAAGTCAGGGACTATCAGTTTTGCTGAGGATTTCTCTATTTCCTCGTAAATCCACTCATATTCTGCTTTTCCAATCCTTAAGCGTGGTCTCATCTCAAGTGCAGAACAGACAAGATGCATCAGACCAAGGTCTGAAGCTTTTATTGGTGCGCATTTTCGAATGGCATGTACAAAGAGCCAGGAGGTCACAGGATCAATGTATAGTTCTGCAACGCGCTTGCCTAGTACTGTTGCTTTCATCTTTTTGACGGCATGATATGAATCTGCGCTTTGGAAAAGCGACGGGCTTGATATATCTCCTTCTTCATTCCATTCTACCAGCTTATAATCGCCTAGCATGTCAACAACCTTACTTACATTACGTTCAAGTTCAAAAAGGTCATTGTACTGGAATGCATAAAATGTCTTTTCCATAAATGCCATCAAATGTTTGTCACTATAGACGTGTCCTGTGGCTATCAGGGAAAGGATGTGCGAGCGGAGGACCGGCTCAAGCGAAAGTTTTGAAAAGATCTTCTCGCATTCGGCATTGACATATTCATCCATTACGCGGTCAACGTCATATTCGCTTTTAGCGCATGCAAGTGCAATGCCTTTAGAATCATACTTCGGTCTGCCTGCTCTTCCTGCCATCTGCTGGAATTCAAGTACTGGAATAGGGCGCATCCCATATCCGCCCATGTATCTTGTGAGGTCTCTTACAATCACATACGCTGCAGGGAGGTTTACTCCGGCGGCAAGCGTCGGGGTGGCGCAAATTACCTTTATCTTTCCACTCTTAAAATTCTCCTCGATAATGTCTTTCTGCTTTGGCGCAAGTCCGGCATGATGGAATGCAGCGCCATCTGATACTATTCTTGAAAGCCTTCTGCACTGTTTTGTGGGATGTGCAATTGCTGAGAGAACTGAAGAAGAGACCTTATCCATACCTTTAGAAAATTTTTTTGTTACTGCACCTGCTTTTTCAGCCTGGCTTTCGGCACTGGGTCTTGAATTTACAAATACAATCGCCTGCTTACCTGAGGAGACAATGTGCTCAATCAATGCAAGCAGACTATCTGTTCTCTTATCTACTGCCTGTGTTTTTTCTTTAAAATGCATCTTACAGCCATGATAAGCACCTACTGCAAGGTCTACGGGTCTGTAATCGGATTTCACAAGTTCTGCGGAAAGCCACCCTGCAAGTTCTTCACTATTGTTGATTGTAGCAGACAGACCGAGTATCTGGAATTTTGTGAGGTCCCGCAGGCGGGTGATTGTGACTTCCAGTGTCGGTCCTCTTGAAACATCGTTTAAAAGATGTATCTCATCGCAGACCACCAGCCCTATATCGCGCACCCACTCTATGCCGTGCCGGATGAGGCTGTCAAGTTTTTCGCAGGTGACAATTATCACATCATATTCTGCAAGCCACATCTCTTTTGAATCGTGCCCGCCCATTGAGAGCGCTATTTTGATACCCATTCCCTCGTATTTCTCTTTGAACTCCTTATATTTTTCAGATCCAAGCGCCTTGAGGGGCACAATATATATTGCTTTTTTCTTGAGGTTCAGTACGGTATTGATGATTGCAAGCTCGGCAATAATCGTTTTCCCGGAAGCGGTGGGGCATGCAACAACCAGGTTTTTGCTGTCAAGCAGCCCTGAATCTATTGCCTTCTTCTGCGGGGGGTTAAAGCGGGTGATGCCATCTTTTTTAAAAACAGAGACTACCTTTTCAGGAATACCTAACTTAATGACTTTTGAAACATCCATAAATTCGCTGTCGTCATGCGTAATAGTCATAATAGATGTTCTGCGTATTAATTTAACTTCTTTTCCCTCCCATAAACCTAGGATGATTTTTTCCCGGGCATTTTATCTTTGGGATACAATAATATTTATATAATTATCTTTACTTTGAAGTAGTATGACTATAGATGCAGTAATTTTCGATATCAACGGAGTATTGGTGAAAAATTCCCGAACATACAACGAAATCTCTTTCAAAAAATATATCTCAGATAATTATAATGAAAAGAACTTAACAGACACCATAATTGATGGATGCCGCAGGCGTCCTCTGATAGAGCAGGTAAAATGCTGGGAAAAAAAACTAAACATCTCTATTGATTATAACCACTTCGATAAAGAGACCACAGAAATGCAGTTGGAAATGATGAGAAAAGAGAAAAAAGACCCACAACTAACCCTATTTTTAAAATATCTTCGTATCAATAATATTCAAATTGCTGTCGCAACTTCTTCAGGAAGAGCGCGCGCAAAAAAAATTCTTCAAACTCTGGACTATTCCTACGATGTGCTTGTAACCTCGGACGATGTAGGCGATGGCAGAAGCAAACCCGAACAGGACATCTATTTGGAAGCCGTCAAAAACTTAAATTATCCGACAACTGTTATTGCTGTTGAAGATTCACCTAAAGGGATAACCTCAGCTAAAAGCGCATCACAACACTTAGAGTCCCTAGGGATAACTCTGAAAGTAATTGGCTATTATCGAAAAGACGATCCAGAACACAGAGACATGTTAAGTGACGCGGATGCCACAATAGCTGATTTTTCCGAAATATATGCCTCTATCAACCGATTATTTGCTGAAGACATCCCGATACCTCGTGCGTTGTCTGAAGCAGTTTCCTGATTTATAATTGATATCAGAATCTTCCAAAAACGAACTCCAAAAACACATCCATAAATATTAATACACTAAAATCCAAAGAGATACACATGACAGCGCCATACATTGTAATAGAAGGAATGGACGGGTCAGGCAAGACCACGCAGGCAAAACTGCTTATCGATTTTTTGAAAAACCATAAATTCAAGGTCTACCATAATATAGAACCTTCTACAAGCCCTATCGGAAAACACATACAAGAGATGATAAAATCATCTGCATCCCGTGCTGAGACTACTGCGCTTGCGTTCGCACTTGACCGCATGCTGTCTTATGACCAGAACCTGAAATATGCAAAAGAGAAATATGATTACATAATAGCTGACAGGTCATACCTTTCATCCCTTGCATACCAGCCACTCCAAGGCTGTCGATATGATTGGATAAAAGAGCTTAATCGCTATGTGGAAAAACCAGACATTGTATTTATCCTCGATATCCCTCCCGAAGAATTCACAAAACGCAGGGGAAAGACAAAAGTCATCTTTGAAAATGAGGAATTCCAGCGCAAACTAAGACGCTCATATCTATCTCTTAAAGAAAAACTTCCGCTTGACATCATTATTCTTGACGGCACAAAACCCAAGTATGAGATTCATGAGCGCATCCGCGAGCTTACTGTAAAATTATAATGACGATTCTTAATAAACTGGCAATATGCGCAAAACAGAAAAGATAAAGGATTTAACTGTTATCTGGCAGAAAGACTCGTAATCTGAAATATAACCCAAAGAAATAGATGATATTCCGGACCCGGGGGAGTTGGCGCAATTACTTAAATTCTGATGTGGATTAGTTCCACGGACATCACACACTCATATCCCGGGTCCATCTTTTTTTTACTTTCATCATATTGTTATATAGTGTCTATCACCCCTTTAGCGTATTATATTGTATTACTTTGTATTACCTCTTATTGTTGTACCCATATATATACTTAACTTACCATTTCAACATCCAGTATGCATGATAGATACAAAATAAATGATAAAACGCATAGATAATACAATATTTTTAGAAATAGTGTCGTAAACGACAACCACCACAGAATACTAACAAGATATAGACACTGAAAATCATACCCCATGATTATAGATTAAAATCAGGTAAAATATCCCTAAGAACACTGAGTAAATATTACAGATCACGCGCTTAAGAACGAGCATACTGACATAGAATAAAAATGAAATCCAGAAGAAGAAGAGGTGATTATACGAATCCGGGTGCTTTTGACCATCAACCAATCAATAAGTGGAATTTGTTCCACGGACATAGTACAATAGTCACCCGGATCCTTTAGTTTTAGATTTTTCGAAATGTAGTGGGCATCACCTCATGTTTTTGTTTGTATTACTTTATATTACACAATGTTATACTACATCTATTGTCTTCTGCCTATATATACTTCCTCCATAGCTCAGAACAATTTTTTGCATACATAATACACTATATTTAAAAAAATACACCCTATAATTCAAAAAATAATAAATTACAATATATAAATACAACTACAGATAAATAACAACGCGTTTGAAAGGCATACGGATACTTGTTTCAAAGAACTGAAAATTCTCAATATATAAGGTGAAAAAAGATTTCTGGAAAAAAGAAAAAAACAGAAAAACCAAACGCAATAAAAAATAAATTATACAACGACCATGAAAGTCACAAAAGAGGCAAATATTATTAAAGATTCACCCCTATGTGGAAGTATACTGTGATTGTTATGAATTCATATACTCTAGAGGCAAAAGAAAACATTAATCTCTGCAATGGTCCAGAACTAACTGCATATTTGGAAGAGTTAGGTGACTCACAATATTATAGTGCCACAGTATCTGCAGGTTCATCCGAGGTTAATCCTCCAAAGCACGAGCTACACTTCATTTTACCCCTCAATGAAAGAGACATTTTATTTTTAGAGGATTCATTTGATTCAAAATATAGTTTTTTAGCAGCATATGAAGACATAAAATCAAAAGAAAAAACACACCTCGAATACAATCCTGAAGAACTCAAAGCATCCAGAGTGTCTGAAATTTACGAAATGGGATTAGACAATATTGAAAGTGAATTACGCAAGCATAGAGTTCAGGCAAAACTAATGGGCGGGCTTTGTAAGATGGGTGCTATAATCCGCCCCTCAAAAGCAGAAGAGTTTACTGTTCGCAAGGCCATGAATTCCAAATATTTACCTATCTTCATTGAAGAGATACTAAGACAAGATCAAAAGGAGCACCCCGTCAGCAAGGTTCGTGATTTCATCTGGAATAATGACCCACCATACAAGATATCAGCATATGACCTAGGGCTAAAACCAGAAGTATTTATCCCTCTAAAAATTTAACGACCCCATCTGAAAATAACGTATTTTTTTCTGCACCAGCCCAAGAGTTTTTTCTCAAAATTTTGGAACTTTTCAATAATCAAAAAAAAGAACACAAGCATCTCAACCATAGAAGAACCACACCCCACCAATTCATATCCCCAACAATATGCCTGCAAAAACCACATACCCAACATTTAAATACTATTAATTCAATAATATGCCTATGACTTCTACAGTACCATCTACAACTCTTAAACAGGTCCGTATCCATGGCAGGGGTGGTCAGGGCGCAGTTACATCTGCTGAGCTTCTTGCAATAGCGGCTTTCAAGGATGGTAAATATTCACAATCGTTTCCTTTCTTCGGAGTAGCGCGGAGGGGGGCGCCAGTACTTGCATTCACGCGCATTGACGACCATTTCATCCGCCTTAGGCAGCAGGTAAAAGACCCAGATTATGTGCTTGTGCTTGATGCAACACTTATTGATGTTGTAAATGTAGCAGAAGGCATTAAAAAAGGCGGCATGATCATAATCAACTCATCAAAGGCACCTGAAGAATTAGGGGAACTCAAGGGAGATTATACAGTAAAAACTGAAGATATCACGAAAATCGCACTTGACATAATCGGCAAGCCGTTTGTAAATACACCTATGCTTGGCGCTTTTTCAAAAGCTACGGGCGAGGTAACAATAGAGTCTATTGAGTCAGCCATTAAAGAGAAGATGCCGCAAAAGATAGCAGACATAAATGTAAAAGCAGCAAGAGAAGTATATAATAACCTGAAATAGATGATGATCATGACAAAGAAACACATACCAGGCGGAATAATTACGGATGTCGGAAATACCACGATAAATAAGACAGGTACATGGCGCACTTTCAGACCCATAGTAGATAAGGACAAATGTATCGGATGCGGCATATGCGAGCGATTCTGTCCTGACGGATGTATCGAGATAATCAACAAGAAATGCGAGATAGATTACGACTATTGCAAAGGATGTTTAATATGCATGAATGAATGTCCTGTAAAGGCAATAGATAAAGAGATTGAAAAAAAGTGAGACTATGACTAAAACAGTACTTGAAGGAAGTTTGGCAACAGCACAGGCAGCAGCATTATGCGAGCCGGATCTGGTGGTTGCATATCCCATAACACCCCAGACACACATCGTTGAGAACCTCGGGAAGATTATCGCATCAGGCAAGTTTAAAGCAAAACATATTGAAGTAGATTCGGAATTCTCGGCATTATCTGCATGTGTAGGCGGCAGTGCAGCAGGTTCACGCGTCTTCACAGCAACAGCATCACAGGGATTAGCGCTTATGAATGAGGTTCTTTTCGCTGCGTCAGGCATGAGATTGCCAATAGTCATGGTAGTTGCCAATCGCGCACTTTCTGCGCCTATCAACATCTGGAATGACTGGCAGGATTCAATCAGCGCTAGGGATTCAGGATGGATTCAGCTATATTGTGAAACTGTTCAGGAAGTAGTAGATACAATCATACAGGCATATAAGATTGCAGAGGATAAAGATGTGCTTCTGCCAGTAATGGTCTGCATGGATGGTTTCTTTCTGACTCATGTGGTTGAGCCTCTGGATATGCCGGACGATATCTCAAAATACCTTAAGAAATACAAACCAGAACATGCATTTCTTGACCCGGAAAAACCACAGACACAGGGTCCTTTCGCATTTCCAAAGCCTTATGCGGAGTTAAGAAAAGATCTTTCTGACACAATTGATGCATCTTCTGAGATAATCAAAAAGTGCCATGATGACTATGCAGGGATTTTCAAGCGCACATACGGAAACGGTCTGGTGGAAGAATATAAGACAAAAGGCAAAAAAAACATTATAATCACAATGGGTTCACTTTCAGGCAATGTTAAAGAGGTAATAGACAAACGGGAGGATACAGGACTTTTAAGAATAAAGAGCTTTCGCCCGTTTCCAAAAAAAGAGATTCTTGAGGCACTGAAAGGCAAGGAGACTGTAATCATACTTGAAAAGAATATATCATTAGGTACGTCCTGCGGGGCACTATTCGATGAAATCCGGAGCATCCACTGTAATGTGAAAGATACGCCTAAGATTCTTGATTACATTGTGGGTATCGGAGGCATGGACTGTCGCACAGATGATATAGAGAATATAATCAATGAATCAGGTACAAAGAAAGACGGGCACATAGAGTGGCTTATGGAAAAATAGGGATGTAATATGAAAAAAGATGAACTTCTGGCACCAGGACACAGGACATGCGCAGGATGCGGACCGGCAATAGCAATACGGTTGCTCTTAAGAGCCGCAGGTCCAAACACGGTCATCTGCAACGCAACCGGATGCATTGAAGTGACGACAAGCCAGTATCCTACTACATCATGGAAAGTCCCGTGGATTCATGTCCTCTTTGAGAATGCAGCATCTGTAGCTTCCGGTATAAGAGAAGCTCTTGATATGCAGGGTAAAGAAGATGTAAATGTTATTGCATTAGGGGGTGACGGAGGCATGATGGATATCGGTTTTCGGGCAATTTCCGGTCTATGGGAGAGGGGGCATAATGTACTTGTAATCACTTATGATAATGAAGCTTATGCAAATACAGGGGTCCAGCGATCCGGCGGTACCCCTTGGCTTGCATCAACTACGACTACACCGGCAGGTCCGGCATCAAAAGGCAAGGAGCAATGGAAGAAAGATATGCCGGCTATTGCTGCAGCACATCACATACCCTATGTTGCGACGGCGTCAATTGCACAGCCTTTTGATCTTGAGAAAAAGATTAAAAAAGCATTGTCAATCAAAGGTCCAAAATATATACATATCCACACACCATGCACTATCGGCTGGCGCTACGACGAATCAAAGACTATTGAGATTGCAAAACTGGCAATAGATACAAAAATGTGGGCATTGTATGAGATAGAGAATCACCAGAAGAAGCTTACTTATAAACCTAAAGGTACACCGGTAAAGGAATATTTAAAGGCGCAGGCAAGGTTCCGCCACCTCACAGATGAAGATATTGAGGAATATCAGAAGATGATTGATGAGGTATGGGCGCGGGATTTTGAATGAATCCCATCGCTATTCTACTCATACTTCTTGTGTTCTATCCCCATATGAAAATCCGTATTCTGATAAATTTAAATAAAATCTTTACATATATTTAGATATAGATATGTTTGAAGATTATTTTACATCAAAAAAGAGAAGAAAAAAATCGAACAATCTCTTTGGAGAATGCCTGATTCCTCATAATTCGATATGTCCGGATAAGGTAATGCCATTTAAAATATCGGACTTGAGAGTTTGATCTATACTGCTTAAATCTTCATAAAAATTTAGAGATATGAATCTATCCAATCTTTTACTATATACGGTTAAATCAATATCTTTTTCTTTTGAGTTAATTATTGTAATATCAATATCAGATCCCACTGTATCCTTGCCTGATGAATAAGCGCCAAATAATATGATTGCGCATCCAGGGAATTTCTCATCCAGAAAAGCACAAAGACCGGAATCATAAATCTGCTCAAGATTATCTATTCTCTTGAATGCCAGCACTTTTGGATTATCATGATTAAGCTGAATAGAAGTAAGGTTCACAGAACCTACTTTTTCAATGATTACAAATCCTTCGCGTTCCATGTAAGTCATTGCTTTTGCTATTGCAGTAGGTGAAACATTTAATACCCGCGCAATCTCTCTCTTGTTAAGGGAGATGCCTGCGGTTATGCATAGTAACCTGAAAATCCTATTCTGCAAGCAGGTAAACATTAGTTTAGATGTATCCATAATAGTTTCTATGTGTACACTTGAGTTTATAACTATTTCTGTAATGTGGCGGTATTGACTATAAAATACACTACCAAATAGAATATTTCCTGAACTTTCCATTACAGAGTAAAACATTTGCGCAAAAGAGTCACTCTACAACGGAAAGATATACTCTAACAGAAAAAACAATTCAATTCTTTCGGCAACCCCCATACACTAATCAACTATAAAAACGACACATAACCAGAGGAATTAGGTGATAAACAATGAAACTAAACAAAAATACAGAAAAGCCAATAGACATGCCGAAACTAAAAAGCCCATTCATAAGAAAGGATATAAACAACCAATACGTCTGCACTCCTGAAATCAATAACGATTATCGGTGGGTATTTACAAAAGAAAGCACGGCAATAGAAAAACTGGATGGCACAAACATAAGCATAGTCATAGAAAATAAGACAATAACCCAAATATACAACCGCAAAAACCATATAGATGTCTGGAAAAAAGGCAGCAAAATATATGCGCAGGGTCTCTTAGAGACCATAGACCGCCAGTACTTCAAACCAAACCACATGATGGACGGGCAGTATTTTGGCGAACTTATCGGCGCAAGAATCAATGGCAACCAGTATAAGCAGGATAATCCAATATGGCTCCCATTCTACTATCTTGAAAAAAACTACCGCTACAAATTCTGGGATGACTTTGTAAAAGAACTCGACGGTCTTGAAGACAAAGAAATCTATGAAAAAATGCGCAGCCTCTTCAAAGGGCTATGGAGCTTATACAAGCGAAAAAAAGCAATTAAAGGCGAAGTAGATGAGACCACTGCGTTTGAAGGTCTTGCAGCAGAAGGCATAGTGTTCTACCGGAAAGGCACAAATGAGATGTGCAAACTAAGGCGCGATATGTTTGACTTCTATAGAGGGAGGCATCATAAAAACTGAGATATCGCACGAGGAGGATATTATGAGAAGTGAAATTAAGGATATAAATATGGACAAGGTCTACAGGGACATAAGAACTGTATTGGAAAAAGCCAGAGGTAATGCATACAGGGCAGTTAATTTTGCAATGGTTACAGCGTACTGGCAGATAGGTAAAGTTATCGTCGAAGAAGAACAGGAAGGTGTAAAACGTGCAGAATACGGAAAATCACTTATAAAATGTCTTGCACAAAAACTAACACAAGAGTACGGCAAAGGATTTACTGAAAGAAATCTGTGGTACATCAGGGATTTTTATATGAAGTTCCGAAAAGTGAACGCACTGCGTTCAGAATTGACATGGACCCATTACAGGATGCTTTTGCGCATCGAAAAAGAGGAAACAAGACAATTTTATATGGCGGAATCTGTTAATAGTAACTGGAGCACAAGAGAACTTGAAAGGCAAATAAACTCTCTTCTTTATGAGCGAATTGCTTTAAGCAAAGATAAAGAAAAGGTAAAAGAATTGTCAGAACAAGGTCAAATTCTCAGGAAACCGGAAGATATTATTAAGAATCCTTACGTTCTTGAATTTTTGGGATTAAAAGAGAATACTAAATTGCATGAGAGTGATTTGGAGCAATTGCTGATTGATAAGCTACAGGCATTTCTGCTTGAACTTGGGAAAGGATTTTCTCTTGTAGCAAGGCAAAAAAGAATATCTGTTGGCGGAGATCATTACTATATTGATTTAGTATTCTATAATTACATTTTGAAGTGTTTCGTTCTTATTGACCTGAAAATTGGCAAGCTCACACATCAGGATATAGGGCAAATTGACTTTTATACGCGCTATTATGAAAAAGAAGAAAGGCAGGACAGCGATAATCCTACAGTTGGCTTGATTCTGTGTTCAGATAAAAATGAATCAATGGTAAAATACACTCTTCTTAATGATAACAAGAGGGTTTTTGCATCAAAATACAAACTCTGCCTGCCGACAGAAGAAGAACTTAAAAAAGAGATACTCAGGGAGCGTATGCAAATAGAAGAGGAAAAAACTCGCTAAACAAAAAACCAGATAATAACAAGAAAACAAAAAACATGGCTCTTTCTATCAACAATCTGAGACCACCCCCCATTAACTTCCCATCTTCTGCAAAATAGACTGATATGAGCCGTCAAAATCAAAACTCGGCAGATATCCCGAAGTTACAAAAAAGAAAACCGCTACTGCAAAAGCCAGCGAAAGCATGTTAACAATAAACCCCTTCCAAAGATCTTCCCGCTCATCTGCTTTGAGCAGAAACATTGTAACTGTGATGGATAAGAAACCACCGATATGTGCAAAATGCGCTATCCCATCATTCACCTGCCCCAAAATCCCTGCAATGTCTGCATAAATCACAAGCCACCCACTTACAATATTCGGCAGCGGAACAACAGACTGGTAAGTAATCCCGAAAGGTTCAATCAGCATTGCTGCGGCAACCACACCCATCAATGCACCGGAGGCGCCAATCGCACCGGCATCAGATCCGGTAATAAAAAGAGATACAAGAGAGTAAAATAAACTGCTGATAATCAAAGCTCCGAAATAAATCATAGCAGTCTTACTGCTACCAAGCCTTCGCTCAACTGTTCTTCCGAAAACAAAAATGCCCAGCATATTTCCAAACAGGTGCACAAGACTGCCATGCAGAAATCCGCAGGTCACAAGCGTATAATAACTCCCGAAATCATACAGGTTGCCCGGGTAATTTACAAAAGACATGAATAGCTCTTCACTAAAAAACAGACTGGCAAACATAATTACGATATTCAGAATAATTATCGTGATAGTAAATTTTGCCTCAAACATAAACCTGTGCATATAAGAAAATGGCTCAAATAAATCATTCCAATTCCTCTTTCCTATGAGAATCAGCAGAAAAGTTACGGGCGTAAGCAATATATCTATAAAAAACTTCCAAAGAAATCGTGATTCAGATTCAATCTCTTTTTCTTTATCTTTAGCATTGCCCATAATATCACTTAGACTATATTAACATATATAATTTTAAAGTGTTTTAGATAAATACAGGGAATAACGGGCACATAGAATGCATATTTCTCTTAACCGAACACGTATGCAGTGAAAATACACTTATAGTAAAAGCCATAACTATTTTGACTGAATGGCTTTTCTATATGCTTAAAATTGCGATGCAATTTTAGCATCCAACAAATCAATGTGATTTGTTCGGATCATTAAAAATCGTTTTACGATGTTTATGATTGCGGAATTGCGACCCAATTCCTAATTTCGCAATAAGCAATTCAGTATGAATTGCGAAATTTTGAAAATTTGTACCAAATTTCCAATTTTCGAAATTTGAAATGGGTGACCATTTCGAAAATCCAGGAAATCTTTGATTTCCCCGGATAGATTGACGCCTCTAGGTTTTTTCTAGAGTTTGTCCATTTTTTATCGTATATGAAAATAAAAAAGCTTGGAATTCTCCAATTGTACATATCTTCCATGATTTAGTAACGGCGTCAACTATACATTAATATTTATGCGCATAATTAGTTCCTATGGAGAAGATAGATGAGGGGAAGAAGGATATGGATGAAGTTGGTGAAGTTATTTCGTGTCTGAGGAAGAAGGGGCTTATTGTTGATACCGGGGCGCTTGAGTTCATCAAGGAGAAGAATCTGGGATGCTCTGATGTTGAGTCTATACGTGTGGAGTCGCTGTTTCTTACTAAGGAGATGATTGAGGCGCATATTGGGAAGGTTAAAGTGAGTGAGACTAAGGAAGTAGAGGTCGCTTTGGAGGATGAAGATGAGCTATGCACGGATCCTGAGATGCAAGATACTAATGAAGAGGAGAGTCCTGAAGTGAATGGTACCGGAGAGAGGTCTCCTTGTGTGAGGGTTGAAAGTCCTCTGTGCGATGAGCCGAGGGAGAGGCGTATTGATTCGTTTGTAGGGTATTTCAATGCGCGATATAATGCGATGAAGAATCTGCTTTTGCGCAGGCAGGAGCTTAAGAATCTTGTGTCTCTCGGAAGGTTTACCAAGTATAGTAATGACAGGAATGTCTCTGTTATCGGGATTGTGACGGGTGTCTCGAAGAGCAAGGCAGGGAATACTGTTGTAAATCTTGAGGACCCGACTGGCAAAATTATGGTGATCATAAAGGACCAGAAAGGGATTGGCGAGGATGAGCTTCTGAATGATGTGGTTATTGGAGTATGCGGCAGTACGTTTAATGGGTTTTTCTATGCGGATTCTATTGTGCTTGCAGATGTGCCTATACTGAATAATGCTAAGACTGTTTCAGATCATGTTTCGGGTGTGTTTCTTTCGGATCTGCATTTTGGCAGCAAGTATTTTAATAAGGGGATTGAGGAGAGGTTTTTGAAGTGGATTATGTCTCCTTCAGGGGCGCAGGTCAGGTATCTGTTTATTTGCGGGGATAATGTTGACGGGGTCGGGATATACCCGGGGCAGGATTCTGAGCTTGTTGAGACTGATATTTTTGCGCAGTACAGGCTTTTTGAGGAGTTTGTACTAAAGATCCCGCGGCATATACAGATCATAATATGCCCGGGGAACCATGATGCTGTGAGGATAGGTGAGCCACAGCCGGCGCTTGGGAGGGATCTTGTCCCGAATATATGTGATGCAGAGAATGTGCATCTTGTGGGGAATCCAGCGTATGTAAATGTACATGGTGGTGATTCTGCGGATGGTATCAATGTCCTTATGTATCACGGGTATAGTTTTACGAGTATTGTTGATGCGATTCCTTATCTTAGGCAGAAGGGGCTTGTCAATCCGCAGTATGTGATGGAGTATGTGCTGAAGAGGAGGCATCTTGCGCCGCCTTACGGTGTGACTGTGGGTATGCCTGAGAAGCAGGATGCTCTTGTGATCAGCAAGATCCCGGATATTTTCCAGACAGGGGATCTTCATTCGCATGCGATTGATGATTACAGGGGGATCACTCTTATATCGTCCAGTACGTTTCAGGACCAGACTCCGTTTATGGATCGCGTGGGGCATGTCGCTAATCCCGGGAAGGTCAGTGTTGTTGATTTTCATACAAGGGAGGCAAAGTCTATTGATTTTAGTTCCTAGGGTTTTCTTGCGAGTGAGAGGAGTATGTTTATTGTTAACAGGAGGATGGCGCATAGCATGAATGTGTGGGTGAGGGTGTATGCGTCTGTTATGTAGCCTGTGAGGGGGAGTATTATTGCGGCTGCTATGCTTGCTGCAAGTGAGTTTACTGATAGGATGGTTGCACGGTTGTGGGATGCGATATGGCGGTTTATGTAGTCGTTTATTACAGGGTCGCTGTAGCCCCATGCGAATTGTCCGAGGATTATTGCGATTATGCCGAGGGCAAGGCTGCCTGTTGAGAGGAGCAGGAGGGCGATTATTGTGAGGGCAGGTATAATTATAAGAGATGATTTTTCTCCGATGATGTTTTCTATGCGGTTGGCAGAGTATGCGCCGAGGGCTACGAGCAGGTTCACTAATGCAAAGACGGCGCCGATGTAGATTATGCTTAAGCCCGCAGATATGAGGAATGGCTGGTAGAGCCAGAACATCGCAAATGAGAATGCAGAGTATACTGAGGAGTAGAGTATGAGCCATCTTACGTGTTTGTGGGTTTTTGCGAATATTATGCCTTCTTTTATGAGGTGAGTTGTTTCGCGGAGGGTTGCGCTTTTGGTGTGCAGTGGCTCGCGCATGGAGAGTGCCAGCGGGATTGTCAGAGTATAGGGAATTGCTGCTACCAGGATTGGGAGGGATGGGGATATTGTGTATAGCCAGCTTCCGATTATGGATGCTGCGGCTGCGCATGTGAAGCCCATGGCGTTTGCGTTGCCTTGTATTTTCTTGAAGCGGCTTTCTTTTTTTAGTGATTTTAGTGTGTCGTAGAGGATTGCTGTGTCTGCGCCGGAGATGAAGACTGTGCCGAGGGCAAGGATGGCTTCTGCGATTAGGAAACCTGTGAAGGTGGATGCATAGGCGTATGAGAGGAGACCAATTGCGCCTAGTGCTGAGCCTAAGGCTATTGTTTTTTTCCGGCCTAGCTGATCTGCTATGGCTCCAGTGGGTATCTCTAGTGCAAACATTAATAGCGAATATATTCCCTGGAGAATCATTATCTGTGTCAGGGTGAGACCTTTGCTTGTGAGGTATATTATGAATATGGGGACGAAGAAGAAGGCGGCGTATCTTAGGGTCATGAAGACGTAGTATTTCGGGATGTTTTTTTCCAGTTGTTGTGTTGGTGTTTTCATTTTATTGGCACCTTATGATATGTTGTTTAGATAGATATATACAGAGCAATATAATATGATTCATAGGGTTAAATATCTTAAAGACAAGCAACAAACCAGAGTTATAGTCAAGGCACTAATAAATTGAGTACGGTGCCTTGCCATATCATTAAAATTGCTCTGCAATTTTAGGATCCGGAAAATCAAAGATTTTCCAGGATAGACGAAGGCATATTGGTTTTTTTGTGATGTTTGCTCATTTATTTCATGCCTTCACTATAGAATGGGAGGCGGTCAGAAGTTCAGGGTTAATATGTAAATGCCCTTAAAGATATAAATGAGAATATTGATAGAAAGGAATAGCAGAGGGCGATGGATTATTCTGTGGATTTTTTTGTCTTGCAGTCACCGAGAAGCTCGTGGAGCTTGTCTGGGAGGTAGCGCACATCAATCTGGTTTTTGAATATTATCATTACGTCTTTCCTGTTGTCTGTCTTGTCCAGGTCTTCTATGTCAAAGTCGTCTATGTCGTCGTTTTTTAGTTTGGATTCAAGGACTGAGCGCTTTTCGTCAACCATGATTCCGACACTTGTTACATCCATTTTTTTCACCTGTGAATTGTATTAAAGTGTTAATTTTTTAAAGATATATGTGTGCGAGCCGGCAATCAAAAAAGTGACCGTTAAATATTTAAATGATGGAGAACATATAGTGACATTCTGGAAAACTTGGGCTCGGATGGGTGGAAGTCAGAATTTTCTTGTTTCGGGATTTTTCCCAGAGGCAATCTTCCTCCCTCTACCGGGACTTTTACATTTCGAAGCGGTTTAGGCGTTCGATTCCTTTGGTTTTCAGGACGACGGTGTCTTCTATTCTTATGCCGAATCTTCCTTTTACGTAGATTGCGGGTTCTATTGTGAATACCATGTTTTTTTTCAGGATGAATGATGTGTGTGATGATAGTGTCGGGTATTCATGGACTTCGAGTCCTACGCCGTGACCCAGACCGTGAAAGTTTGAGTAGTTTGTGTTTTTGTGTCCTTTTTTTTCGAGGAATTCTTTTGCAATCATGTCTATTGAGTTTGAGGTCATGCCGGGCACTATCTCGTCTTCCAGTTTTCTGTGCAGTTCTATTAGGTCGGTGTGTGCTTTTTCTATTTCAGGGTCGTGACCTAAGATGAATGTCCTTGAGGTGTCGGAGTTGTAGTGGTTGCTTTTTACGCCCATGTCTATCAGTATGAGTTTTGATGGCTTTCTTGTGGTGGGTGTGCCGTGGATGTAGGATGAGCCTTCGTCGCCTGCGACGAGTATCGGGAAGCTCCATTCTTTGCCGCAGCCGACTACCATCTGTTTTATTCGTTCTGCGAGTTGTTTTTCTGATCTGTCTTTTAGCCCTTCTGATTCGAGGTTGGTTAAGATACGGTCTGAGAGCAGGCATGCGTTTTTTATTTCGGTGATTTCTGCGTCGTCTTTTATTGATCTTATAGCTGAGATCTCTTTGCTTATGTCGATTAGCTGGCACTGCGGTAGTTTTTTCTGGAGGGCGGTGTAATAGTTGTAGTCTACTGTGCCGTCTATACCTATTTTCATTTTGTGCGCGTTCATGTCTTTTAGATAGTCTGAGATTTTCTGGGATTTGATGTCGATTATGGATCTTATGCCTGTGGTGGCTTCTGCTTTTTCTTTTTCAAATGTGAAGAGGGTGTCGTTTGCTTTTGTCAAGAGAAGGCATGTAGGCCAGAGGTCGTAGAAGCCGGTGAAGTAGTAGATGTTCGGGAGGGTTGTGGTTTCGGGGTAGTTTTGCGCGCAGAGGAGTATGATGTCGAGGTCTTTTTCGTATAGGAGTTTTCTTAGTTGCTGCATGCGTTTTGAGGGGGGCATAGGTGTCATCTTTGTTTTGTAAATTGGGGTGTTGAATGGGTTTGGTTGGTTTTGGTTGTTTTTAGAAGTCATCATCTCGTGTGTTTTGTATTTGCATGGATTGTGAACGAAATTATTTATAGCTTCGTGTGAATTATGTGTCTTTTCGTTCAAATCACATAATAAATAAGAAAAAATGAATTATTCTGGATGATTGATTGCTCCAGATTTACTTAGTGATTTATCATGGCGCAATATATCTTCTGCTTTGAGATGGATTAAGTCTTTTTTCACTTTTTCAATAGTTCCATTTAATTTAGATATTCTTGCCATTGCCTTATCGTCTTTAAATTTCAAAATATTTGCATATTCCTTTTTTTTCTTATATCTAAACGTTGTTAGTTGAGTTGTTAATTTGTGTGCTTTAGATTGAAGGATTTTATCTTTTATTTTAAGTTCTTGGACCCATTTTTCCTTTTCTTTTCCCGTAGTAGTTGCCACTTTCATCTGGAGATACCTTACTCGATTCACTGCAATATCTTTCTTGGTTACAGTATTTCTTCTTTTACCATTATAAACGACTCCAGATCCTAAACGATAATTTTCATATGAAATGTCATACCCCATAAAATCACCAGATATTTTTGTTATTATATTGATATCTTACGCAACCAATAAATTTAAAATATCTCAACATAATAATACGTTTGAGATTCATGTTTGAAAAAGACTCCTGTTTTCTGGTTGACCTCCGTAGATGTAGAGACCTCAAATTTAAAGATTTAGTAGAATTACAAGAGTTTCAACAAAAACTTGATTATTTTAGGATATCAAACCCCAAACACCTCAATTTTTCAATAAACAAATTGCCAATAGTTCTCAAAATACATTCTACAACGATGGATAAATTCCACAATAGCACTATTGGTTCAAAAATTACGGTGGATGGCTACTTAGAGCCATATTTCCCTAAAAAAATGGAAACAAGAACAATTTTAAAATATCTAGAGACACATGGTTTTCAAGTAAATGAGGGATTTAGAACTTATGCATTTTATGCCGTATCTTCAAAGATACCAACAGAGGTCATAATAATTGCCCCCAGAGAATATGAATTTGTTATAAACTCTGAAATGCCACACACACTAAAAATCATAAATCTAAAGCGAATAAAATATCAAACAATAGCGTTGCTGCAAGATGTTCCTGAACCGATAACACTAAAAATACCCCCAATTGAGACACCATATCCCGTATTGACTTTAAAAGAGATAAGAAAGTGTATAACACAAATATCTTCACTAGATTCTCCTGATAAACAAATAATTGATGCGCTAATTGCACCCAATATTGGTTCAGATTTTGTTAAAAAACATGTTGAAACCGACGGCATTGGTTCTTCATATGTTCACAATAAAACTGTTGAGCAAGATGTAACTCTGCTTAATAATATGTTAAAAGAATCTAGTTCGGGCTTATCTCTACAAGATTATGGCATCATTAATATTTCAAATAAACATAATTCCCATTTACTTAACATAAAACGAAGAGATCCTTTAGTCCTTAAAATGTGTAATGTTTTCTCATGGGATATCCCATCCTCATTAAATAGAAACAATTTACCGCTATCAGAATATAGAATGAATCCAGAGGGTATTAATATTATAGATACAAAAGACATACAGAATAACACCGCACTCCAATATTCCATTTTACATTATGGTCTACTTAGAAAAGGTCTAGTTAGTACAACAACACATGACATGATTTGTAAAAAATTGATAGATAACGTATCTGAGTTAATGCAAGATAAAACAAATAGTATCAACAAAATCATGGACATCAATTCACTACCCAAACAAGCAGGCAGAGTAGTTTCTTTTTACAAGAAGTTCAATATCCCAAACGCACTAGATGTAGCATATAAAAGTATAGATGACGGTATTGATTCAATACTTCAGGATGATGTCTTTTTAATGAACTGTAAAGAGTCACATCAATTATCTACAGAAAATATACCTATAGATATAATGAAAGCTTATCATTCATGCCCAAAAAAAACAAAGGATAATATTATTGAGCATATTATGGAAAGAACGGGATGGTCTGAAAAACGTGCTGAAAAGGCATTTGACGAATTAGTTGAGAATGGTACATTTACAGCATATGATAATGTACATTATCGTTTTACCCACGATGCTAATTATGAACTTACAGAAGCATAACATATTCATATAAATCTTACAACACAATAAAAATAGAGAAACAATAACCATTGAATCAATATTACATAAAGATGAAATTAAAAATCAAACTTAAACCCCAAATCTTTTGCTACATCTTTAAGTTTTCTCACTTTACCTTCTCTTACTTGCATTTTTCCTTCGATAACTTCTTTTTTCAGTTTAGGATTATAAAGTATTTCTAATGTTGATTTCATAGAATTATATTCATCAGTAGTTATTGTTATCCATTCAGTTTCATGTCTACCACTAATCATTGCTTCGCTCATTATTTAATATTAAATCTTAAATTTTATAAAATTAGATTTACTTTCTAACCTGAAAATTAAAAACAGTTGGATAAGGGTTATCCATTTTTTATAAAAACCTTCTCCTTTAATTGAATTTTAATTTCTTTTTATAATCTTTAATATCATCTTCATGTCTCAAACATGTGAAATGTGGAATATACACTAGTTTTACATCTTTCAGTTCTTCTTTGATATCTTTTTCAAGATATTTAGAAAAGAGTTCTTCTGCATTTCTACCCATGAGAAATATCTTTTTTAGCTTTTCTTTTCCTATTTCCCACTTGATAATTTCCAGATACAATATCATTTCTTTTATTATTTCTGGATCTGAGTTTTTCTTATATTTGCGGTAGTATTCTTCTGCTTCTTTTGCAGTCATCCTTTTTTTGATGAAATCAGTTAAATGCGCACCAGATAGATGTGCTTCTTCTAGATGTTTATAATGTTTGTCAAGCTGTTTTGTTCGTGTCCTGTTTTTGTTTGGACAGAATGATATTATCATTACGTCTCTCCACCCATAAAATCCTTTGATGATCTTATCTGTTGGGTACATCCCGTCTTTTTTGTAATCCCCTATTATTTTCTTTTGTTGCATATTTAATTTGTGCATCATTATACTCTCCTAATATAAGCATGTCTGGGTTCGAACAGTTCACCTTCCCGCTTTAACTTTTTGATTATTTCTTCTGCATCTTCAATACCCTGTTCCTCAGCACACACTTTCACATCTTCTATAAGCACAGACTTATCCTCTCTTTCACCTTGCATTTCTTTAACTAGTTTACAGATGATACGCATTTTATTATTTATGGTTTTACCTTCATCGGTATCGTAATCAATTACATCATCATCTAATATTACAAGTTCTAATTTTTCGGCAATTATTGTCGGATTTATCTTTCTTGTGTTCCTTGCGAATTCTATATTGATTTTGCCTTCTATATGTACTAGGTTTTCTTCTTTGACAATATCTTTTTTTGAAATAAATTTCTCAGGAATTATAACATCAACATGAATGGAACGATATAGACTATTACCCCATTCAAGTATTATCCTCTGTGTAACTTCTGTTACGACATTTTTTATCTCAAAACTTGTTTTATTACCACAATCGCAAAATGGTTTTTTCAATTTTTCAGATTCTTGTAATTCTGTTAGTTTTTTACCACATTCTTTACACTCAAATGTGACTTCTATTGCATGCTGTTCGATATTATCAATACGTGTAATCACACCATTTATTCCTACTATATCACCATTATTATGATGAGTAGATAAGAAATCATAATAATTTTCGAAGAACTTCATGTTATTTCTTAAAAAAAGAAAATTAATAAACTTATAGTCCAAATTATGCACGCTTTTGCAAAAGATTATTTTTGTAGCGCAAGTGAAAAAAAACAATATTCTCAGCCCACATATTCTAATGAGTCTTTGCAGGTTGATGAAAACAATATTAACAACACATTACTATCAAACTCAGTCAACCTATAAAAAGTGATATTGTTTCTGCGTTATATTTTTATAGTACACCTACCAATAAATCATATTATGACAGCCAATATTGTAGCGCCTAACAAATCAATATTTTCATCAAGACCAGAACCCATGTGGTTTGTTAAAATTGAAAAGATACTTGCTCACCGAGTAAAAATCAAATTCTTACAGAAAGTGCTTGTCTCTGGGAAAGAAGAAAATGATAAACTAACAATTAACATCTTTCCGAAAGAAATAGAGGATAAAACAACTTGCAGTATAAAAGTAACAATCCATCAATATGATAATATTGTAAATAATATTGATGTGAAATATTACATTGGATACACAATCAAAGGACATTTTATTTTTGTATTATCATTTCCTGAATATTCATCTGACATATTAGAAAGTGATAGAATTGAACTTGTACCGAAATAGAGTTGTTCTCAGAATTCTCCATAAATAGATTTTAATTCATCGCACATAATCCCGTTCATCTATTATTCAGATTCATACGTTACATTTATGGCGAGAATTTATGTTTTTTCTTAGGGTTTTTGTTAGGGCGTCAAGCAGTCTGCGCTCTGTCAATTGGGTCTTTTGGTTGTCTTTGAATGTGTTAGTGTTTTTTGTTTTTCGGGACATGCTTTTTATATTTTATTGGTTCTGCGCGGTTCTTTTTCATGAAGATTGCCCTTAAAAATATGCCTACAATTATGGCTATCAACACAATCATGATGCTGTCTAAACCAGGGGCGTATTTTGATATTGTCGAGGCTGCAAGTCCTGTCGGTCCCATGTCTTCCTGCGCAGTACGGTCTGATGAGGTTAGCACTCTCTTTTCTTCATCTTCTTTTGTGTCGGGGATGTCATGTGCGGATATGTATTTTGGGGTTTTTGGTTCTATTTCACATGTTTGGGATTCTGCTGATTTGTTTTCTTCTGTGGCGCAAACATTGCGGTCTGTACAGGTTCGGGTCTGCCTGTTGTTTTCGCATGAGGACCATTCTGTACATGTCCAATCTTCTGTGCAGGCTGCGCTTTGTATTATTGCTGGAGCGGGGGTCCTGCTGCTTGTGCTGCTGCCGATGTTGTTGTTATCTTCTTCGGGCGGGTCCTCGCCTTGGATGCTTGCGAATGAACCGTAATGGCTGAAGTGTGTAACATTTGCCCATACATAGTTGTCTATTACATTTACTCCGGTGTTTTCACATGCTGTCCATTCATTTAGGGTTTCGTTCAGATAGTACATCTTTAGTGTGTTTTCGTCTATCCCGGCAGCGCTTAGTTCGCTGTCATTGTAGTGCATCTTTATCATTGCCCAGTTCATATTGCCTTCAAGGTCGTCATTTACTTCTATCTGGATGAATCTATTCCAATCTGTCATTCCTGAAGGGGTTGTGTTACCGGGGTTGTTTAAGTGTTCTATCAGGTTTACTGAGGCGTTTGTTGAATCTCCTACTTTTATCTGTAAGGTCAGTTCACCTTCAGTTATGTTAATGGAACTGTCTTTTGGTATATTTACGTTTACTAAAGCCACGTTGAATTGCTTTGATGCTTCTGCGGTCCAATTTTTACCAGAATAGTCTGTATAATTGTAGAGCAGGGTGAGGATGTAATCACCGGGTTTCAATATATTTGCTCTCCAGTTTTGAGCAAGATCAATGCTTTCACCACCGGAGATATGAACATTCTCTATCTTTGATATTATCGTTGTATGGTTCTCATATGCTACCTGCCAGAATACTGTGCCGGTGGTCTGTTTATACAGATACTCTTCAGTGTTCGTCAATTGCGCTTTTGCAATAACTTCTTCTGTCGGGCTATATTCCTGTTTATCAATATCAAGTGAGATGTCAACCATAGGCTTTACAAGAGATATCATAAGCGGGATAGTGTCTGACCAGGAACCTTCTAATACCTCATGATTTTCACCACTATACCAATCACCTGTCAAATACAGAGTAGCAGAATAGGTTTCTGATGTTGCGTTATCCGGCAGTCTTATACTTAGTGATATGTTTTCTGTATCTGTGAAATAATCGGTTGGTCTATTGATTACAGAAATCCAGTCACATTCTGCTTCACTCACTACCCAGATGTTCAGATCAAAAGGATATTCCTCATAATACAGACCTTCGCCTACCAGCACGATTGTCCATAGTCCTGATTCATAATTCTCTGTCAAATAGAGGTATCCGGAAATATCACTGCCATAAGTATTCATTGATTGTTCAACCAATGTTCCATTCCCATCGAAAATATATAATTCGAAAGTATTCAAATAGGCAAGAGAATCCAGATGCGCCTCAAACTTTAGATGTTCATCATTATTCAATTGCTCCTGTGTTATGTTGAAATTATAGTAGCGGTATGAATTACTGAACGGTCCTAAGGTATTGTTTTTATCAATATCGGAGGCAGGGACAATGTCCAGAGGAGTTTCAACCCAGACATTGCTTTCAGTGGAGTTTAGAAGAAAATCTGAATCCAGGAAATTTGTCAGGTTTATGGTCACGTTGGTGGTTTCGTTTGGCTCTAAAGTAATCCTGGAGCTTTTTAGATTGGCAGTCATGCCAGGATACCAAATCTCACCTGAAAATTGAAGACCTGCATCATCTTCCAGGTATAAGTTCTCTGACTCAATAACCACTGTCCAATTGCCTTCTAAAGGTTCGCGTAGGTATGAGTTCTCTATACTACCTTCAAGATCTGATGCATCATATTCTTTTCCTGCCGGGTCATATACGAATAGTCTCAAGTCATTATAACTTCCGGGAGCGTAATCTCTTATCCAAAGAGATATCTTCAGATAAGGTATTTGGGGCAGCACTTCAAAGGAAAATGCTCTTCTTTCATTTGAACTACAGAAATATCCGTCAAATGATGCTATTCTGTTAGTGTATCCCATAGATGAACCAGAACCTCCAGAGGAAGGCGGTTGTGCATAATTACCCGTACCACAAATATTACTTCCAAAATACTCATGTGTCGCATATGATTTAAATTCTATTGGTTCTGAAACTATGATCGATGCAGGAATCATAACATCTTCATCAATTGAATTTAGTTTTATCTTTCCTGCATATAATCCGGATATATCTGCATCAGGTATTATTGTAAGTCCGTTTTCTGAATAATTGAACCAGTCCCACGTTTCAGGTTTATATGTTTTCAAAGTGATTGTAACATTTACTTCTCCGGAAACACTATATGGGTAAACATACAGGCGCCAAAGACCATCTTTGGGCTTGTAGACAAATATGCTTTCTGAGTCAATTATGCCATAAGACCCGGAATAGTGCATATTCACTGGATCATATAGAGTCATGTCAATATCATTGGAACTATTGTTCCAATTTATGGAGATATTAAATGAGTAGGCATCGTCAGGCATATAAAAGGTGTAATTAAATCCGATTGTAGAATTTACTGTATCGTAATCTGTTATCAGATCTATGATTTGCGTACCATCTTTAATGGCAGATAAAGCAGGATCAGTTAATGTCGTATTTAGAGTGATTGTTGTCTGCCTGCCATTTTGAATGATAAGATTTAACAGGGACGGTGTCGCAAGAATTTTTGACTCCTCTGCTAATTCATGAGCATCTGAAACATTGATTAAACCTGCTCCCTGAACAAATACTCTTTCACCAAAATCTTCGGCTGTATTCATTAAAATCTCTTTTATCTCATCCGGAGTCAGGTCGGAATCTGTCTGTTTCAATAGTGCTACTGCGCCTGCGACGTGCGGGGCGGCCATACTTGTGCCGCTAGCAGAGGTATAATGCGGAGTGTATAAAATACCCATATCAGTGCTACCTGACCTTGCTGAAATTATTGAAACACCGGGGGCAACTAATTCCGGTTTTATTCTGCCGTCTGATGTGGGACCGATACTGCTGAAAGATGCAATCTGTCCTGATTGCGCATATTTGTATGAAGCACCAACAGTAATCACTTTTTTTGCACAGCCGGGAGTAAGGATTGTTTCATTACCCCACCAGCCATAATTTCCTGCTGCTATAACTACCACTGTACCCATATCCCATGCTTTTTCTGCTGCCTGCGCCAAAGGATCATTTCCATCACAAATGTTTTGCCCACCACCTAAACTCATAGAGATCACATCTGCTCCACTTAGTACAGCCCATTCTATGCCCGCTATTATCCCTGAATCATATCCATAGCCATCATCACTTAGGATCTTGCCATTCAATAGCTGAGCGCCGGGCGCTACACCTTTAAAAATATCCGGCTGATAATCCAAATTGATATCCAATCCTATTGTCAGATTATTGTCTTCTGAATCGATTTGAGAGACAAGATATTCTGTAGAACCCCAAGAACCATAACATACCCCCCAATAATCACATACAGAATAATATTTTTTAAAATGCTCATTCTCAAATGCTTTCATCTGGTCGAGCATTGTGTTGAAGTCCCCGTCTTCATCAAGATAAATTAAACTGTAATCGGAGGTGATTTCTACGAAACCATTTATGCCTGTGCTGAAATTAAATGTAACATTACCCCAATCTTGTGTCCCTGTGCCAGTTATCCATGATTTCCCACCATCAATACTGAAATCGTAAATATGTGTCTCATTTCTATTAATGTCCAATGTATAATTCTCATTTTCCTGGACCATCAATACATAATCATCTGTATCGTATCCCCACCAACCGGATGGGATGTCATAATTAGATACCTTAGAATCAGGGGTTATCTTAAATATCCATTTTGTGAGAAGTACATTATACATATCAACTAATTCGACTATTCCTACATGCGGTGTCTGTTCCGGATTCGGTATGTTTGTCAAACCGCTTGTATCTGTAGAGATTGTGTCTACAAAGATTGTGGAGCCAGCACCGCTCCCGGCAATTATGCCTGCGCAGTGTGTTCCGTGCCCGTAGCCATCTGATGCGTCTAATCTGTTATCGAATAAAGTGAAATCTCTTTCTAAAATAATCTTATCTTTCAGTCCGGGATGATCTTTGTCGATTCCTGTGTCTAAAACCGCTATCTTTACCCCTGTACCATCAATGCCATTGTCCCAGACAAATGGTGCGCCAATCGCTTTTGTGCTTTCACTGAGAAGAGGAGTGAATTTTCCTTTTTCTCTCAATTCCTGCATTTCCTGTTCAAAGCCTTCATCCGGTTTTGGTATCTGTACTTTTTTGTCTAAATAGATTCCTTTAATGTTGGTATCTGAAGCTATGTTTTGGATGTTTTCGTGAGGGATGTCCAGGGCGATTGCGCCTATCAGTTCATAGATGTATTTTATCTTTGCATTATTCTGGTTTAAAAAATTGATGACTTCGTCCTTGTGTTTGATGTCAGTTAAAGTAACTATCACCGGTACGTCTATTGGTGTCGGTTGACTCAATTGAGTATTTAGGGTGGATACTGCGGTCTGCGGTTGTTGTGATGTTTTTTCAGATATTTCCTGTAAATGTTCTACAAGAGCAGGGCCAATTATTGTTGGCTCTGAGTGTACTGAATTTGCGAGAAGCATTAAAAAGAACACACATGACCAGATTAGAGTTAACTTTTTCATTGAATTACCACCTTAAATATATAATTTAGTGGAAGAATGGTTAACACACACCTTTATATATGTTACTCTTTGTGAATGATTAAAATAGATTTTAGGTTTTTTGTGTATGGCTATAATTCAGGTGAGTTATCTTTGAATCGATTACTTAGAATCCTGCTTATATCCCACTGGTTAATTTGTGTTTTTTCTTAGGGTTTTTATTAGGGCGTCAAGTAATCTGCGCTCGGTGAGTGGGGATTTTGGGTTGTCTTTGAAGTCTTTGTATGTGTTTTTGTCCAGACAGGAGATGAGAGGGAGGTTTTGTTTTTTGCATGCGTTTTTTAGGGCAGTGTAGCTTTCTGAATCGGGTTTGAAGTATGCGAAGAGCTTTTCGTATCTGTGGGATTTCAGGTAGTTTTCGATTCTATCTTGTGTTGTTTTTAGGTATTGTTTTTTTATCTCGGGGGTCTCTTCCCATTCGGGCCAGTCGTAGTGGGCGAAGGGGTATTTGGTCTCGAATTCGCGGGGGATTATGCCTGGATTTGAGATCATGAGATGGTGGAGGTTTGCGTAGGCGGACAGGGATTTTAGGCGCCTCGTGATTTCTTTGTGAGTTTTTGAGTATGAGTAGGGTTTGCGGTATGCGCAGGGGAGGAAGAGAGCGTATTTTTTTATTTCGGGTTTTTCGTAGAAGCGCACTATGTAGTCCTGCCAGAGGTCGTAGATTGGGTTTTCAAGGTTTTCTTTTGTCGCGCCGATCAGAGGGGTCTGGTCTTTGAAGCGTGGGTATGAGATGTAGTCGTCATAGTAGATGTCGATTTTTTTGTCTGCGCGGTGCTTTTTTACGAGGGTGTTGAATTCGCTTTTGTTTAGTGGGCGCCATGTTTTTTTCAGCCATAGATTGAAGAGTGGGGCGTAGCCGTATGGGTAGGTGTTTATGATTGCGATTGTGTCTGAGTGTTTTTGCGCGAATTCTACGGAGTCGTCGAGGGAGCTTTGGATGTCTTTTGTGTATGGGAGGTTTGCCATGAGGTATGTCCGTATGTAGAAGCCTTGTTTTTTCAGGAGGGATGCGGCGTTTTGGTAGTCTTTTGTTGTGAAGCCTTTGCAGATTTTTTTTAGTATGCTGTTGTCGGATGTTTCGAGTCCGAGTGCGAAGTATATTTTTAGTCTGTTGTTTTTGTTTGCGTCTTTTAGGATTTTTAGGTTTTGGGGGGTTATGTGGTCCGGGCGGCTTTCGATTATTAGTTGTTTTATGTCTAAGTCGATGCATTTTTGGATGAGGTATTTTTGGAAGTCTTCAGGGATTTGGTTTTTGTCCAGGAATGAGCCGGAGTTCAGGTATTTTAGGGTGTGGTAGGTTTTGGTCAGTCTTGCGTCCAGCTGGTGCTTTAGGCGGTTGAAGTCAGGCTCTGGGAGGTCGGGTTTTTTGCTGAAGCTGCAGAAGATACAGCGCGCCCATGAGCAGCGACCTGATTCGGTTATGATGGTCAGTTCTGTTTTGTCTGTCGGCATGGGTATCACTAACAGTTCTATAATGAGGATAGAAATATAAATTGTGGGGTGTTTTGTTTTTGGTTTAGTATACCAGTTGGCATATATACCATACGGTATATCTCGTGTTTTGTTTATAGTAAAAGCCATAACTATTTGGACTGATGGCTTTTCCATATCCTTAAAATTGCTATGCAATTTTAGGATCCAGGAAATCTTCGATTTCCCCGGATAGATTAACGCCTATTGTTTTATTGGTTCTATTTGTCCAGTTATTATCGGCGTTAACTATGATGAGAAATTGTGATGGACCAATATATGAATCGCATACCTGCGCCTGCTTACGGCAGATCAAGTACCTGTATATGGTTGTCGTTTAGAAACTGTTTTGCAGTTTCTGTGAATCCAGATTTTGAAATGAAGAATAATTTTTTGTTTTTGTTCTTAAGTTCAGGGGTTTTTGTTTTTTTTAGAAAGTTCGCTGTTTCCTTGTAATCTGTGGGCTTGTTTTTCCATTTTATTTCTACAATGTATGTGATGCCTTCACTAATGCCGATGGCATCAAGTTCTATGTTGTTTTTCAGATATCTTCTGAATTCAAAGCCGAAGTGATCTTTTAGTTTTTCCCTGAATTCATATTCTTTGGCTATTCCAAGTTCGGTTTTTGCTTTTAGGAATTCCTGCTCTATCTGCTTTAACCGGGATTTGCGTATTCGTTCAAAGTCTCCTCCTTCAAGAAGTATGTTTCTTATCCAAAACCGAAGTATTGGGTCACATATCCTGTATTGGTGAGCAACTTTTTCAATGAGGTCAACTTCTGTTAATCTCAGTAGAGAGATATTTACTGTTGGGATAGGCATTCTCGTGGCTTTACTTATTTCAATCATTGAAGATAAACTGTTCTCTGAAAGATATTCAAGTATGCGCTTTATTGATGAGCGCCCTCTTGCTTTTTCTATGGATGTGTCAAATACGTATTTGCAATGGTCATAAATTCTTGCATTAGGTGTCAGAACTTCTTCAAATATTGAAGATGTCAAATCTTTTAAGGTTGGCTGATTGGTTATGGAACACAGGCGGTCTGCGATGCAAAAGGTATAAAACGGGTGTCCTCTGGTGAATGTAAATATCCTGTATTTTATCTGTATGTCTGTTTTTATGTCATACATCTTTTCTGTTTTGGCTATGAGTTTCAGTGTGTTTTGCCTGCTGAAAAAGTCCAGATTTATGTTTGTAAAAAGCTCAAAGAGTGGGGAAGATGAACCGGAAGTTATGCTGTGCATCAGAGATATTGCTGATCCGGATATTATCCACATAATATTTTCTGTGTGTTCAAAAGAGCTTCTTGTGGCTGCGAGAATGTTTTTTATTTCCGGGTAATTGTTTAGGTCATTGATTGCCTGAAATTCATCGAGGATCAGGATTAATTTTATGTCTTGTTCTTTTGCGAGTGTGCCCGGCAATTCAAATGCTTTTTGAATCAGCAGTAGACGATCAGGTTTTGTTTTTTCGTATTCTTCTATGAATAAACTTACGATTTCGTCTGCGGATTTTGATTTGGGCTTTATTTTGATTAGCCCGGATAGTGAGGGTGAATAGGGAATTTGCTGGTCCAGTGAGTAAAATACAGCATAAACAAATCTCAGGGCAAAGTCTTCGGGCGGTGAAGAGTTGTTTTCTATGTTGAAAAAGACAACTTTCGCTTTTTTTGTGTCTTCGGCAATCTTTCTTAAGAGGAGAGTCTTTCCTGTTTTTCTTAATCCCAATAATGAATAGTTTCGGGGATATCCTTTCGCAAGGAGTTCTATTCCCTTGTTTATGTGCGTGATTTCAGCTTCCCTGTTTGTGAAGAGGGCTTTTTCTTTTTTTGTCAGATATACCATGTGGTATATATACCAAGTGGTATATTTAAATGTTTCGTTTGATATTTTCCATGAAATGGTATGGTTGTGGTTCTGCCATCAGGATGATGATAAAATACACGGCTTTCTTTTTGGAGAAATTAGTATCTAACGGCTCAAGATGAGACCTCTATTTGCTGTACGCCTACAAATTTCGGTAATTCGTGCGCTTCTTCTTTTTCTGTCTCTAAGCAAAGTTCAATGACTTCCTGCATGTTTTTCATTAGTTCATCTATTGTTTTTCCATGGGTGCGACATCCGGAAAGCCCGGGCACTTCGCCAATGTACATGTCTGCGCTTTCGTCTTTTTCTATTATAACTGTGAAATGTCGTTTCATAGTATGTTGTTGTTGATATGATTTTATAAAAATAGACGCGCTGTTTTTGAATTTCGTATGATATCTTGCATGTTTACGACGTGCGACCGAAGGGCGCAATGTGGCTTCAGCCCTTGCGTAAACACGCCGCTATCTGAAGTTGCACAAGTCGTAAGTTTCTTAATACAATACTTATAATTCTTTTTCAAACCACACATCATTATGTATAAAACCAGTATTGCCTAATGGTTTTTTTATTCTTTTAAATCCAAATTCACGATATAAATTGCAAGCTAAACTCATTTCTTTAATGGTTTCTATATAACATTTTTTATATCCTTTTTCTTTTGCCTTATTTAAACATAACAGTAATAATTTTCTTCCTATTCCTATCCCTCTAAACTCAGGTAACAAGTACATTTTTTGTAATTCACATATTTTATCTTTAGTTCCTTTTAATGGAGCAATGCCCGCTCCCCCTACTATTCGATTGTCTTTTTCAACCACATAAAATTCTGATTTTCTTTTACTAAATGCACCATACATATTCTTGGTATTGCTATCAGATAATGAGTACCTATATATTTTATTGCCACCAAACTCTTTTCTAACCGTATGGATGATATACTCTAAAGGCTTATTATCTTCTCGTTTTATTTTTCTGATGTTTAATTTAGCTTGGTTATTAACATATTTGATTACTTTTGCATACTTTTTTAGACCATTTATTATGACTTTTTTATCATCTTCATTTAATAGCTGTAAAGCATCTTTCACAATATTATCAGCATCATCATTAATCTTTTGAATTATCTTAAAAGATCTATTTGTTAAACAAATCAATTTTTCTCTGCTATCAAATGAGTTGGGGCTAATCGTAACTAGATTTAAATTAGATAATTGTTTGATTGTGCGACTTATAGTAGATTTATCCAATTTTAAAAATTTAGAAATACTTGAAATTGTTAAATAATTATATTTCTGTAATTCAATTAGTATATGACACTGTGTGATTGATAAATTTGTTGATTTTTGTTTCCAAGATAAAATCCCTAATTCTCTAACAATCTGTCTTGAAGCTTCCCTTACTTCTTGTATTTCGTTTGAAATCATAAGCATCTCATTTATTGCTTCATACAATTAGTTAGTTGTATTATACAACCAATATTATATAATAGTATGCATTTGCCAAATTAGACATAAGTGAATTATTTTAAAAAAAGCTCGGAGTAATACTTGTATTTACGGTCACTGCAACAGTTTCCTGTGTTTTTGTAATCAAATCACATATTTCAAAAAACAGCTGATTGGATTGTAATTGTTTATCTGTCATACATAAAACCCAGTGTTTTTGGTCATTAGTTCGTTGTTTTCAGGTAGATATCTCTCTGTGTGTATGTTCGCCGTTAGAAGACCTCTTCCGATTACGAATTTTTCAGTATTCCCTGGAGACAATCTTGTATGCGTCCCTGAATGGAGTGCCTTTCTTTACTAGCGCGTATGCTTTCTCTGCTGCGTAGAGTTCTTCTGTCATTGCGCTTTTGCAGCGCTCTTCATTCACTTCCAGGTTCCGGAATAGCAGGGTCATGATGGATAAAGTCTCTTTTGTGATGTCGAGGGCTTTCATCGGTGGTTCTTTTGTTAGCTGGAGGTCGCGGTGGTAGCCGGAGATTAGGTTTGAGGTCATTGTCTTTAGCTGGAATTCGCATGAGAGTACTATGTGGTATTTTGCGCGGACTAATTCCAAAATGTCCGGGTTTTTTTTGTGGGGCATTATTGAGCTTCCGGTGCAGAGTTCGTCTGGGAGTCTGAAATAGGCGAATTCTGGCATTGAGAATGTTATGAGGTCGGATGCGATTTTGTTTAGGTCGTACATTATCTGTGTCAGGGTGTGGATGATTGTTGATTCGAATTTGCCTCTGCTGTTTTGCACATATATCGGGTTTTGGAGGGTTTTGAATCCGAGTAATTTTCTTGTGTAGTCGCGGTCTATTTCAAGCGGGATGCCGTATCCTGCGCCGGTTCCATGAGGGGACTGGTCTATGAGGTCTAATGTGTGTGTCAGTAGTTTTATGTTGTCTTTCATGGAGTCGATGAATGAGTCTGTCCAGAGTGGGATTGATGAGGGCATTGCTTTTCTTGTGTGGGTGTAGCCGGGGAGAGGGGTTTTTTTATGTTGTTTTTTGAATTTTGAGAGAGTTTTTATGAAGGTCTCTGCTTTGGTTTTGCAGTCGTTCAGCTCGTCTTTGTAGTAGAGTCTTGTGGCGGTCTGTATCTGGTCGTTTCTTGATCTTGCGGTGTGGATCTTTTTTCCTGTGTCGCCAAGTGCTTTTGTGAGGTGGGCTTCGATGGCTGTGTGGCAGTCTTCCTGTTCTTTTTTGATTTTGAATTTGCCTTTTTTTTCGAGGGCTATTATGCTTTTGAGTTCTTTGACTATGTCTTTGAGTTCCTGCTCGTTTAGTATGCCTGCTTTTTTTAGTGTTTTCGCGTGGGCAATTGAGGCTGTGCAGTCGTATCTTATCAGGCGCTGGTCGAGAAGATAGTCATTTCCAACTGTGTAGTTTTCTATGTCTTTGTTTAGTGTGTATTTTTTTTGCCATAGTTTCATGTGGGGTGTCAACTCTTTTTGGATTTTCTTTTGTCCAGGATTAGCTTGTGTGCTATCAGTCTTATCGCATTTATGTTTATGAAGCCTTTTGAGTCGGTCTGGTCGAAGCCGCCTTCTATGTCCATGCTTGA
>DAOWAN010000122.1 GCA_030634545.1 Candidatus Nanohalarchaeota archaeon
AGGGATGTTGTTTTTCCTGCATGATTCGAGTATGTTTTTTGTTCCGATGATATTGATTTCATTGTGTTTTTTTGGGTTTGTGTATGAGTCTTTCAGGTTGGCGGTTCCTGCGGCGTGGAATATGCAGTCTGCGGCTTTTATTTTTTTTGAGGTTTCAGTCGGGTTTGTTATGTTGCAGGTTTTTGATGAGAAGGGTCTTATTTTGTGGTTTTCTGATAGTTGTTTTGATGTGGCCTGGCCTATAAAGCCTGTTGCACCGGTCAGGATTATTTTCATGCGCTTATTTTGATTTGATAGTATGATAAATGTTTCGAAAGTGATTTATATCTATTGGTGAATATATCGGTATGGTGTCGAAAAAGCTGGAGGATAAGGTTGAGCAGTCGTTTTCTAATCTAGATGCCTGGATTGGTACTTGGGATAAGGGTGGTGGTATCAATGGATTTGTTGTGCATCAGCATAATGATAAAATGGATTCAATGATTCCTGATTGTATGACTCAGGCGTCTTGTATTTTGGCTTATCTTAATGTCTATCACAAGACTAAGAGTCAGAAGTGGCTTTCGAAGGCGCAAAGATGTGCGAATTATCTTGTGTCTATTTATGTGGATGATGTTCATGCCTTTTCCTCTGCTTCTTTTGAGCATAAGCCCTTGGGCGATACGCTGGTCTATGATGCAATGGCTGTATTTTCTTTGCTTCGCTTGTATTCTGTTACTGGAGATAAGAAGTATTTTACCGTGGCTGAG
Organism: Candidatus Nanohalarchaeota archaeon; assembly: GCA_030634545.1. GTDB lineage: Archaea > EX4484-52 > EX4484-52 > EX4484-52 > B79-G9 > B79-G9. The sequence goes on from DAOWAN010000122.1 coordinate 750, forward strand.
GATTGTCTAAATGAATTGATTATAGGGAAGTATTGGGATGAGGAAAGGAACAGATTTTGGAATCTTTTGAAGGATGGTAGAAAATTGTGTGCGTTGAATATGGGGGGGATGGTCATTGGGGTTGTTGTTGAATATGTAAGAGTTACTGGGGATGAATCTTATCTTGATTATGCGCGCAAGCAGGCTGTTTTTATTATGGATTATCAAGAGAGCAAAGGAATGCTTGAAGGGGCTTATTATTATGATGATGCTGGTTCGTGGACGCGCGTAATGTCGCTTTATATTTCATGGACACTTAAGGGTATGATTGAGTTGTATGATTATACAAAAGATGAACTGTATCTTGATTCGATAAGACGTGCTTGTGATTTTCTTTATAATAGGATGCTTGACCCGAAAACTAAGTTGTTTTATCATAGGTATATGATCAGAAGATATGGCGCGATTCAGCTAAAAAAGGGACCCGAGTGGATTGCTGCTTTCGGTGCGAGTCTTTATTGCTTTCTCAAGGTGAAGGAATTTGGTCTTGATTATAAATTGGATCGGATTTTAGATACGGTTATTGACTATCAGTATCCTACTGGCGCATTTCCTAATAGCAGGTATTATGAAAATATGTTTGTGCCGTATTTAATACACAGTATTGATGGACAAATCAGTTGGAGAGATGCTATTCCAATCGTCGGATGGAACTCGCAGATGTTTGAAGCTCTTAGTCTTCTTGTGGCTAAGGGAAATAAATCTCCGACTGTTAAGTGTCATTTTAAGTTCAGTTGTGACGAGGGCTATGTGTTTGATGAGGATGAAGATACTTTTAAGATAAGTGTAGATTCTGACGTTGTTGCATTATATAATAAGAAGAATCCTTGTGTGTTTTATAACCGTATGAAATTGGCAGATTCTGCTTTTTGCCAGAAGAATATGGTACTGAGGACCATGAAGATAAGGGGTAAAATTTGCATAGGTATTATCTTGTTTCTGGTATATCTGATATTTGTTGTCTATTTTTTAGTCTAAGATGCTTTTGTAGATTTGGATATGTTTTTTTGCTGTTGCTTCCCATGTGAAGTGCTTTTTTATTCTTTCACTTGCGTATGCGCCCATTTTGTTTCTTTTTTCTTCGTCGTTTAGTAATTTTTCTGATTTTTCTGTGAGGCTTCCTATGTCTTTTGGAGGTATTAGGTAACCTGTTTTTCCGTCTATTGATATGTCTTTGTTTCCTGAAATTTTTGTTGTTATCACTGGAGTTTTGCATGCCATTGCTTCAAGAGTTACTTTTGGGGCGCTTTCTGTTGTTGATGGGAGTATAAGTATTTTTGATTTGTTGTAGTAGGTTCTGAGTTTGCCCTGAGGTACGCTTTCTATTATTTTGATGTTTTTTTCGAGGTTATTTGATTTTATTTTAGTTATTGCTTTTTTGTAGAGTGAGTCTTTTTTGTTTGCCCCGATCATTACTGCTTTTATGTCTGGTATTGTTTTTTTGAGTTCTTTTGTTGTTTCAATGAAGTCTAAGGGTCTTTTTTTTTCTACAATACGACCCGCAAATAGTATGTCTATTTGTTTTTTTGTTTTTTCATGGTAGAAGATGCTTGTGTCTACTGCTGTTGTTGCGACGTGGACTTTGTCTTTGGGCATATTCCAATGTTTTATTATCTCTTCTCTTACGCCTGGCGAGACACATATTAGTGCATCCAGTTTTCTTGAGGACCATTTTGCTAGTGTGTAATAGTAGAGGGTTTGTTTTGTGTTTGTCGGATTTTTCATGTTGATGCTTTTCAGTACGTTTTTTGGTGAATCGTGTATAGTCATGACTATAGGTGGTAAGTATTTTTTTTTCAGAACTATGCTTGAAAAGCGGGGATTATGGTAATGAATTATGTCCATCTTTTCTTTTGATTTTTTTAGAAGCTTGTAAGCGCTTAAACCTGTTCTGAAGAAACTGAATGGTCTTTCTTGCGGTACTATTTTTATATTGATGCCATTATGATTTATGATTTCACTGTTCATGGTGTATATTGTCTGGCGTATGCCTTCTTTTTGCAGGGCAAGTGTCAATGGTGTTACATGGGTGGAGAGATTCTGCTTCATGTTTTCGGGTGCATGGAAGTCGTCACAGAGTCTTATTACATGCATGTTGCTTTTATTTTGTTTGTCTGTTTAAATCTTTATTGATTGAATTATGGGGGTGTGATATCCCGCTTTAATTTCGCCAATATTTTGTAGGTTTCTAACCTTCATAAAATCACCTCAAAACCAATGTTTGGCGAAGCCAAACCACACTTCTGTTCGCATCTTGCGAACAAACGCTTCTGAAGGCGTTTCTGCCTTGTTGAAGTTCAAACTCATGTGCGGTTTCTTATCATTATACCAAGCAACAAACTTCTCGAGTTTATCAAATCGATACCTATGTTGCTTATATATGCCAAACCAACGTTCCATCTTACCATTGGTTTGTGGATGCTTTACACGTGCAAACAATTGTTCAATGCCTTTTTCTTCAAGGTATTGCTCAAACCGGTGTTCTGCTATCCCTTTCTTATCCTTTTTGTTTGCGGTAAACTGAGTACCATGATCCGATATTAACTGTTCAATTTTTTCGTATGGTTCAACGAACTCAATCGCTTTATTCAAAGCGATTATTGTGTTTTTTGTGGTCGCGTCGTCAAATTCCATACATGAAAGGATATTCCTTGATGCATCATCCAGGAATGCAATAACGTGTTTCCCCTTGTACTCACACCAGTCAGTATGTACAAGCGAAAGTGAATGTTTCCGCTCGTATCGTACCCACTTCCTTTGTTTCTTCTTGTTTGGATTTTCTCGAATAAGTCCTTTCTGTAGCATATGTTTGTATATTGCATTGTGAGGAATATGAATTTTATGCTCTCTTTGTATTATCTTCTCGAGTGCAAGAGGACCTATATTATGTTCATCATAGGTCTTGTTTATTATCTCTATTCGTTCATCGGCAAGGTGTTTCGCTTTTCTGCCGGGTTTATGCAATACCGGCACAATATTGGTTTCTTTGTATCGTTTGTATATTTGTTGAACTCGTCGCCGACTTATTTTTTGTGATCTCGCTACAGCATCACTATTTAGCCCGTTTTCCATATGCCTTATAATCCATCGTATTTTCTTTTGGTTTAGCTTTTTCATGGATTCATTTATATTGGCGAAAGTATTTCGGGATAAGACAATTGAATTATGGGGGATGGTTGTATAACTATTGCGAATACGAGATCTTGCAATTGTTTTTGTGAATTGCGTAAAATGAGATAAAACGCTATATGTGGCACTATTTTAGTATGGATGATACAACTGCATCTAGATGGTTTACTATGGTTATAAATAATTTTTTATATTATATTTATGGGTTGCTTGTTTTTATTGTATCTAAGGTATGATCTGGTAACAAAACTTGAAAATAAAAAAAATCACCTGAAATCCGCTATCTCAATCGGAACAAGCTGCGGGATATTATCCGGATTCCCAAGTCGGCGACTTTTAGTCGTCCCAAGTGATTTGTATCCGTAGCAAGTTGTGGGTATCGAATCCACTTGGGAATGACTCAACTTAGCTGAATTTTCGGTGGTTTTTTAATAGAGAGTGTGATGTGTATGGATGTAAGACAGTTTATAACTCCGGAGGATAGGATATTGATGATTGCCCCGCATGCTGATGATGAGGTTCTGGGTGCAGGCGGGCTTTTGAGTGTTGCTAAGGAGATTGGAGCTAAAGTATATGTTTTGTATGTGACCTTGTCGGGATATACGCCAACACGGGGGGGTAGTGCGTCGGATCTTGAGTCTAGGGGCAAGGAGCTTGAGAGTGCTGTTAATGCGCTTGGGCTTGATGGTTATGATGTTCTTTACAAGGGTGAGAAGTATCATCTGAAGTTGGATACTATGCCTATATTGGATATTGTGAAGTGGCTTGAGTTGGATGCTAGTGTGAGTGTTTCTAAGGTGAAGCCGACGATTCTTTTGATACCGAGCGGTAAGCATAATCACCAGGATCACAAGGTTGTGTATGATGCGGGTGTGTCTATTGTGCGTACTAATCATTCTTATGAGGATGGGAAGTATTGTTCTATGATTTATGAAATCCCGGGTGTTGGGCAGGCAGGGCTTCCTAGTTTTGATCCTAACTTTTATCTTGAGATGAATGAATCTATGCTTGATAGAAAGTGTAAATTGTTTTCTCTTTATGGTTCACAAGTTGCTGAAAAGCCACATCTTCGGAGTTTATATGCAATTAAGACTCTGGCTCAGTATAGGGGTGTTGAAGCGGGTTATGAGTATGCAGAGGCTTTTGAACTTTTGAGAATGAAGTATAATATATGTAGGTGATTATAATGGGTCTTAATGATGATGTAGAATATCTTTATCGTAAGGAGGGTAGAGGGCTTGGTGATTTGTCATCGAGGTTGGATTTGAATGTGAAATTTGGTACTTTTAATTTTGCTGATACTATTGTGAAATTGCTGGCTTTGAAAGATGGTGATAAGATTTTAGATGTTGGATGCGGCACGGGCAAGCATCTGGAGGAGTTTAAAGGGAAGTTTGA
>DAOWAN010000005.1 GCA_030634545.1 Candidatus Nanohalarchaeota archaeon
AGACCAATAAAAGTGTTTAGAAAAAGCTATTTTTTACAATAAATATCTTTTGCAAAGCAAAAGTCAATATGTCTGAAGGATTTTGGAGAGATGTATTATTTTTTGATTTAAAATATCTCGCTTAAATTTTTCCATTCTGTATAGTTTGCATCTGCTTTGTATTCATCATTATCATTTATTTTCCATATTCCAGCAACATTACAGATAATTCCACCTTTGAATTTTTTACCTGCTTTATTTTGTTTTCTAATCCATTTTTGCAGGACTTCTGCTTTTATTTTAGTATCGTAAGAGCCGACAGTACCGCTTAAACCTTGTTTTGTGTCAAAAATCAAAATTATGTCTTTTATTTTGATTATCCAGTCTGGGTAAAATAGTTTTTCTTTTCTTTCAACATCATCATAAAAAGGTATTGAGAAATGTTCACTCCCAGAATTTCCGCTTTTATACCACCAATCAACATTTTTTGATTCAACATATTTTATAAATTTTGTTTCGTTCTTCTTTCCAGTATAATCTTTGCCAATATAAAATGGCGTCATTGAATTTTTATTCAGGTCTTTAATCTCTTCATAATCTTCAGTGTAAAATAAAGAAGGTCTTGGGATTTCCAAATCTTCAGTTCTTCTTGCTCGTGATGCCTTTTTCTTAACCTCTTCTTGTCTTATTGGTCTGTATTTTTCCAAAGCTTCAGCGATTACTTTTCTCAAAATACTATCTGGCTTTAAAGAGTCATTAACAATAATTGTATAATAAGCACCTCTTTTTTCTTGTATTTTTTCAGCAAACCAAACATTGAGGGCTGTTTTTAGCTTTCCCCAAGATCTTTCAGGGGCGAATTTTTTGTTTTCTTCCTCTTGTTTAGAGATGATATTGAAACACGAAAGGTTATACATTCTTTCTAGGTCATGTTTTGATGTTTCTTCGCTCAAATCCTCTCCTCTTTCTCTGATTTCCTTTACAAAATTATCATAATCCTCAATTTCAGCATCTACTATAAGCTTGTTTTTTATTTTGACATGATATAACTCTAATCCTTTTGCTATTAGTTTCTTTTTTATATTCTCAACAAATTCTTTCTTTTCAAGACCAAAAAACTTATCAGCAACTTCTTTAAATGTAATCTGAAAAGAATCTCCTAAATCGTTATAATCCGTTCTACCCATAAAAGTAGATTGCAGGATTATCGGTTTTATTCCATCTTTTCTTTTGCTTTCAAAAACGAAGGGCTTGTTTTTGCCTTGTTCACTATCAGGTAAATGTATTTGATTTCTTTCATAGTTTGTGTAAAGATAGCTGATATTAAGATTTGGTTTTGGATAGTGGATTGCTTCGGGCATTCGCAAAATTCTGCCGACGGTTTGAGTATGGAAAACCGGGCTTTTTATCTCTCTAAACATTACCAATATTGAAGCTCTGGGACAGTCCCAACCTGTTGCAGCGGCTTGCTTAAATATCAAGAAGGAAACTAAAGAATCGTTTTGCTCTATTTCTTCAAGGTTTTCTTTTTTATTAGATAACCATATTGCTGTATCTTTTTCATTAATATCCTTATCTCTCAAAAAATCTTTCACTATTTCTAACTTTGATTTATCTAATGTTTCTTTTCTTGCTTGGTCATCATTTGGCAATTGAACCAAAACGAGAGGATTAATTTCTAAACCTAATTCTTTGTATTCTTTTTGTAATTCCAATCTTTTATTAAAAGCCAATTCCAACAGCATCAAATCTTGGTCTATTTCTTTTTTCGCCAGATTATCTAAATCTTCTTTTGTTTGAGTAATTATTTTTTCTTTTATTAACCCTTCTTCAATAACATCTTTCCTTATAACTTCAACAAAACCGGATCTTTTCTGTAAAACATCTGAAGCGCTTGGTTCTGTTTTAGGTGTGGCAGTAATTTTTAGAATTATTCTTGGATTGATTAAATCAATTAACTCATCTGCAAGTACAGTATCTGTATCCCTATGGGCTTCATCAATGATTAAAACTAATTCCCTATTATCTTCCTGAGTTCTTTTTATAAACTCATCAAAAATTCCTTCATCTCCATAAGTGTATTCTGTTGGATTTCTTAGTTTTCTACTTATCTTTGTAGTTTTTAGTTCTCCATTAATTTTTCCCGAAGTTTTAATTTTTTGCCAATTGATAAAGAAAACATTGTTTTTCTCAAGTCTGCTATTACTCAAATCGTTCAAGTCAAGCAAGTTTATTTCATTTGCCCCACCATAATAATCAAAAAGCTTATCCTTGCTCTGTGTGTAAGATTCTTCACTGAAGCTAAACCATAAATATGATTTATCAACATTAAACTGTGGATCATTGCTCATATCTTTCAAAAGTTGTGCAACCATTACAGTTTTACCGCTTCCTGTTGGAGCTTTCAGGATTAAAGGCAATTTTCGGTTTGTAGTTTTCCATAACTCTAAAAACTGCTTTCTTAATTGCCTTATGGCTTCTTCTTGAAATGTTTTTAAATGTGTTATTGTCATATTATCAACTCAAACGATTAATCTCTTTATAAACATCAATAATTGGCTCTGGAATATCCTCAACCTTTATGTTTTTGTATTCTGTAAATTCATTTTTGTACTCATTCTTACCCCAGCTAAAAATGTAAAGTACGACTTTTACATTAAGTTTGCTCAATTTTTTAATCAATTCATTCAGTTTTGATTTATCCTCTTTGAAATAAATGGCTGTGTGTTTTGTTCCGTTTTTGAATATCTGCCACCAATCATTTTTTTCTGTTTCTTCAAAAGTGCCTTCTTTTAAAGCAATCATAGTCCCTCCTTGATAAGTCAGTTTGATTTTCTGTTCGTCAGAAACATGAGAAACATGATCAACATCCAAAAGCTCGGTTTGGAAATACCTAAGATTTCCACCAATACCTTCGTATTTTCTTTTATTCACGATACCGACATATCCCTTAATTACATTTTTTATCCTAGGGTAACACATATCCATGGCAATTTTTGCTCCATCACCATTATTATCCTCATTATTTGTACATAAAATAAACTGCCTTTTGCCATCATCTTCTTTGTTTAATTCAAGAACAGCATGTCCAGTTGTTCCAGAACCAGCAAAGAAGTCTAGAATTATAGAATTTTTTTTATCATGCAATGTTGCTCGTATACAATCCATGACAGCATAAAGAGATTTAGGGTATGGGAATTTTGGCTTAATTATATTATTAATCAGTTTAGTTCCAAAGATATTTGCATTATATGTTTTGTCTGTCCAAACAGTTTTATAATTAAAATGTGTCTTTTTTCTAATAATATCCCACATATTTCGTTTAAGATTATATTCGGGTTTCAATTCTGGTTTAATTGATTCAACTGTCTGCCGTGCAAATACCCATTTACGTTCATTGCCTTTTGGGTCAATTGGATAAACTTCAATAGTCCCATCTTTTCTAGTTATATTTGGAGCCTTTGGATGGAAACTATCATCACATACATCCCCAAAACCAATTATTTTTCTATTCTTAATCAGAATAGGATAAAAACAGTTTTTTGCATTTTCTCTTAGATGATTGCCTTTGGATACATCACGCAAGGGTCTGATATCTGGATTATCTTCTCGATTTTGCAGATTAATATATCTTCCCCCTCTTGGAAAAACAAAATAGGCATATTCATGACAATATGAAAAATTTTGACCTTGAATACCTCCGGGATTATGAATTATGGTAATAGCAACAATTTCTTTATTAGGAAATAATTCCTGTAACAGCAGACCTAATGCTGCATGTTCATTTTCATCTATTGTACAAATTAAAACGCCTTTGCTACTAAGCAAATTTCTTGCTAATTTTAATCTTTTTTCCATAAAATTAAGCCATTTGCTATGGCGGTATAAATCGTTTATATCAACATAGTTATTGTTATATTTCCAATCTTTTGCTCCAGTATTATAAGGAGGATCAATGTAGATAACATCAATTTTCTTTTTATGAGTATAATTCAAGACAGAAAGAGCATGATAATTATCTCCTTCAATCAGTACATTAACTGGTTTTTCTTTATCTGAAATAATCTCTTTTGATTTAGCTTCTTTCAAAATTGGTATTTTTATCTGGCAATCTAAAACAATCTGTTCTGGTTCTCTTTCTTCTTCAAAAACTAAGCCGTATTTCTTTCTGGCTTTCAGAATCTTAACTTGCCTCTTTAGTTTTTCTACTTTTTCAAGCAGTTCTTTATTTTTCTTCTCTAGTTCTTGCATAGTCATAAACTTATTATATATTCATTATAAAGTTTTCTTTTTTAAAAATGATTAGTTCTCGTTTTGTAGACTCTTCATCTTTATTATATAATAGAAAAATTTGGGAGAGCGAAGCGAACCTCTTAACCTTGGTTATAAGAAGTGCGAAGCATTTCCTTGCCGTTCCGGTGGTTGGTTAAGAGAAGTTTTTCTATCGAGCGAAGCGAGACAATCTGTCCCGAAGGGACGAACTCCCCCCTTTTTTTATTAAAGGAAATGGAAATTTTATTGCGTATAACGACGATTAAACAGACTTTTTTATGCTTTGTGTGCCTTTTTAGGTGCTAAAGCATACTTTTGTCTGCTTAATACCCTCTTTTGGGTGCTAAAGCATACTTTGTCTGCTTAATACCCTCTTTTGGGGGGTAAAGCGCACTTTTATCCAAGCAGACAAAAGAATATCTCAAAAAAGTGCATTTTGTTGATATGATTCGTTTAGAAGTGATAGTTGTAATAGATGTCTAGTTGTTTTGGGTTGTATGGTTGTAATATGCAGGAGTTATTTTGTGTCTGTTTCTAATGTTTATAGGTCAATCATCGACATTGGTCAGTCGTCTACGCGCCATTTTGGGAGTATTTTGCTGTCTTTGATGTTTAGTGTTTTTTTGTTTTTGTGGTTCAGGATTCCGCTCCATGCGATCATTGTGCCGTTGTCGCCTGCGTATTTCATGGGGCATGCGAAGTATTTTGCGCTTCTTTCTTCACACATTATGGAGAGCATCTCTTTGAATCTGTTGTTTGCGGCTACGCCGCCTGTGATTAGGACTTCCTGCTTTTCTGTGTGCGCCAGCGCTCTTTCTGTTGCTTCTATTAGCATTGCGAAGGCATGCTCCTGAAAGGAGAAGCAGAGGTCTTCTAGTTTTGCGCCGGAGTTGTGTCTTCTTGTGACGTCTGTGACCAGTCCGGAATAGGAAAAATCCATGCCTTTTACAGTGTATGGGAGTTCTATGTATTTGCCTTTTTTTGCAAGTTTTTCTAATATCGGTCCACCCGGGAATCCGAGGTCGCATTCTCTTGCGAATTTGTCTATTGCGTTTCCTATGGCTATATCTAGGGTCTCTCCGAATACACGGTATTTGTTGCAGCTGAAGCCTATGACCTGTGAGTTGCCGCCGGATACATAGAGGACAATGGGGTCTTTTGCGCTTGTCAGGAGTTTTGCGATATCAATGTGTGATATGCAGTGGTTTACGCCAACCAGAGGGATCTTAAGTTTCAGGGATAGGGCTCTTGCGATTGTTGCTGTGATTCTCAGGCATGGCGGCAGTCCTGGTCCCTGTGAGAATGAGATGATGTCAAGGTCTTTGGGTTTGATTTTAGCTTCGGTTAGGGCGTCTTTTAGCAGCTTTGGGGCTATTTCTGCGTGGTGTTCTGCTGCTTCTCTGGGGTGGATGCCTTTTGGTGGGAAGAAGCTTGATTTTACGTCTGAGAGAATCTTTCCTTTGTCATCTATGATGCCTATGCCTAATGTGTGGGCGGTTCCTTCGATTCCTAGTGATAGCATGTGTTTTTTGTGTGTTTTTAAGTTTATATTGCTATGGTTTGTTATGAGATTATGTTATTCTTTTTCTTTCAGAGGTGTTGGGTTGAATGTTATGTGCTTTTTTTGGATCTGGTGTGTGTCGACTATAGAGTTGTGAATGTAGATAGATTTAAAAAATTTCTGTGTTATGTCATTTTTAGGCTGAAGTTTATGTTGTATAAAGGGTACACTTTTTTGGGAAGGTATAATTTATTAGACAGGGGAACTGATATACCTTCTCATGATTGGTCGATAAGTGATGTTTTATTAAAATTAGGTTCTGAAATCTCTTCTGCTGTGTCTCTTGGGTGTTCTGTTGGTGTCAATGAGGCTATTTTGGGGGTAATGTATCCTAGTTTAAATTTGGTAGCTGTTGATATTAATCCAGAGTATATTCGTGTTGCAAAGTCGGGTGTATGGAAGCATGATGATATAATGATGAGTGAGTTTGCTGCACGTAGTAGTGATATAAACTTGGAGAAATTGTATGAACGATTTTGTCCAAGAGAATATTTTGAGATTGATTTTGATGAAAGGACTCTTAAGTTGTCAGATTGTGTGCCTTCTGTCCTGTTTGGAGTTTCAGATGCTACGTCTGTTTGTTTTTCGGATAATTCTTTTGATCTTGTAATGATTCATATGTTGGCTGGTGAGAAATGTCATTATTATGATAATAGTTATGTGAAGCTTGGTGAGGAGGTGGAGAGAATTGTAAAGCCGGGTGGGTTTTTGTGGTATTATGGTGATACTTCTTATAATGGTCTGTTTCGTGTGATACCGGATAATGGCTCAAGTAGTCCATATTACAGGGTTCTGAATAACGAATCTGACTATATGGTTGAGACTGTGCCTACAGCTAAAAAGTATCTGTTTATGGGTCCTGAATGGATAGGTAATTGATTTATTGTATTTGTTTAGATAATCTTAACCGTAAACTTATGTTCGTGCATAATACTAAATATAGTAAAAGTCATAACTATTTGGACTATATGACTTTTCCATATAGTTAAGGTCTATTGGTTTTTGGTTCAGTTTGTCCATATAGTAACGACCTGAACTATACATTCACCCTAAAAACCGGCGGATCCATGCTGCTTTTGTGATATTTTCGGATAATGATTCTGTATGCTCTTTTCTGAAGCTTTCCATGATGATCCCGGTTAGTTTCTTATGCGCACTGTCAACTTCAAAGTCTACAAGCTTAGATGCTATGTCAAGAGATTTCTGAACTGCTGGTGGGAAATATTTGATATTGTCCTTGTTCATGTATTGCAAAGAATCCTGCAAGTCAATATCAAAATGAGCGTATACTGAACGCACTGCCTCAATGTCCTTTGAAGTAAGCGCGCTTAAGCCCAGAACTTCTGGCGGCAGTCCAAGTGAATATAGCGCAGCTGTAAATGTGATTGCCCGCGGCAATTTTATACCTTCGGATTCGCGTGAATAGCCGAAGAGTCCGATATGAAGCTTTCTTTTCCTGCGCGAAGGTACATACTGTGCAATTCCGTTAATCATCGGGGCAAGGACTTTTATCTCTTTCTGGTACTGTGCGGATGCTTTGTCAATTATTGCAATAATCTGCTCTTCAGGAATCTGGACTGGCTTCTTTCTTTTTGAATTATTGAGGTCGTAGACTGCCTTCTTCACAACATCTTCATCAAAATCATATTTAAATGCAGATTGGATTGTGTATGTCTGAACACTTGGGTAGCCACCCATGCAGTTATTGATGTTTGTTGGTTTGAAGTTGCCTCTAAATGGCGCTGATCCGACACCTATCATGACCGGGAGGTCGATCGATAGTTTTTCTTCTAATTTGTGTATTCTTTGCATGGCTACTTTTCCGATCAGGGCTGCTGCAAGTGAACCGTAATTCAGTGCAGGATCGCTTCTTGCGAACCATACGCGCTGGTAATCATCTATTTTCTGGGATTCAACAAACTTCTGAACAATCTTGTCTGCCCCGAGCATTGCCTCTTTTGTCTCAAAGAGCGGCATCACACGAATCCTGTCCGGGAAAAATCTGCCAATCCATTCTGATAGTGGAATATCCCCGTCAATCAGGTGAACTGTCTGTTTTCCTGAAACAAATCTCTTGTAATATTCTGCAATTCTTATGAGTGTCTTTTCAGATGATACCATGGGGATGCTCACTTCGAAAAGCGGCGCTACATCATCGCGGAATACTGCTCTTGATATATCGTAATTGCGTGGGATTGATTCCAGCACTTCCAGAAGCAGTTTCGCCTCGTTTTTTTCAACAGCAGGATTTGGTGCTCTCAAGAGCATGAAAATATCTTTTCCAAGTCTCGTCTTACTAAAATAGTCCGGGTACCTTGTGAAAAGCTTTTTTATGACAAAATTATCTACTTCTTTTCCCTCACAATCCCACAACTGTTCTTGTGCTTTCAGATGCGAGAAAGCGTGAAACGCTTCTTTTATCTCATCATCACCGCCGATAATTGTATTGTCTGCAAAAAATGGGGTACTGACATTGTCCGGGTGCTGGGTGCTTAAACATCGTGCTATATTATATTTTGTCATAATTACCACTCCACATCGCGTATTATCTTTACTTTGCCCTCATCTACAAGAAGTTCTCTTGGTTTTGGGCGCGAATTATAAGTTGAAGCCATGCTGTATCCATAAGCTCCTGCATTCAGGATTACAAGGATGTCTCCTTCTCTGGGTACTGGTAATTTACGCAGAGTCTCCCTGTTCTCATTAAATACATCTCCTGATTCGCACAGGTTCCCTGCAATCATGTATTCTTTTGTGTTTTTCGACAGAACATGATTGCCTATAATCATCTCATGATATGAGCCGTAAAACGAAGGTCGCGCAAGTGTGTTGAATCCTGCGTCAACGCCGATGATAGGTACATTTTTTTCTTCAACAGTATTGATCTCAAGTAAAAGCACACCTGCATCGCCGACAATATATCTTCCAGGCTCTATTGCAATCTGCGCGTCTTTTAGAGTAGATGATGCAATCTTTTCGCAAATCCCTTTTGCATATATGTCAAGTGGAAATTCCTTATCGTCTGCACTGTATGGTATTCCAGGACCGCCGCCAAAATCAATGAATTCAAGGTCATGACCTATCTTATCTTGTATCTTTACTGCTGCGGCAATGGTCTTGTCAACTGTATCTAGAAAAACCGGTACATCCTCTGCAAGCCAGCCTGAGCCAATGTGCTGGTGCAGTCCTACAAGATTAAATCCTGCACTTATGACCTCGTCTACTGCAAGGTCCAGTTTTGATTCAGGTATCCCGAACTTAATATGTTTGCCTGCTGTAATTGTGTGCCCGTGATGCCCTGCACCCATGCCGGGGTTCCATCGAAGTGATACATTAAGACCTTTACCTGCAAATTTGCGGAGGCGCTTGATCTGTGACATGGAGTCTATGTTAATAAAAATATCATCATTGACCAGCATCTTCAAATCAGTATTGCTCACACTTGTTCCTGTAAACATTATCCGTTCAGCAGGAAATCCTGAATCAATGGCAAGCTTTGCTTCATAAGGTGAAACTGCATCAATATATGCTCCTTGTTTGTGTAATATCCTGAGAATCTCAGGGTTGGAGTTGGCTTTCATAGCGTAATGTATCCTGAAATTGTCTGTGTGTTTTCTGAAAGCATTTCTGATGGCAGAGAAGTTATCAATAATTCTTTGCTTGTTGTATACATAGACAGGTGTTCCATATTCTCCTGCAAGTGCGCAGGCATCATGGTCTGCAATAGAGAGATGATTCTCGTCATTTACTTTTAGATGTCCTTTTTTTTCCCACCACATATATCTCATCCTCTAAGTTCAAGGTCGGATAGAACCTTGTCAATCTCCTTTTTAGTGTCGTCTGTCACATCAATCAGTGGAAGCTGCGCAATACCTACGGGTATGTTGAGTTTCCTGAGCGCATAATGTGCTGGCTGGGGATTTGTTTCTATGAATAGTACGCGATATAGTTCCTGTAGTTTCCGGTCAATTATGCTGGCTTCTTCATATTTTCCTTTGAGTGCAAGGTTTACAATTTCGCATGTGCGCTTTGGATCAATGTTAGCTGCAACAGAAATGCTGCCTCTACCACCTGCTTTGATGATCTCAAGGTTTAGTTTATCGTCACCGGATACCACAGTAAAGTCAATGTCCTGTGTGCCTTCAATAATCTTTTTGATCTGTTCCATGTTGCCTGATGCTTCTTTTACTGCAACGATATTTGAAAACTCTTTTGCCAGTCGGATTGTGGTTTCTGCATCAATATTCTTGCAGGTTCTCCCAGGTACATTATAAAGAATAATATCTCCGTCAATCTTTGATGCGATGTGTGCATAGTGCTGATATAGTCCTTCCTGCATTGGCTTGTTCTGATAGGGGCTTATCTGCAGATGAGTTGTGATTCCTATGTCCTCTATTTTTTTTGCAGCTTCAATCGCTTCTCTTGTGCAATTTGAGCCGTCGCCTGCAATCACTTTGGTTTTGCTGTTGACATGTTCCAGACAGTTTTTCATGAGGGTAATCTGTTCGTCCCATGTCATGGAACTTGCATGTCCTGTGCATCCTGCAACAAGAATCCCGTCAACACCTCCTTTAAGGACATAGTCTATCAACTGGTTCATTGCTTTTTGGTTTACCTGGTTGGTGAGCCCGTCTCCATCGTTCATAGGAGTTACAAGTGCGGGGTAGCATCCACTAAATATTTTACTCATTTTGGTCGCCTCCAATTATTTCGTCCATCATGTCTTCAAAGTTATAGTATCCTTTTTTTTCGTTTATCCATTGCGCTGCTGATAATGCGCCGTCTGCGAATCCTGTTCGTCCTCTTGCTGTGTGCTTTATCTCGATTGTGTCTGCAAGTGAGTCGAATCCTATTACGTGGGTGCCGGGTATGGTTCCTGTGCGCACACTTGCAAAGTGCAGTTCGTCTGGCTCTATTTTGCGGTCAAGGCGTGTTGTAACTAATTTTTTCTTGCGGTCAAGGTTCTTAATGAGCACTTCGCCGAGTTTTACTGCTGTGCCTGATGGGCTGTCTACTTTTTGGTTGTGGTGCAGTTCGTATGCGTATTCGTCGTATTGCGGGAACTTGTTGAAAAGTTTTGCTGCATGTGCTGTGATTCGAAACAGGAGGTTTACGCCGATTGAGAAGTTGTGGGCATAGATAAATCCTGTGTTGTTGTCTTTAATTATATTTTTGACCTGTTCTGCTTTATCATACCATGCTGTGGTTCCGACGACTATGTTTTTTTTGAGAGCAGCAATTTTTTTTACGTTGTCTATGAGGACGTCGGGGCACGTAAAGTCAATGCAGACGTCAACTCCGTCCAGGCTTTCTTTGTTGATCTCATTGTAGATTTTTCCCTGTTTCTCAATGAATGGGTCTATTATTGATTTGACGCAGATGCCTTTTTCATGCGCGAGGGTCTCAATAGTACGTCCCATTTTTCCGTATCCGATTATTGCGATGTTTAGTGTCATGCTATCATCTCCTCCAGAACATAAGTGGTCTGGTAATTAGATTATTTATATTTATTTTATTGATATCATGTGATTTATTAAGATTAATTAGATTATCAAAGTGAATTGAATTACTATGGGTGCTAAGAATATCTGAGAAAATGTTCTTGCATGCAAAAGCAGGAAAAGAAACAGGACAAATGAAATTAAAATAACTAGATATGGTCTTCATGCGTTCAATAGAGTTTCCGATATCCACCCATGTACATTTAATCACAATGGGTTATGGTAGCGCAATATTTATAAGTTTAATTGTGAATCTCGAAGAATTATGTGAAATTGGACTATATTTAACTCCTAACTCTATCAGTTTTACGTTATATGTACGAATATTAAGATGTTATACCTTGAATATGTGATTTGTGTCTATGTGCTATTTACGTAATATGTTTTTGTCGCTAAATGGGCTATTATTTACGAATCTATAACTTTCCATAAGAGAGGAGGAGTTAGGGTCTAACATATCCTATGTAGAATCATATAGTCTAAATATTATCTGAACTCTAAAATGTAGAATTATAATCTATGAACTCAACAAATCAACTGCTTTTGTACAGGTCGTGACGAAATGGCTTGATGATATCGTTTAGCATTTTTCGAACATATTGTTGAAAACAGCAACAACATAAGCGATTCTCAATGGTTCTGCAATATCACCAACAAATCACTAAAAAGCAATAGATTTTTATAATTTTGGTTACCTTATAGTAATATTAAAAATAAATGTGTGGTGAAGTTTATGAGTTTAGATTTAAGTAAATTTGATGGAATGTATCTCCCTGATTCTATAAGTCCATATGGGGAGGATACTCTTGTAATAGGTGGGAAGTGCTATAGTATGGATTCTGCCGGTTCAAGCGCAGCTCATTTTTTAGGTAATTTAGCTGATTTAGAAGAGGATGCTATTGGTATGTTGTCTAATTATCATGTCTCTTTGGATTGATTATAGTATCGGAGAGAATGATTTAGATTAGTGTTGGAACTATAGTGAATATACTAATAAATTGGTTCAAAACAAGAAAATATCCAACTAAGCTAAATTTTCAGAAATTAGTTGGATTCCATAGTCTGAAATCGTGTATATATGAGTAATATGACCTAAAAGCAAATATGAACTCTCTATTTTCTAACCTAAAATATAATTCGAAAATAGTTTTCATGTAAAATCCACAGAAAATTAAGCAGAAAACGATTACTGAACGTAGCACAATCTAAAAAAACATAGTGACTAAAATCAATTATATTCCTATAAAGAAGTAGATTTCTGCCCAGTTTGAGCGACCGAAGGGAGCGGAAACTGGGAGCTATGTTAATTACGTTTTTTAAGGATAGATGATAAATTCTTTTAGAGGCAGAGTTAGAAGGTGTGGTAGCCTTCTGCCTCTTTGAAAGTTTGTTCTGCTTAGTTTTACTTTGGCTGAGCAACTTCTTAAAAATTTCAACGACGGGGTGGAAAAAATGAATGACGACTTAGTTAGGCGTAGCCATTGTGTATCACGGATATGGGGACACTTTTCCCTAAAGACAAAATACGCGCACAAAATTTTTGAGAAACATCAGGTATTTCGTGGCGCATGTGAGTGTTTAGTGCTTGAGATATTCAACGAGATGGATATTGAGGTAGACACATATGGCTTTGATGATAATCATTTTCATGCAATAATTGACCTTGGTTTTTGGAGTCTGCCTGATGTTTGCAAAAAAATAAAGGGTACAACAGGTCGTAAACTTCTTGAAATGTTTCCCCAGATCAAAAAAACCTATTTTTGGGGTTCTGGACTTTGGTCGCGAACCAAGTATTTTTACAGCATTGGAAGAGACAGGACATCGATCCAAAGGTATATTGGCAAACAGAGATATTTCAAGAAGGGACTTTTCAAAAGAACTTTGCCTGCTTCGCAAAGTACGCTTTCTAACTTTGCGGCATAGACAGAAGTGCGTCATGCCCCCAGTCTATAGCGACCGAAGGGAGCGGTGACTGGGGTTACAGTGATGATTTGACGTATACAATCATGAGTGCCTATGCCATATAAGCACCCATGCTGCATGTCATAAACTCTATCTACGCGCATTTGATACAATATTGCGCTTCACCATTGCCTAAACTGCACCCAGGGGAAGATAGTTCTTTTATTTCACCCAAGCTTCCGCATTGTCCCACCCAGCTATCGTATGTTCCGCACCAGAATTCTGGACCGAATGTGTTACCACAATCTACAATATATTCTGCTCTTTGCATATCATTGTTGAAGACACATTCTAGAGTCATATGAGGATATTCTGCATCTTTTATATCAGTTCCTCCCAGACTTACACAGGGACCGCTTATGACACTTGCACATTCATTTGTATTACAGCAGTATTCTTCAGTATATACGCCCAGCTTATCGTACCTTCCGGAAGTCTGGCATACTAGCGGCGGGGTGCATTCGGCATCTTCTGCGCATCTGTTGCCGTATTCTGTCACACTTCCATCGCAATCAAGACATTCTGTAGGTGCAATTAGGTATCGTATAACATGTCCGCAATCAGGTCCGTACATTTTAGTGAATATTTCTGCCATATAGCAGTTGCCGATTTTCGGGGCATCATCTGTCATTCCGGTATCAAGCCATACCCACACTTGCTCACCGCAAAATGCGCCTTCTCTAAGTTCAATCAGTACTTCTGTGCCATTGTGGTCTCCTTCAGCGCAGCCTACCTGAGTGCATCCGGTATCAACTATCTTTATCCTGTGCGTACCATCTTCAATCCATGCGGGATTTGTATGTGTATGACAATTTGATTCATCTGGTACGCTATTTGTACATACTCCATTTTCACATCCATTTTCACAGTATGTTGATTTCCAGAAACTGCCCTGCGGATCAGGATGTTTTAGAACACAGGTCTTGTTCATGGAAATACTGTATATCTCACCATCCAATATTTCATATAGATCTGTAAACCCGGGTTTACTAAAAGAAAATATACTCCATTTTCCACTAATAAAATCATAGTGCCAGATAGAATCGATTTCGTCAGAACAGCTACTAAATAATTCCTCGGGTGTTGTCTTATCGCCCCTGTACAAAAGACCATTACCTGCACTCTTCTCAGTAAACCAGCCTGCTGGTAAATCAACACTGTCACCCAGGTAACTTACCTTATATGTCCAGTCCTCCTCACTACTAGGTTTATGGCAATATGGAGTTTTTGTGCAGGCGCCGTCTTTGCAGCTGCTTGGGCATTGATATACGATTTGTTTGTACATATCTCCTTCGCAATAGTACTCAAGGACGTAGTCACCCCTGCACACGTCAGTTGCACTAAAGTCCTGAGTTGACCAGTAGATTTCACCTTTTACATAATAGTTCTTTCCACTATCTGTATCTGTACAGGATGTTGATTCACAGACGGGACAGCTTTTTTCATCACCAACTCCGACAATCATATGCCCTGTTACTGTGTTAGTGTGGAAATTCGCACGATAACATTTGCCTGATTCCAGTGGTGTTGAGCCAGCTTCAAGCCAAACCCAGGTCTGTTCACTGCACGTTTCAAGTCTTGTAGGATCAGATGTCTTTTTGATCTCTACCAGATATTCATCACCAAAATTGCTAGTGCATCCCTTCTCTATGACATGTATATCATAATCATTTGACTCAAGCCATGCAGGATTCTCATGCTTATGACATGCTGTATTTTCGCAGACAGGACAGTTTATCTCCTCACCAACTCCGACTATCATGTGTCCTGTCACTGTATTAGTGTGAGTATTTACACGGTAACATTTGCCTGATTCCAGTGCAGTTGAGCCAGCCTCAAACCAGACCCAAAGCCTTTCACCGCAATGTTCGACTCCGGCAGAATTAAAATCATTTCTGAGCTCTATCAGATATTCATCACCATAACTACCAGTGCATCCTTTTTCTATGACCTGTATCTCATAATCATTTGTTTCAATCCATGAAGGATTTTCATGCTTGTGACACTCTGCTTCACTAGACACACAGGTAGAACAATATCCTTTGTAGATGTCTCCATAATCATGGCACTTTGTATTAGCTAATTCGACAGTTTCTCCACGACCTAAGCATTCTGCTTTCCATTCATCATAGGTAGAACACCAGTAATCGTTTCCATATTGCTGCGTACAGTCTATTGTCTCTTGCGGCTCTTCGCATTTAATGCAGTACTGTGTTGCGGATGTCGCATCAGAGCATCGGCTATAAGCTAATTTTTTAATCTGACCTACAGACTGACACTGTCCTACCCAGTCCTTATATGTCCCGCAGAAGTACTCGGAACCATATTCCTGTGCACAATCAACTATATTTACTTCACCCTCGCATTGACTATTGACTCCGCATCTGCCACTGTCACAGCATAAATCACACCTGTCAATCAGTTTACCACTATAACAATACTTCGGCGTATTATGTGAACAATGAGCAAGCATGGTCCCATCTGAGCATTTAGGAATGATCTCTTCATCTATATTATCTGCTTTGTCTTTTGCCTCAACAAGATCAGCGTTTCCACAATTGAGTGCTCCCAGATACCCTTTGAACAGGAACACAACCTGATTCTGGCTAATATCACTGTTCTGTGTAATATAGGCGATAATGCTCTTGATAATGTCCTTTTTTTCAATTCCGCAGGCACCAGTGTTATCAGCAAAAACCGGTGTTAATGCTGTTGAGAAAAAAACTGCAACAACCAATACCGATATTAAAATCATTTTCGAATTCATAAATAACAACCTCCACTTAACTTAATATTTCGTACACCCAGATACACATATAAGTGTCAGAACCATGAATAACAGTAAAAACAAGTGCATATGCTTCATCACCTTATTTATGTCACAAAGCCCTATTAATATGTTTCTAACCACGCCAGCATACTAACAACAAATACTGTGTGCTTTGCAACAAGCCTGTGCGTAGCCAGGGGTCAGTAAATCCAGAATAAAACATGTTCCTTCTGCGGATTTACAGTCAGAATAGTAAGGAAGCAGTACATATGCTTTTTCAATATAAAACTTCTTTGACTCTAAGGTTATTGTATACACATTTGGGAATCCGGTACCATAAGGCACGTGATTTAATATGTCAACTTCAAGCATATAGCCATTTTCTCTTGCAATAGCTTTTTGCATCACAATAAACTCATCAATTTGAGTCCTATCTGTCAGGTTATTTCGTGCGATTTGATAAAGTCCCTTTTCAGTCTCATCAATTGTCCATGCAGGATTATTATTCTGTACATCTGCACAGTCAAAGTGCGTACTCTTGCTAAGAGTATTGCTCAGCATATATAATGCAAGAATAATCATTATTGCACCTACTATAAAAAATTGACCCTTTCTCACTTTATTTTTCATTTTATATTGTGTCATACTACCAATGAAAAAGCTTGGAAAATTTCTGCAATCCTGTGAGTTGCTCTTCATATCCATAATCATCCACCTACCCTGAAATATGCTTTGTATGGTTGAAACATATCGATATCACTGATAAATGTGCTTTTTACAAGTATAGATTCGGATGCCTTTGAATTCTTCACCAACACAGACCTGTGATCTGAGGACCATAGAATGATTGAGCGAAGAATATGGAATTCGTCATCTGATGTCATGTTACTCCTTATCCACGCTGTCTTCCTTAAGCCGTTCTTGTGATTCACTATCGCTGATGGAATCTTCCATCGCTCTGTAAGTGTCCAGTTCACTTCTGAACCATTTTCGGCAATGTCTATTCGATAGTATTCTGGTCCAATTCTCACCAGATCTCCTGTATAAAATGGTCCTTCATTTACGTCATTGCATTTGCCATTAGAATTAAAGTCTATATTCAGTACATTATATGACTTCGAGATATTAGTTATTGTAAATGGAAATGTCAGATTCCATGTAGCATTATGTCTGTAGCTACTTCCGATAAGCAGACCTTTTGTACATGTGCCGCTATTTGGCAGGGTGTCTGCATGAATCATATCACCTATATCATAAGAGGTTATATTATATTCTGTACTCTCTGCGAGTACAATATAGTTTGTATCATTATGCAGCGAATACAAGTCATATGGATTAGTACCTGTAAATTTATGCAAAGATACGGGTCTGATTTCAAAATATCTTCCGTTCTTATCTATGTTCTTTACTGTAAAATTCGTATTACCTATCTTTATAATGTCGCCTACAATGATTTGTCCAAAATCATTAGTCATATTATGGTCGCGGTTTATGTCCAGATATATTGTGTCATATCCTGCCCCTGTTGTGTTCACTATAAGTGCAAGATAATCTATACCACTGATACTTGCCATCCCGTAAAAATATAAATCTCTTGTGTATCCTGTGCCAATCCTGCAATATATGTCTGGTGAATTCACATAATTTATAATTCCATCAATAGTGTATGTTGTGCATGGATCCGGATTTGTGATATTTGTGCAATTGACATGTCCCAGATAATAATCTGTATCCTCAAGATAACAGTCATACTCACGACCAGGTACTGTCCAGTTGCGAATCAGATAGCGCATCCTGTCCTGGGTACTAATTTCCATATTACTAAAATAGAATATTTTTTCAATCTCATAAGTTGATTCTGCGGCGCTCTTCGAAACTACAGATATATTCTCATCACCAGAATATCTTCTATCGTAATTCAGATGCTGTAGACCAAATATCTCTCTCTGAACCTCGTCCAGATTAGCTTCGGTTATGTTAGCAATCTCAATAATCGCCTTTTTTTCGTCAAGGAAGCTGTTAAGTTTGTACTTCATCTTTTTGCTTGTAATATCCATATACATTGGTATCAAAAGGATGTCAAGATCCATTATTTCCGATTCATTAACTTTTGCACGAATAGAGATGTTTGTCATGCGATTATTGATTTTTAGGCTGTTTATACCTTTCCGGTATCGCACAACTTCTTCCCCGCGAATAAATTCAATTTCCTTTGTATTATTGTCTACTGTTGAAAAAATCCAGATTTCTCCGCTTACATTTATAGCATTAGTCAATGTCTTTGGACCTTCATATTTGTCATAAATGCCGTTATCATCAGAATCAAAATAAATTGAGTCATAATCTTCCTGTCCATTTCCAATTCCAGTATCGTTATCTGTCAGGACGAACATATGACCCTTGAATGTGCCATTATAGCAGTTAAATTCAGATACTACACCTGCACTCGCACATGTAGCAAGTACTGTGCTGTTCTTTATACTTTCATTTGATAGTACTCCTATGAGTATGTTCTCTGAAACAAGTCCTTCAGTGTACAATCCATATGAATTCCCGATTCCCAGAAAGTGTCTTGATATCTCCACAAATTCCGATGGTCTGTTTTCCACAATCAGCCACGAGAGACCTGCATCATTAAAAGAGGAAAAATACTCCTGAGATACCTGTTTTTGCATATTCTCAGTCCAGGCAGAATAAGTTTGCGGATATTGAATAATAGTTGCACCATATGTCAAAAGCAGAATAGCTGCAATAACGCCTTCTAAAGCATGCATAAATCCCTTTGATCTCATATATCATTGCCTCTACCAGTATACTATATCAATTGAAGTTATCCAATCATTATATGTTACAAATCTTTTCACTTTCGAATTTGTTCCTCTCATGGGCGCATACTTTCCACAGTCAATAAGATCCAGACCCAGAATCAAATATTTACCTCGTGAATCAATCTTATCTATTGCAAAAGTATACCCTCCTAACAGAACTGTCCCGTTTTCATCAGTTGTCACTACCAAAGCCCCGTCGAATACAGATACGGAATCATATCTTGAAGGTGTTGTATTGAATAGTTCAAACTCATAGTCTATACCTTTAATAGCCATATTACCTGTCTTGTTCTGTCCATGGATGGTATCTGTTACAATAACTGGGCTGCTCTTGACTATGATGCGAAAGTCATCTGAGGTATCAACATTGAACAGTTTCTTGAAATAACTATAATTTGTATTACTGGAAGGATCAAGCGGGTGGTATGTGGTGCACTGGGATAAAGAACTTAGTGAGAGATCATCTATATTTGTGCTGTTTTTCAGATAATCAACGACCACTACACTTAGTGTCCATGCTTCTTCACGAATAGCATTTTCATTTGACTCATCAAAGTATTTTGGGAATACTGCCATAGAAGTATAAAGAATATATGTGACGACCATCATGAATAGTCCAAATCCTGCAATAAACTCTATACTGATCTGTGCTTTGTGTTGTTTTTTGCTTAAATAAGTCTTATCTGTCATTAGACCACTAAACAAATATTATAAATACGCACAATGTCGCAATTATCATTATCGCTGCATGTTTTATGCCGGCAGCAATTTTACCCTGCCCAATAACACCTGCAAGTATGCCGCTTGAGAGTCCCTGTATCAGGCACATGAACAAGAAAAGGCTTACGAAATATACATATTCACAGCCAAGACCTAATGCTCTTCCTATGTCGCACATAAGTTCTGATGCCAGACCCAACTCACGGCAATTTGCAGACGGATCAAACGGGGTCGTCGGATCTGAAATGTTTATCGAAAGCATAGGTACTATCATTTTGTAGAGCAGTACAATGATTCCAAGAAACATGAAGAATATGAAATACATGATATATATCTGCTGTTCCATTATGGCTTTCTTCTCATCTTCTATCTCTTTTATCAGTCCAATGTTCATCGCTATTGAATTCATTGTATTTGCAATATCTCCCCCGGATACAAAAGATTCATTGATTATTGTAAATGACTGTTTCATGATTGAACTGCCCTTTATCCTTTCTGCAAAGCGCTGCATGGCTTTTGGGAAAGGAAGACCCCATGAGACCTGATGATCTGCTTTTCTTATCTCTTTTGAAAGCGGACCATAGTCAATCTGGGCTACCATTGTGAGGGCCTGAGGTATGGTCATGCCTCCTTTTACAGCTTCTGAGAAGTCTTTCATAAAGCGTG
This sequence comes from Candidatus Nanohalarchaeota archaeon, assembly GCA_030634545.1. Classification (GTDB taxonomy): domain Archaea; phylum EX4484-52; class EX4484-52; order EX4484-52; family B79-G9; genus B79-G9. The sequence continues at coordinate 20,260 of DAOWAN010000005.1, forward strand.
GGAAACTGTCTTCCATCCTCTTGAATCTTGAAAACCGGAAGTATTCATATGCTGAAACAGGTACTATGCCAATAAGCATACCAAGAATCATGAATATGACACTCAGTGTCTGACCCAGGCTTTTACAGTCCGGATCTGGTTCTGATTCTGATTCACCCCCGCATTTGCAGTTGCAGATTTCGTCTGCATCGCAGCCAAGTTCCTCATCTGATGTTGTTTCAGGTGCACTTATAATCAGCAGGACAATACCTATCATCAGGAACAAAAAACCTATAACTATCCCGCCTATCTTTAGCATCTTCTCTTTCTTCTGAGCTTTTTTGTTTTCTGTCATTATATCACGAACGAAATCATATTACTTTAACCTCTTCATCCAATATTTGATCTTTCAAAAGAGGATGGATTGTTGAGTACTCAACAACATCAACCTTTCTCTTTATCTTTTCTTCCATGTCCTGTTTCACTCCAATAAGATCAAGCAGACTCTTTCTCCCCGCGAACTTAATTAAAATATCAATGTCGCTGTCTTTCCTGACTTCGCCTCTTGCAAAAGATCCGAAGATGCCTGCTTTTATAACGCCATTGCGTTTGAGTATCGGCACTATAATCCTCTTGATTCTCATTATTTCTTTCATGTCTGGTTTATGTTCTTTTTCTTTCATACTATCGCATCTCGTATATTATAGTCTGCTCATGTCTTGGTTGACGGCGCTATTCCCTTTATTAGTATCATGAAACCAAATGATGCCATAGGCAGGAACAGAAATGTTATCAGGAACTGTACGAATACTATTATCTGACTTGAACCGGAACTCATGGATCCCATTATTGTCGTAAGTACCATGAAGAATACGGAACCGACTATTACTACTGTAATATACATTTCGATGTACATTGTAAGCTGCTGAGTGAACGTGGCCAGCCTGCGCTTATATTCCATCATGGTATTTCCTGCTTTCTCATGCAGAAATGTCTGGAGGTCCCCGCCGACCACAATAATGGATTTTATGCCCCAGAATATATCTCTTAAGCGATCTGAGGCGGTTCTGTTTGCAGCGTTTTCAATAGCGACTGCCAGATTCACACCCAGTACATCTGTCTCATCAATAATTCTTTCTGCTTCTTTTGAAATTTCGCCGTATTCCTTAAAATTTGCAAGCGCACGAAACATTGCGATAGGCGGTGTACCGCTTCCTGAAATTGTCGCAAGATATAAAGTCGCAAATGGCAGACAGTCATCTATCTTCTTTCTTCTGTTACCTACTATGACAGAAGGATAAGTATAATATAGCATAAAAATACCGCATGACGATACTGCGCCAAAAAGAAGTCCCAAGAACATGCCAAGCAAAATTGCGCTGGGTACGGCAATTCCTGATGCAACAGATATCAGCAACAGAAATGCAATAACGGTGCCGGCAATAGACATTGCAGTAAAAACAACTAATGAAACTGCTACAGCAGTAGACAGATATTCTACAAGAGTCAGGGGTATATTGGCTCGTTTGATATCTTTGTAAAGATCATTAAAGGATGATACAAGATATTTCCTGACAAACTCGCAGAAATACTTATATGAAACCTGTATATAAGCATCATTAGAATCCATGTTATTCTTCCTCTATAATAGTCATTATCCTTTGAGGACCGGAGTAATATTGGGATATTACGCTACCCACCTCCTTGTAGTCCTTCACATTATGCTCTTTCATCCAGTTCAATACTTTTATCCTGTTCATGATCTCTGATTTAAGCTTGGATTCAGATATGCCTTCATCCCTGCAAAGGCGCCCCAGCAGATCAGAGTCCTCATCAAAATTGAATGTGTCACATGAAGCATCCCACTTAAATACTCTTGAACTGTCCAGATATTTCTCATCTGAGTCATAATAATTTATCTCATGAATCTCTGTTGAACGCCGTACATTATGATTGCGATACCTCATGCGCTTTGCAAACACAATCAAGTCAAGAGTCTCTAAAAGTGATGATGGCAGTTCTATGGGTGGTGTAGTAAGCCTGTCTATAACCTTCTCAAGTGAATCAGCATGCATTGTCGACAGACCTGCATGACCTGTTGCCATAGCCTGGAAAAGTATAAATGCCTCTTTGCCTCTCACTTCACCAACAATAAGATAATCCGGGCGCTGCCTCAATGCACCTCTTAAAAGGTCAAACATGCTTACTTCTCCCAGCTTCTTATTGCCGCCAGCATATGAACTAATACCTTCCCTTGCAATCTCTGGTATCCAGTGCACATGCGGAAGACGCAGTTCTGGTGTGTCCTCAATTGAGACTATCTTCATGTTTGGTCTTATGAATAGGGATAAGGCATTCAGCAGTGTTGTTTTACCAGATGCAGTAGGACCGCAGACAAGTATCGACCTGTTATGCTCAATGACAAACCAAAGGTATGCAAGCATCTTTGCGTCCAGTGTCCCATATTCCATCAAATGCATTGGTGTCATCGGCTCTTTTGTAAATTTTCTTATTGTAAAATTTGAACCTCTTGTGGCGATATCTGTCTCAAGCGTTGCCTGGACTCTTGACCCGTCCGGTAAAGCGCCCTGTAATACCGGTTCTGCAACAGATATGGTTTTACCGCACCTCTGTGCCAGTTTCATCACAAAATCGTCAAGTTCATCTTTTGTCTTAAATGAAACATCTGTTTTGAGAGAACCGAATTTTGGATTCCTGTGATACACAAATATAGGGATGTCAATGCCGTCGCAACTGATATCTTCTATATTTGGATCATTTAAGATTGGCTGAAGTTTGTCAAAATCTATAAAGTTCCTCAAGAGATAATAATTATATTTGTTCCTCTCATCCGCAGTTAATTTCATACCATATTGAGCTATTATCCGTTCAATCAACTTGCCTATGTATTTTTCAGCTGCCTGTTTGTGTACTGATTCAAAATGGACGTTTATTTTCTCTTCAATCGCGTTCTTTATGCGGGATATGTTCTTCTTCTCAATTTCTGTAAGTTCTGGTTCTAATACAGAATATATAAGTGATTCAGTATCGGGATTCCACGCAATATTTGCCCATGCATAAACATGATCATTTCCACTTGCCTCTACTGGAGTGAGAGCATATTTTGTACTTATCTTCTGGAATTCGGTATAATCAATGTCAATGCCTGCGCCAGTACTTTTCTCAAGATCATGGAGATCAACTATATTATAATCTTTTTCACGGACTTTACGTTTCTTTTTCGACGGTTGATTGGACTGCATCCCTTTCAGTGCAGGAAGCAGTTTGTTGACAATATCAATATTAATTTCCCCACTACCTGAGGGGGCATCTACTTCTACTTTTTGTCTTGCAAGGTGACCTCTGTATCTTGCTTTAAATGCCTTGACACTTTTCTTTAGACTCAACGTCTTTTTCTTAGTAATCATTAACACCTCTCATCACTATTACCCCATTATCATAATCAAGTCTTAACATCTTATTTCCATGAGACATGCCTATAACATCTATTGACAGGTTCTTCTCATTCCATACATGGTTCTCATTATGGGTCAATATCCTCTTTTTGTTCTTGCCGCCATAAATTGTGTATTCTTCTCCTCCAATTGTTTCCGGGATTTGGAATATGATGTGGCACTTTGTACAATTCATGCTGTTCAATGATACAATCTGTGCTTTGATGTAACCATTTACCTCTTCAGCCTGTCCATCCTGAACAAAATCAAGGATCCCGTCATTGACCACATCGAAAATATATATCACTCCGATAATGATCAGGATTCCCAATGTGAACATCATCATCTCTTCAAGTATCAGTACCTGACCTTTTCGTTTTCTGTTATTATAAGACAAACTTATCACAAATTTCCCCTGGCAATCAAAATCTGCTGTTATTATTTTTTCGTACTATTGGTTGGAAAAGAGCATGGAAATCTGATTGTATTCTATATATAATCCTATGAGTTTCGTATATACAGTATCAAATAATCATGCTGTGCCATCTATAATGTATCTGGACGCAGGTACTGAACTATTATCTAGTATAGCGCTTCATGCGGATGCATCATCATTCAGGACATTGAGATGTATATTGTTGTTCCTATCAGGTCTCCGCCATGTTTTGATTTGCCGATTACCTTCTGGTTCTCATCACGCTGGATGGTTATCCTGTGCTGTCCGGGACCTAAGACATTGTTTCCTTTCCGCACTAATTCTATCCTGTATCCATCCTGACCTGGAGTAGTTACATCATCAAGTTCCCTGTATACGAGGCGGTATATTGTTTTAAACTTGCCGCCGGAAGCTTCGCTTTTCGCAATCAGAACACCTGCCTCATCAATACCGACTATACCTGCTTTCTCTCTTTCAGGACCAATGATGAGTGCCTGACCATCTATATCTCCGATGCAGTCAATATGATGCACATGATAACTTTCACTATCAAGGATGAAATTACTGTCTTCTGAATATGTTCCATCTATTGATGGTTTTGTGCAGCCAGTTAATGTGATCTGATCTGGTCCGCAGCTGGAAGTCATGGTGCATGTCACATCGGCATTGATATCCACTGTTTCTGAACCGCCGTTAGCTGCTACTGCTGCCATATCATTTTCTACTGGAGATGTGCCGCCTGCAAGCGGAACCCATGCAGTGGTCGCAATATTCAGACCTCTTGTAACAATCGTATATGTCAATGAATTATCCTCTGTAAGTTCAAGATTACCATTGAGTTCAATAGGTATTGTTCTCTGCTCACCTGTAGTTGCTACATTATCTATCTTTTCTTTCAAATGAACCATAAAACTTTCAGCAAATTCACTTTCTGAAGAACTCCGTCCCTTTTCAATCAACGGTATACCCCACATGTAAGTGGCTCCGATAACAGTAATTAAGATGCCTGTTATGAGCATTATTGACAATATCTGGGATTGCGCTTTTCGATAGAACTTAATATCCTTTGATAAGAACATATTCCACCACCTCTTCTTTCTATTTGATTATGTTACTTTTACGACCACAAGCGGGTACTTATCATTACAATTGTGCGGTTGTATGTAAATGGTAATTTGAGTACTAACTTAAACACTGATTTACTAACTTAATATGTGTGCAACGTGGTATATAAAATTTTCCAAGAATGTATGGATGTTGTCTGGGAATTGTTTTCTGTTATGTCCAGGGATAACTTGTGGATTTTTGGGTTTATGATTGTGGTTTTTCTTATGCGCGCATCAAAGTATTTATTGATTGGTGTTGAATAGTTACTGTGTGGAAGAGAATGTTGTAGGTGTCGTCATTTGATTGGTTATTGTTGATGTGTGGTCTTATGAAGAAAGAAAAGACAGAAGAGAAGAAAACGAAGAGAGAGAAGGATATTCTTGAGTTGATGAAGGAGGGGAAGATTGATGTATCGCTCAAAAAAGCTACTAAAAAAGAGGTTGCTTTTTTGAATAGGATTGGCGCTAAACTTGGAAAGAATGCGAAATATGCGGAAGCGGAGAAGGTATTTGGGAGAGTTGTGGAGTTGGATTCTGAAAATGCAGATGGATATAGTGGTCTGGGAGCTGTTTACGTTAACCTGAAAGAATGCAGAAAAGCGATTGAATACTCCAAAAAAGCGATTCGGTTTAAACCAAATCTTGCAAAGGCGCACAATAATCTCGGAAATGCTTATATTGAATTGAAACAATACAAAAACGCACTTGAAAGCTACAAAAAAGCAATTCTATTTGAACCAAGATATGCGCTAGCACACCACAATGTTGGACTTTTCTATGTACGGCAAGGTGAATCCGAAAAAGCAATTAAAAGTTTCAAAAGAGCAATTAAAATAAAACCAAAATTTGCAGAAGCACATTACAGTCTCGGGATTGCTTATGACAACCAAAAAGAACAACATAACGCAATCAAGAGTTACAAAAAAGCAATCGAAATAAAACCAGATTATTTAGAAGCACATTTCAATCTAGGGATTATTTACTATCAACTAGGAGATTACAAAAACTCAATCGAAAGCTACAAAAAAACAGTTAAAATAAAATCAAACTATGCTGATGCGTACATCAATCTAGGAGTTGTCTATGCAGAGCAAGATGAACCCGAAAAAGCAATTGAAAACTTCAAAGAAGCAATTAAAATAAAACCGCGATTTTCTGAAGTATATTCTAATCTTGGAACTGTTTATTATAATCAAAATAAATTTGAAAAAGCAATTGAAAGCTACAAAAAAACAATTGAAATAATACCAAAAGATGCTGAGGCATATTCTGGTCTTGGGAATGCTTACGCCAAACAAAAAAAATATAACAAAGCAATTGAAAGTTACAAAAAAGCAATTGAAAGTAATCCAAAAGATGCCGAAGCACACATCAATCTTGGAAATGTTTACGTTGAACAAAATTTACTTAAAAAAGCAATTGAGGATTACAAAAAAGCAATCGTAATAAATCCAAAAGACGAACTTGTACATTATAATCTTGGAGTTGCTTATGACAAACTCAAACAATACAAAAAAGCAATTGAAAGCTACAAAGAAGCAATTCAAATTGAAACAAACTTTATATCGGCGCGTATCAACCTTGGAACGGTATACCATCGTCTAAAAAACTACAAAAAAGCGATTGAGAGCTACAAAGAAGCAATTCAAATTGAAGCGAAAAATGCGGATGCGTACAACAATCTCGGGGCTGCTTACGATGAACTAAAACAATATAAAAAAGCGATTGAAAACTACAAAAAAGCAATTCAAATTGAAGTAAATCATAGACATGCACACCAAAATCTCGGAACTGCCTACGAGGAGCTAAAACAATACAAAAAAGCGGTTGAAAACTTAAAAAAAGCAATTGAAATTAATCCAAAAAATGCGGAAGCGCACTACAATCTCGGGTACGTATATTATCATGAAGAAGAGTATTACAAAGCAATTGAATCCTATTCAGAAGTAATAGAAATAGATCCACTAAATGCTGCTGCTTATAAAAATCGAGCTATTATCTATCACATGAAAAGAAAATACGAAAAAGCGATAGAGGACATTGACAAGGCAATAGAGTCAGAAAATAGAAAAGAAAACAAAGCAAAAGATTATTATTGCAGGGCACTTGTTTACCTTGATTTACCTGATGCAAAAAAGTACAGAGAAGCAATAAATGATTTTGAAAAGGCAATATATTATGACCCTAAACAATCTGAATTCTACAACTATCGAGGGCTTGCCCATGCGATGTTGGAACAATATGACAAAGCAGCGCAGGATTTTCAGAAAGCAATAAAAATAAAACCCTCTTACAGCGAGGCGCACAAATATTTGATTAAGACAGAATTGGCAAAAAGCGGGGTAAGAATAAGCTGGTGGGACTGGTGGAAACAGAATACTGAGCGCCAAGTTATAAAAAATATACTCTTTGGATCTCTGATTGGAATAATGGCTTATAGTATAATATTTGATTTAGTATTTCCCAAACAATTGAGCATAAGCAATTCTACGTTAATCATGCTTGCTATGATCCTACTCATTTTATTATTTCCACAAATCAACAGATTCAAAGCAGGTCCTGTTGAATTTGACAGAGGAGAAGAAAAAATGGGACTACTAATAGTTGAAAAAGATAGTGACTTGAGAGTCAAAATAAGAAAAGAACTATATGAAGAAGGGATAATAACAAAAACTAAATTGAGTTATGATTACCGTCCACCAGTGCAAGAGATAGATAAGTCCTCAAGGACAGAAGAGAACAATGGTGACTGATTATTTAGATAATCTGGTCTGTGCAACACACAAAAAACAAGCTAACAATAACTATATATTAGTAAAATACTAATTAGCGCTATAATACTACATAAAAATATTTCCCTGATATGAATCGATAGGTGTTTCAATGAATTCAAATCTACAATCCCAATCAAAATATACTAAGAGAGATATCCTGACATCGCCTTTCAATGAAAATTCATGTAAGATTCTTCTGCTTGGTTCCGGGGAACTTGGGCGCGAAGTCATTATCCAGGCTCAGCGCCTTGGCATGGCAACTGTTGCTGTTGATCGATATGAGAATGCGCCTGCTCAGCAGGTGGCGCATAAGTCGCATACTATTGATATGCTTGATGGGGATGCTGTGCGCCATGTTGTGGAGCTTGAGAAACCAAGTGCAATTGTCTGTGAGATTGAGGCGATTAATCTTGATATGCTTATGCAGCTTGAAAAAGAGGGCTGGCCTGTAAGACCAAATGCTGAAGCTGTCTGGATAACAATGAATAGGGAAAGAAGCAGAGATATGATTGCAAAGAAGGCTGGGGTGCAGACTAGTAAATATACTTATGTGGATACTGAAGATTCTGCGGCATTTAAGGATGCAGTTGAGAAAATAGGATATCCATGTATAAGTAAAGCTATTATGAGTTCATCGGGTCATGGATCATATTTCATCAAAACACATAAAGATATAGAGCCTGCGCGGCTTATAGCCCTGAAAGATGCAAGGGGGTCAGGTACACGGGCAATTATTGAGGAATATATTGACTTTGATACTGAGGTTACGGAACTTGCAGTCAGGCATCTTGATGAAAACGGGAAGATTGTCACATCGTTTCCAAGACCGATTGGTCATTACCAGATAGATGGAGATTATCATGCCTCATGGCAAAGTCCGAATGTGGCAGAATACCTGCCATGGAAGCCGCAGGATATCGGCGCAAAGTTCAAGCCTGATGAAGATCTTGCTAAAAAAGCTGAGAAAAAAATATATGAAGCAGCAGAGAAGATTACAGGTGCGCTTGGAGGTCTTGGTGTCTTTGGTGTCGAGTTGTTTGTAAAAGTGGAAGATGGCAAAGTGAGAGTACTTGGCAATGAATGTTCACCGCGTCCTCATGATACTGGTATGGTAACGTTCATGTCTCACATGATTGGAATGAATGAAGGTGCACTTCATCTGCGCGCTATATGCGGTCTGCCTGTTCCTGCAAGAATAAATGAAGATGGCTATCGCGTAATAGATCCGATTATGCCTGCTTCATCTCATGTCATCAAAGCTGCCTCTGGCGGTTGGGACCCGGAATTCAGCGGAATCTGGAATGCAGGAAATATGCAGGGAGTAAATGTCTATCTTTTTGGCAAGCCAAATGTACCTTATGAGCCAGATAGTCCAAATGAGGTGCATAGGAGACTTGGGATTGTGCTGGCAACTGGAAGAGATGCGCTTGATGCTAAAAAGAAGGCTGAGACATCTGCGCATAAGATAGATATGAGAACTCGGCAGTTCGAAGAATGGGTTTCGCAGGATAATACACTGGATGCAAGAAAGAAGCATATATTAAAATCATAATTTTAAAAATGCTAAGGAGGAGAGATACAAATGGTAGTTAATAAAGGTCCTAAAAAACGTAAAAAAAACAAAGTCAAGGGAATGAAGAAGAAATAAGGTCCATCAATATTGCTTGATTCTATAGATGAAAAAAATGAAGAGAGTGTTATTTCTGTTAGATGTAGTTGTACTTGTGTTTTTGTTCTTGAGTCCTCTTAGAATCAGATGTTCCAGATAGAAGTATCTGTTCCGTTAAATAATAATAATATTCTGAATTAGAACTTAATCCTATAATGCGCAGAAAAGATTACTTATTGGCTTCAACCATCTCATCGAGACTGTCAAGGATGCCTTTCTGCATAATCTGTTTCTCATTGTTGTTCAAATCCATATTGAACTTCAGGTTAAGCCACAGAAATAAGTCACTGATGCTTCTAATCTCAAAGAACCTCAGATCTGTATACTCATCAATTATCACTCTTGATCCCATTATTTCTGATTCCCCGGTTGATATCAGCGGGTATATTACCATGCTTCCGCTCATAAGCTCGCGTTCAAGTCCTGTTTCAAGATTGGTCCTGCCATCTATACTTTTGATTTCTACTACATACAGCCCCAAGGTAGTTACTTTTTTTATATCAGACTTATCCACTGTCATCGAGAGTGTTCCGCCAATTTCAATACTGCTGTTCGGGTCCTCAAGCAGTTTTATGGCATCATTATCCAGATACAGCGTGGACTTTATACTGCCTTCATCAAATATCAAGACCATTGACGGAACATCATCATCCGGCACCAGTACAAAAGAATCATAATCATCATATTCGAATCCAGTATCGCCGATTGAAATCGTGTGTTCAGATGTTACGGTTTCGCCCCCGCTTGACGGGTCAATTGCAACAATACCTGTTACCTCATCAATATAGTATGTTGTGCCTCCAATATCGGCAATAGAATCAGCATAAGTTATCTCGATTACGGTATTTGGTTCGTCTGTGCCAGAACTAATGTCTCCAGATGCACTTTCACCAGAACTTAATTCACCTGTATCCTCGTTAATAAGTGTTACTGTAGTAGCAATAATATTTTCAGAAGTATGCGAAAAACCAGCAAGATTCATATTCACAATGAGTATCACATTCAGTGCAACAGCCAAAACTACGACTATTGTAATACCCACTACAAGATTTTTGCTTATACCTTTTCGAACCATACCATTTATTTGTATAGATAGTATATAAATCATTTGTTTTTGGATTTTAGGTGATTGAGTAAAATTTAGTGTGTTTTTGTAATAATCGCTCTAGGTCTTCTGAAAATAGAGGTATTTATCTATGATTTTCTCATAATATTGAATTCTACAGAATTGCGAATGACCTGTAATTATTGGACCATTTTCCGGGTGTGAACCTACAAACCCTAAATATAAATAGCTAACCCACTAAACACATGTATGTTTATTGAAGTTCTCTTTCTGGTCGCTGCACTTATTGGTACTGCTGCCGGTGGGTGGATTGATCTTAAGACAACAGAAATTCCGGATATTGTGCCTGCATCAATGGTGGGTGCAGGATTTATACTCCACATAGTGAATGGTGTGATGACTGGTTCATTTCATGGTCTTATATATGCGCTGATTGTAAGTGTAATTTACCTGGTATTTGGATATATTCTCTATTATACTGGTCAGTGGGGTGAAGCTGATGTACTGTTGCTTGCGGCGACGGTATTTTTGATACCACAGCCACTGTCTTTCTTCAATATCACGACAATAGAAGGGCTTTATCCATTGGTATTTCTTGTAAATACATTTATCATCGGAGGTATTTACTCTGTAATATATTCTCTTGTCCTTGCTCTCAGACATAAGGAAATCTTTCCTAACTTTTTCAAAGATATCATGAAGAACGCGAAAAAAATCATCTCAACACTTGCTATATTAACAACTGGTCTGGTGGCAGTCATATTTATCCTGAGCTGGAAGATGGAAGTAAATATTATTCCTGAACTTATCATTTTTCAACTTATGTTCTTCATTCCCACAGCTACGGCTCTGATACTTATGTACCGTTTTGCCCTGGTTCTTGACAATACTGTTTTCAAAAGCAAAATTCAAGTATCGAAACTAAGAGATGGTGATGTTCTTGCAGAAGATGTAAAATTAAAAGATACCACTCTATCAGGCAAACTCTTTATCGGTCTTACAGAAGGGCAGATAAAACAAATAACAAAAGAAAAAAAGTATGTAAATATCAAGGAGGGTATCCGGTATGGACCGACATTCTTTTTTGCGATACTATTCACGTGGTTTTTTGGAAACTCTATATTCTTTCTCTTTGGATGGATTTAGCATGAAACCTTTACATTGTAATTGCCGATGCTGCTAAGTTTACTTTCAAGTACTTTCACCTGGCTTTTGATGTCCTTTGCTATAGATTGAATGCTTTTCTCTTTTTCAGATATATCTGACTTTAGAGTGTCTATGTCTGAGAATAATTTTGTATGCCTGTGCTCAAGTTCTTCTTTCTTTTTCATTATTTTGTCTGATCTGATTTTGGTGCTTAATGTTTTTTCTTCAACATCCAGACTTTGCAGTTTCTTTTTCAGGTCGCTTAACTCACGGTCTGTTCTTAGCTTTGATATTGCGCTAATGGTTTTAGATTTCAGTTTATCTTTCAAAGTTATCGATCCCCTGCTGACATGCAGTTCAACATCGCCTATCACTTTTTTAAATAACTTCATGTCATCATCCTGATTTACAGCAGCAACAGGATCCTCAATGTAAAGTTCCAGCAGGCGTTCCTCATCTTTTCCTCCAAGCTGCGCAACCCGGCTATACTTGCGAAGAGCACGGCTGACGGGAGATATGGTCTGGATAATCCTTCCTTTGATTCCATTTATTTTGCATGTGATTTTCCTGTGTTTCTCATTTCGGTCATTTAATTTTTTAATGTCTGATCCTTTTTCAATGTCTTTTAGTTTCTTTTCAATGGTTTTTTCGAAGCTGACAAGTTCTTTTAATTTTTTATTCCCGGATAATATGTCTTTATCTGCTTCTTTATTTTTCAGGAATAAACTATCTATCTCTTCGATGATATTGTTGGAGTCATCTATTGACTTCATTTTCACTTTCAATGGCTCAAGATATTTTATGGCACTGTCAACTGATTTACTCATCTCAAATAAGTCTTTTTTTACATCTTCTGAATGAGTGGGTATGCCACTGCTTACGAAATAAAAATTTTTCGTTGTATCGCTCATAAGACTGTTCATCTGCTTTTTTGTACTGTGAAGGCAATCAGATAACTTACTGACTTTCGCATCTTTTTGGAATCGGACATTATTGCAAAATATGTTGAGCCTGCTCAAAAGTGCCTTGCGGTTATTGACAACTGCGCGTTCCATTCTCTTGTCTTGTGTCTCTTCTATTTTTGCACTTGTAAGTACCTGTATATCTTTTTCAAGCTGTAGTTTCTCACCTGCCAAAGAGTCTATGGTTTCTGACAAGTGTATGCTGATATCTTTCAAGAACGGTTTGGATACTGAGTCAAGCCAAGCAGGGACATTTTTGTATTTGAGTGCAACTTCCTCATTCGGCAGTCTGTCCTGTTCTTTCCTGCGCGCCTCTCTTTTGAAATCGTCAAGTATATCTTTGACTTTGTCGAAAAAACCCATAGAACCATATGTATCTTAAATTCTTTTATAGATTTGCAGGACTATGGTTGAAGACATAATTATTTCATGGCATTACATGCCAAGCTTTTGAAGATTATCATCTTCAAAATGGACAAATGTCTTCACCATATGCTTAAAATTGCTACGCAATTTTAGCATCCAGTGAATCGAAGATTCACCCGGATAGATTAGCGCCTTTTGATTATTTGTAAAATTTGTCTATTTAATAACGGCACTAACTATATGTCCAGAAATTGCAAAAAAACAGGTCACTTACTTCAGTCTCATGGCATCAAGATTGGTCGGTACACTTGTCTCCATCTTGAACATCCTGTGAAGTGTTGATGCAAGGTTTATGGACTTGCTGCGCTCCCCGTGATTCAAAAATATCCTATCTGGCTTTGACCTTAGCTTTGCAACGTAGTTAATCAACTGGTTCCTGTCTGAATGTCCTGAGAATCCTTCGACAGTCTCAACTTCAGCTTCTATTTTAAGCATATGTTTGGAGCCGTCATTTTCGGTCATCGGGACATCTCTCCATCCTTTCTGTATTCTCGATCCCATAGTTCCTTCAGCCTGATAGCCTATAAACACAAGGGTATTTTTCTTATCATCTGCAAGGCGCTTAAGATATTCCATGATAGGTCCACCGGTAATCATACCTGATGTCGTAAGAATCACACAAGGTTCTTTATTTTCAATAACTGACTTTCTCTCGTTCATGGATGCAACTCTCTTGAACACCTCAGATGAAAAAGGGTTATTGTCATGGTGAAATATCTGCTTTTGCAGTCTTTTTGACAAGAATTCCGGATAGGTTGTATGTATTGCTGTAGCATTCCATATCATCCCGTCAAGATAAACCGGTACTTCAAGTTCACCTCGGCTGTACTCTTCAGCAAGAACAACCATCACTTCCTGCGCACGCCCGACAGCAAAAGCAGGTATAATCACTTTGCCTTTCCTGGCGATAGTTCTTTTGATTACCTGCATGAGGCTCATATCTGCTTCTCTTTTCGCGGGGATGATGTCCTTTGGAGCACCATAGGTGGACTCAAGAATCATGGACTCTATCCTTGAAAAACCTGTATATGCAGGTTCAAGCAGTTTTGTCGGTCCGAACTTAAGATCTGCTGTGTACAAAAGATTGTGCAGCCCTTCACCAATATGAATATGCGTGAGTGCAGAACCCAGGATATGACCTGCATTCTGGAATGTAAGTCTCATATCAGGCGTGATATCGCAAACTTCATTATAATCAAGAGTTATCGAGTGTTTTATTGCATTTTTGATGCCCATTGAAGTATATGGTGCATTACCTGTCTCCCTCTGCAAAACATCAATAAAGTCAAGTTGCAGAAGCGTCATGACATCTCTTGTTGGAAGCGTTGTGTAAAGAGGTCCCTTGTACCCGTATTCATAGAGATACGGCACAAAACCAGAGTGGTCAAGATGCGCATGTGAAATAATGACTGCATCAAGAGCTTCAAGATCAAATTCCGGTGCATCAATATAGGGGTTTGTTTCACTGGAGCCAGTATTTACACCGCAGTCAAGCAGTACTTTGGATTCTTTGGTCTGCAGGAAAATGCATGATCTTCCAACTTCGCCGAAACTGCCAAGAGCAGAAAATCGAACCCATCCTTCTTTGGAACCTTTTTTCAACTGTATTTTCTGACCAATCTTGTTCAGAAACTGCTGCCTGTATTTTGCTTCATCATGGACTATTTCGCGTGCTTTATTCACTATCTTTGAGCGAAATCCGGGCATTCTCTGGATTTCAGGGTTCCAGAAAGTCTCTCTCTTAATCGCTCTTAGTGTATCTCCTGTTTTTCCGATTACTATGCCGGGTTTCTGTGCAAGTATGACTACTTTTCCAAACTCCGGTTCAAATAAAATATCCTGAATTTCCGCTTCTTTCGGTACAATCTGTCTTATCTTTTCCTTTGCCTCATCTTCTGCAAGGGTAATTGACTGATCTGGTCGCAGATTAATCCTTTTTCGGATTTCTGAAACAAGTGCCTTGATATCTGAACTGCCATTGACAAAAAAGTCCTTGTTCTTTGTATAAAAAACAATATCTGAACCTTCAAACATTGTCTTTGTAATCATCGCGGTCTTTGGCAGGCGCGATTTCACATCTTCTAATTCCATATTTATCACATCGCTATAGGTTTTAGTATGGTCTATTGTTAAATCCAATACTTAAGTGATTTCACATAAATCAGTATTAACTGACCATATAAAAGTATGTCTTATAAAATAATATTATGCTTCAATAATTTGCTTTCAATTACGCTTTCTGTATCTAAATCCTGAGATACTATTGATTTGCTGGAATATGCTTTTTCACTGGAATACATGTGGATATTCATTGTTGTAAATGGGTATGATACACTGATTTCTGTGTGTATTAGTATAGCTTAGCAACTGCGGATATTTTTGAAATATCAAAACGGTTCAATAAACGATTACTTGTTCTGTCCAAGTTTCGCAATGATTGATTTTATTTCTTTTTCATCAATCCAATTGATACCGTCTTTAGTTATGACTGCGACATGCATCAATTTACCGCCTGTATATACATCGCGTTCTCTGGCAGCTTTGATACATCTTAAAAGCAGGTTTACTCCTTCTTTTGTTGACATGCCTTTCCTGTAGCTGTCTTCCAGAACACCGAGGGCAATAACTGAACCGGAACCGCTGAATGCATATTCATCTTCCGGTGAGAGTCCGCCGGCAGCATCTAATGAAAATAATTTTGGTCCGCTTGCATCATATCCTCCAAGCACCAGCTGGACATATTCCGGGATAAATGATTTGTATGCTCCGCGTAATATATTGGATAAGAGTGTAGCACCTGCTTTTACAGAGATTTTCTTTTCCTGTAATTCATAAAGATTTAATTCTGCTTTAAGTAATCGCGCCATTGCCTGACCATCGCCGGCACTGCCTGCTATAGTCATGCACATTTTAGGAGATACCTCAAATACTTTTCGTGTATCTTTTGATGCAACCAGATGACCCATTGTCGCTTTCTGATCAGCAGCCAGAACTACTCCGTCACTGCAAACCATTGCAACTGTTGTTGTTCCTGTTTTAAGCGTTTCTATATTTACCACCCATATATCTCTTATAGTATTTATCCCGTTATAGTATTAATGACTCTAAGAATCAGTTAAGTAGACATTTAATGCTAAACTTTATATGTGTTTAGGATAAATCGTAAAAAATTAGAATATCTATGTGTAGTCGCTATAATTTTGAGCTTTTTTGTCATGGATAGATGATTAAAAGTTAAATAGACTTATGTCCAAGGTAATATCATGAGTATGAAAACAATAAGTAAAGCTGGAGTGTGCCTTATAATTCTTGTAGCCATCTATGCACTGATGTGTTCTGTCAAGTTGTTTCCTATATGCGAGCTTAGTGATTACATGTGTATTTTTTCAGAACTTCTGAAATTTTCCGGTATTGTGCTTATACTTTATGTTGCATCAAGGAGTCTATAAGCCTGTTTTGTTGTCCATGAAGAAGGTTTCTATGTCTTTAAATTTCTCCTTTAGTTTGTTTCCAAGCGCTTTTACACCAAATGTCTCTGTTGCATAATGCCCCAGATATACAGCATTTACGCATAGTTCTTTTGTAGTATTATATAGTATGTGCTTTTGCTCACCGGAGATAAGTATGTCTATTCCATGCTTATGCATCTCACTTACTGCAAAAGCTCCGCCGCCGCTTACAATCCCTACTGTTTTTATGTTTTTTGCGCCAAAAAGATGTTTTACCTGAACTTTCCCGATTTTTTCGTCAACCAACTTAAGGAATTCTTCTGAAGAATATTCGCGCTTAAGCTGTCCGAAATATCCGCAGTTTATGCTGTGATAGTTTCCGAAAGGACGAAGGTCTTTAAGGTCAAGCAGTTTTGCTATGCATGCGTTGTTGCCGATATCAGGATGCATGTCAAGCGGAAGATGAGCTGCATAGAGTGACAGATTTCCTGTTAGAAGAGAGTGTATCCTTTTTTTGAGAATGCCTGTGATGTGCATCTCAGTCATATCATCTTTCCAGAAAAGACCGTGATGGACTATTATCATGTCTGCATCTTTTGAGCGCGCCTCATCAAATACATACTGGCATGCATCAACTGCTAATGCAATCTTCTTTACTTCGTTTTTGCCTTCTACCTGCAGGCTGTTGAGTGAACTGTCAGGTATCTCAGTCACTTTGAGGTATTCATCAAGAAAATTAACTATTTCTTTGCGTTTTGCCATTTAAATCACACACATACTAAAGAATCTGCGAATAGATACTTCAAGGCGTCAACCTGTCAGGGTCTCTTGGTGTCAGACTTGCTTCGCGCACGTTCTCCAATCCCAGTATCATCTGCGTAAGCCTTTCAATACCCATTCCAAGACCCCCGTGAGGAGGCATACCATATTTGAAGAATCTTAAATGGTCGAAGTCGTCGGGGTTTATGCCTTTTTCTTTTAGATTTGCAACGCGCTCTTTGTAGCGATGCTCTCTTATGCCGCCGCTTGTGATCTCAAGCCCCTTATACAGAAGATCGAATGCAAAAGACCCGGTCTTGCCGTCCTTCATAAGATAGAATGGCTTTTTCTCAAACGGAAAGCCTGTAACCAATACAAAAGAGGAGTTGTACTTCTTTTCGCAATACTTGCATATCTCTCTTTCGCCTTCAGGCGTAAGGTCATGCGCTTCAGTATCAATCTTCTCTTTTTTCAGTATCTTGTTCACTTCATCAAATGTCAGGCGCGGAATCTCCTTTGGAAATACAAGATCTATCTTGTAAAGCTCAAGTATATTCTTGCATCTCTCATTCAGCTTCCTGAAAATATATGAGAGCATCTTTTCCTCAACATCAAGCACATCTGAGAGTCTATCGCATACCATCTCATAATCAAATGATACATATTCGCAAAGATGCCTTGTAGTGTGGTGCGGTTCTGCACGATATACCATCCCCAGTTCCCACACTTTATCAATGCCTGATGCAAGTACAGATTCTTTGGATAATTGCGGGCTTTGCGCTAAGAATGCTTCTTTATTGAAATAAAGGATAGGAAAATACTCTGTACCGCCTTCTGTAGCAGCGCCTGTGAGTCTGGATGAAAAAGTTCTCTCAAATCCCTCGTTTGCCATAAACTCGCCTGCGGCTCTTGTAATCTGTGATTGCAGGCGAAATACCGCAAGTGATTCCTGTCTTCTCATGTCAAGGAACCGCCAGTCAATCCTTTTGTCCGGATTGCTCTCTATTCTTCCTGTCACCTCTATTGGCAATGGAACTTCTGATTCGGATATGATTTCTATACTGTCCGGCTTGATTTCGATTTTGTTCGGCGCCCTGTCGTTTGCATCAGCTTTTCCTGAGACAGAGATAATCCACTCCTTTCCAAGGTTCTTGATGCGTTTCATCAGTTTTTCGTCTGTCACACCGCCTTTGGCTGTCACCTGAACAATGCCTTCGCGGTCCCTGATAGTGACAAAAATTAGCTTTCCAAGGTCACGAATATCATGGACCCAGCCTGCAATCTTTACATTGTCGCCTGCTTTGATTTCATTTGAATATTGTTCTCTTATCATAATATAACACCTTCCTGTAAGTATTTTTGTAATAATGCAACTGAGTCACATAAATATCATTAACTATCTCCTTTAAATATTATATATTTATCAGTAAGATAGCTAAAGTGTTCCCAAAAACAGAAGTTATATCAATTCATGTCTTTGGAAACCCAAAAAAGACTAAGATTTCCACAGACCATGAACACTGCAATATTCTCGCGCAACAATGTCCCCTATCTCTGCGCTGCATTCAAAGTCTGCCTCTGGCGCATCTCCTGCTTTCAAAAACTTTCTTGAGGCAACGCCGTTGCAAATAATTTCTATCCACTCTATGAAATGCGTCTCTTCCATAGGATGCTGCACAGATCCTACTTTTACCCTGATGCCGCCTGAAATCTTCTCAATCACAGGCACATGCTTTTCAGAACCGGTGTCTTCTGTTTTCTCATCGAGTAAATCCATTGGCTTACCGCAGCATACAAGTTCTCCTGCGCCCTCATGAATGACTTCTACAATATTCCCGCAAATGCCACACTTATAAATTTCTTTTCTTTCAGTCATACAAAACCCCTCCTAATCTAATAGCCTCTTTTCACCCTCTATTTTTTTGATGTCAAAAATATCCTGCGTTGCTTCAAGACAACCAAGATATTTGCCTTCTTCATCTCTCAAAGCGAAATATCTTATCAAAATAGTATGCATCTCTTTATTCTCACCAATTGGAATATTTATCCAGAATCGTGCCTCGTCGCGCTTTCCTTCTTTCATTTCAGTCAGTATCTGCTCAACTTTGGAAAGGCTTTTGGGAGGATGGCAGTCGCGTACATTTCGTCCAACAACACCCGGCGGTCTTTTGAATATCCGTGACTCATGCTTATTCCAGCAAAGAACAGTATCATCAGCATCCAGGACAGAAAATTCAAAAGGAAGGGTCTCAAGCAGAGCATTCAATACGTTTTTTGGAAGTTTTCCAATCATTTTTCACACACCTAATAGTCTTCACACTTGCGCTCAAAATAACTTGTCGGATGATCGCATGACGGACACTTTTTAGGTGCTTCTTTTCCTTCGTGAACATATCCGCACTTCATACATACCCATGAAACAGTATCATCATTCTTGAACACAGTATTTCCTTCTACTTTTGCAAGCAGTTTCCTGTATCTTTCTTCGTGATGAGCCTCAGCTTTTCCGATAGATCTTAATCTTGTTGCAATCTCCGAAAAACCTTCCTTTTCAGCAACATCTGCAAATTCCGGATACATTGTGCTGGTCTCAAAATTCTCACCTGCAATAGCGGCTTTCAGGTTTTTGGCGGTGTTTTCAAGTGTGGTCGGAGCACCTGCCTCAACTGTAATTTCGTCAAGACTTTCATCGCTCTTTTTCTTAAGTTCATTAATCATCCTGAAAATCCACTTAGCATGCTCTCTTTCATTATCGGCAGTCAGGAGAAAAATATCTGATATCTGCTCAAAACCTTCTTTCTTTGCAATTTTTGCGTAGATTGTGTACCTGTTTCGCGCCTGACTTTCGCCTATAAACGCCTTTGTTAAGTTCTGTATTGTCTCATTCATCTAAATCCGCCTCCATTAAATATCAAACATTAATGACAATGACCCATACCATGTACCATGTAGCAAGATAAGGCCATATCCCGTTGCCCATCCACCAGCTGAAATCGCGCTTCTTCAGACCAAATTTCACAACCTGATTCATCAAGATAAGAATGACTGCTCCTACAAACGCTACCATGCTTCCGCCGTAACTGGCAATAAGATCCCTTGATATATAGCCGATACCAACGCCGCCGCAGGTATGCATCAGTGAAGATATAATCTTTTCATTATAATCTGACATCAGAACACATAGCAAATTAAATTTTATAAAACTTCATCCAATGAATATATAAAATTCACTCCACACACTTTGAATACATTATGGAAAAAATGTCACGTTCTAAAAAAAAGAGCAGTCCCAGATTCATATTTGTAGTCGGGGGAGTGCTATCTGGTCTTGGCAAAGGTATAGTCACATCATCTATTGGCTCAATTCTCAAAGCAGGCGGGTATTCTGTTACAGCAGTAAAAATCGACCCTTATATAAATATAGATGCAGGTACAATGCGTCCCACAGAACATGGCGAAGTCTATGTTACTGAAGATGGTGGCGAGATTGATCAGGATCTCGGTAACTATGAACGATTCCTGAATACACACATACCGAAAAGAAATAATATAACAACAGGGCAAATCTATCTTTCAGTAATTGAGAAAGAGCGCCAGCTAAAATACAAAGGTCGCGATGTAGAAGTAATACCGGATATTGTAAATGAAGCTAAAAGGAGGATGCTTCAGTGCACTGAAGGTTTTGACTTTACACTGGTTGAAGTCGGCGGTACAACAGGAGATATAGAGAATCTTGTATTTCTGCATGCGGTAAGAGAACTTACAAGAGAATACCCGTCTGTAAGTGTGATGGTTACATATCTTCCATACCTCAAAAACGTAAATGAGTTAAAAACCAAGCCAACCCAGCATGCTATGTCAAAACTGCGTGAAGTAGGCATATTCCCGGATTTTGTGGTTGCAAGATCAGAAATTGGTATAGATAAGCCCAGGCGCTGGATAATCTCAAAAAGATGTTTCATAGATGAGGAATATACAATAGATAACCCGGACCTTGAGAGTATCTATACTCTTCCGTTGTTGTTTGAAAAGCAGGACTTTGGTGAGAAGATTCTTGCAAAATTCGGCATAAAGCATGATATTGACCTGAAAGAATGGAGAAGATATTCAAATAAACTAAAAAATGCAGAAAAAGAGCTTAATATCGCCCTTATAGGTAAATATGTATCTCATGGGAAAACAGAACATGCAGATGTCTACCTGTCTGTCCTTGAGGCAATAAAGCATGCATGTGCTTATAATGGTGTCAAGCCCAAGATCACACAGATCCAGTCGACGCAATTTGATGAAAATCCTCCTCGGAAGGTTCTTGAGGGATTTGACTGTGCAATAGTACCGGGCGGCTTTGGGAGTACAGGAATTGAGGGAAAAATCACTGCGATAAAATACTTGAGAGAAAACAATATTCCATTTCTTGGTCTGTGTCTTGGTATGCAGCTTGCAGTTATTGAATATGCAAGAAATGTATGCGATATGAAGGGCGCCAATTCAACAGAAATGGATGCAGATACGCCATATCCGATAATAGATATAATGCCTGAGCAAAAAGATCTTATAAAGAACAAAAGATATGGTGCGACAATGCGTCTTGGTGCATATCCTGCTATACTGAAAAAAGGGACGATTGTGCGGGGGCTATACTCTAATGATGAAGTGTCTGAGCGCCACCGCCACAGGTATGAAGTAAACCCGGAATATGTTGAGAAACTTGAGCAGAAGGGTATGGTTTTTTCAGGGGCATCTCCTGACGGGAAACTTATGGAGTTCATTGAACTGCCAGAGCATAAGTTCTTTGTGGCAACACAGGGACATCCTGAATTTAAATCAACGCCATTAAAGGCGCATCCACTGTTTATGGGGCTTATTAAAGCATGTCTGAAGTGAATTGTATTGGATGTCTAAAATTTATTGATGTTGATTCAATATAATGTGTGATGGTATAACTCAGCCGCTATGATTATCTATAAGGTTATAACCATGGTACTATTTACACTATTTTCTAATTCTTTTAGTAATAGATATTCTTCCGGGATCTCTTCAGAACTAAGGCGATTCTGAACCATATTTGCCATTGCTTTGCGATAGATAGTACCGGTCAGATCTTTGTGTTCTTCAACAAACTCAGCAATACTCTCATGCGGGATTTTATCCAAATCTTTTTCAAAATCCTCAAAAGAGTATGATTCGCTAATATATTCTGGAGTTATAATTTTACTGATTTCTTCTTTGGCATTACCTAATAATTCATCTAACCTAACTTCGCCACTTTGATAAAATAAAGGTCACATTTACCCTCATGGAGTGTGAAATCTATGAGAGAAAATGTAACCTTCCCCGTAGGGAATATATCGTTGTTTGAGAAAATTGATAAACATTACGGTTTTTCAA
>DAOWAN010000109.1 GCA_030634545.1 Candidatus Nanohalarchaeota archaeon
ATGTCTATCAGGAGGCTGGTCTCTATACCGTAGCCTGTGAAGAAGGATAATTTCTCGAGGACTTCGCGCCTGCCTGCGTATTCGCCGGAGAGGGGCTGGATGAATGCGCTGAGTTCGGGGAAGTACATGTTGAAGAGGGGGCGTATCAGGAGTTCTGTTACTCTGCCGCCGCCTAATGGGACTATTTTTTCGCCTACTTTTATGGGGCGCCGGTAGAATGCTTTTGTGAAGTTCAGGTTGTTTTGGGTGAGAAGGGGTCCTATGAGACCGTATACGAATCGCGGGTGGATGTTTTTTATGTCTGCGTCGAGGAATATTATGATGTCGCCCTGTGAGATATATAGTGCTTTCCAGAGTGCGTCGCCTTTACCGCCTACTGAGTCATATCTTCTGAGAATCTCTGAGTCGCGGAAGAATTTGACGCCTCTCATCTCTGCTATGTCTTTTGTTGAGTCTGTGGAGTTGCCGTCGATTACGATTATTTCGTCGAGAAGGTGGTGTTTGTCCATTAATGGTTTTACTGTGTCTAAGACTTTGCCCAGGGTTTTTTCTTCGTTTAATGTGGGGATACAGAGACTGATGGTCAGTCCTTTTTCTTTTTTTAGCCTTACTAGCCGTTTGATGTTTGAAAAACTTTGGCATTTGTAGCGGTTTTTTTCAAACCATTCGTCGAGTTTCATGAGAGTTTCGCCGTACAAACCAGTTGTTTGTACAGGTATGTTTGGGGGTTTAGATTTATAATTGTAACTGTTGTGTGGGGATGGTTGTGGAGAAAGATTTAAGTCTGCGTGTCTAGTTGGTTTATTATGTGTCTTTCAGTGCAGGGTAAGGTTGTTCGCGTGAGGGATGATGGCAGGTTTGCGGTTGTTGATTTTGGGGGGGTCACTAAGGATGTTAATGTGGAGCTTGTGTCTGTTGTGCGCGGGAGTAATGTTTTGGTTCATGCGGGGTTTGCGATTGAGGTTGTTTCTTCTGAGGATTTTCTGCGTAATGGAAAGCTGATTGAGGAGCTTGGCAGTGGTTGATTGTTATGGCTGTGTTTGGAGGGCGTGAGGTTTGCGGGAAGATTGCTGGGAAGATTCGCGAGGTTGCGGGGTCTATTGAGAGGGATGTGCGGCTTATGGAGGTGTGCGGAACTCATACGCAGGTTGTTGCGAGGTATGGCATCCGATCTGTTCTTCCATCTAATGTTAAGCTTGTCAGCGGACCGGGGTGTCCGGTGTGTGTTACTGCGCAGAGGGATATTGATTGTGTTGTTGAACTTGCGCTTACTGGTGTTAAGGTTGCGACTTACGGGGATATGATGAGGGTGCCTGGGTCTAAGATGAGTCTTTTGGATGCGCGGGCAGAGGGGGCGGATGTGGAGGTTGTCTGTTCGGTTGTTGATGCGCTTCGGATGTGTCGTGATGTGAAGGATATTGTTTTTTTCGGGGTTGGGTTTGAGACGACTGCACCTATGAGTGCTGTTGCTCTTTCGAGGGGGCTTTGCGTGTATTCTGTGCATAAGACTATGCCTGCTGCTATGAAGATGCTTCTTTCGATGGAGAAGGTTAATGTTGACGGGTTTATTAACCCCGGGAATGTGTCTGCGATTATCGGGGCGTCTGCGTATAAGGACATTGATGCTGCGCAGGTTATCGCAGGGTTTGAGCCCGCGGATGTGCTTGCGTCGGTTCTTATGCTTCTTTTGCAGATTAAAAGGGGTGAGAGGAAGGTTGAGAATGAGTATAAGAGGGTTGTGGGCGAGCGGGGAAACCAGAGGGCTCTTGGGGTTATTGATGAGGTTTTTGAGGAGAGAGATGCAGATTGGAGGGGGCTTGGGGTTGTCGCGGGGTCCGGGCTTGGGATTCGAAAGAGGTTTGGAAATTGTGATGCTGCGCTGAGGTTTTCGGATGTGCTGGATGGTGTCAGGGAGCCTAAGTTGTGCAGTGGGTGTCGATGCGGGGAGGTTCTTACCGGGGTGATTGAACCTCATGAGTGCGGGCTGTTTGGAGGGAAGTGCAGACCTGAGAGTCCTATGGGTGCGTGTATGGTGTCGGGTGAGGGGGCGTGCGGCATTGCTTATAGAGCGGGCTGCTTTTGATTTGATGTATAAAATGTGACGATTTTTTGCGCTGTTTCTTCAGCTACGTGTTTTCTTATCTTTTTTTCTTTTGCAGACCACTGGCATTTGTATAGCACATCACATTCTAACTGGAATAATATGAATGTGAGTTGATAGAATAGAAGTATTGGCAGAATCAATATTGTTCTTGTGCCTGCGTTGTTGTTTAGTGCCATGAATAGAATGAGTACGGTCATTACTATTGAAGAGAAAAAATGAAATTTCATGCCAGATATATACGATTTTTAGGTATTAATAAGTTATGAACAATGTATATATATTAGAATATACGCACATATATAATATATACTAAAAATAGATGTATATATGCGAGCATACAGGTGATATGATTAGTACAGATATAAGGAAGGTCCAAAAAACAGGAGTTTGCACATACATAATATCGCTTCCAAAGTCATGGACATCTAAAAATAATATTTCTGCAGGAGACAAGTTGAGTGTGTTTGAGGATAAGGACGGAGCTTTGAGTGTAAATGTATATTCATCGGAGAAAATTATAAGTGAGAGATCAGTAAATATAGATGATTTTAGTGATTGTGTGCTCAAAAGGAAACTTCTTGCAGAGTATCTGGATGGTGCTGACCGTATCAAGCTTGTTTCAAAAAAAGGATTTGATTCTATGAAACGAGAGGCAGTGCTTCAGCATATAAAAAGAACGATTGGATTTGAGATCAGTGATGAAAGTAATAATGTCATTATTTTGCAGAATTATTTTTCAAGTGATTACCTGTCGATTATGAAGTCTATCCGGCGTGCGTTTATAATATCTAAGTTTATGCTAACTGATACTGTGAAAATCAGTTCTAAAAATCTGAAGGCACTTGAGAGTATCATCTGCTGGGAAGAGGAAATTGACAGGATTGCGTTTCTTGTGAAGAGAGAGACTATGCTTGCGATAAGAAATTCGCTCAGGTTAAAACAGTTAAATATCAGTGCAATGGAATGTCTATCGTATAGGATATTAGTTGGACAGATTGAAGCAATTGCAGATCATATCATTGCAATTGCACAGGAAGAGGTCCTGGTTAAAGATGCAATACCTCCTGAGGTCTTTGATGGGATATATGAATTTTATGAAATGATTCTTGAGTATTATGAAGAGGCTATGAAGTGCTATTTTAAAAAGGATTTTCATGGTGCGAATAGGGTTATTGATAGGATTGATGAGTTTGTTAAGAAGAAGAATGGTATCACTATTGATAATCTTGAGAAGGAGGTCCTGATTTCAGTAAATACAATCATTTCGAATATGTTGAGTATTGCGTATCATTGTTCTAATATCGCTTATGAAGCAGTGGATCGGGCAGAGTAGAGTATATCTAGCTTTTTATGTCGATTATGTCGTCTGTGTAGTCGTAGTATATGAGTATCAAATCTGTTGTTGTGAATGTGGCGGTGATGTTTGTGTGTGGGGGTGCTTTAGGGTCCAGTTCTTTGAGTAACTGGAGGGTGCCTAGTTTGGTCACAGTTGAGAAGTCGCCCTGGAGGGCGAAGCAGGGCATGTCCTGTTTTGTGTCGCGGGTGCGGTCATAGCATGTCTTGATGTATTTTGCGATTCTTTCTTCTGTGTATGTGTCGTTTATGACTTCGAGTTTGTTGTGGGGGTCTACGTAGGAGCCTCTTAGAAGCTGGTTAGTGCCGTCTTTTAGCATGCCGGGAATGTCCATGTTGAGACCGAGGAAATTTGATACGAGACCGATGCCGATTGCAGTTATGACTATGCCTAGTAATAGTTTCGCCAGTGTTTCGAGTGCAAGTCCTTTTTTCATATTACTTCTACCCAGTTTGCTAAAGGATTATATTTTAGGATTATGGTTGTTTTGTCAGCTATTGTTTCTGTCATTTTCCACATGATCTTGTTTTTTGCGCCGCAGGAGCCTGTGTAGGACAGGTCTTCTATGTCGAGCCAGTTGTTTTGTATTATGCTGCAATCGAGGGCGGCAGTCATTGTGCTTTCGCTGATTGGTCCGGTTACTGTTTTTGCGTAGAGTTCGTAGCATATGAGTTCCTGACCGTACATGCCTAGTTTTGCTTTTTGCCAGCATTTGACTACGTAGTGTGCAAGTTCGTTGTTTGTCAGTTCTTTTACTTCCATGCGCTCTTCGATTGGGTCATCTGAGCATTCCGGTGGAAGGGGCTGTTCGGCGTAGCCTGGGAGCGGGATGTGCCTTATTATATTCTTGTGGAGTTTGCAGGTCATGGAGGTGGCGGCATCACCGGAAAACATTTTTACTATGCCAAAGAAGAGTAATAGTGCTACCAGTGCGATTATTGTGGAGGAGATGATTTTGAATTGCATGATGCCCTGTTGTTTTTTGATTTTTGCTGTTTATATATTTTTGATTGGTTGGGAGCGCGGGGAGAGTTTATAAAGTTTTGTTATTTAATCGTAGTATTACTATACTGGTGCTTTTTTTGAGAGATAATAAGTATTGTCCTGAGGAATTGATTGCGTACAAATGTCCTATGCGGATTATAACGTCTATTGTGGCTTATCGTAAGATTGAGGGTGTGTGTAGAGAGCTTACTATTAAAAGAAATACGTTTATGGATGAGGAACCTGGCTGGTATCTGCATATTTCGGGCGATGGTCGAGAGATTGGTCCTTTTGACTCATATTATAATGAGGAGTTCTCTAAAGTGCTTGCTAAATACGATATTGTTCTGCCGCCTGAAGATGAGCTTATAGAAAATGCGATTCGATTGTAAAACAGACTCTAGAAAATTGAGATAGACTGAGGCATACTTTTCGGAAATTTCTGAAGCATATTATTATGTAAATGCAGAGTGCAAATAGGTCTTTGTATGTTCCTGTTTCAAGTTTCAGGATTGCTTCGTTTGCTTATTTGGATAGTTGGTTCTCAATGCGCTTTAAAACAATGATATTTTAAGTTTTGTGTTCTATTGTTTATTGTAAGTGATTATGATTTTGTATGTTATGGTTAATTTGTGGTTTTTATGATAAAAATTGTGTTTCTTGGGACGTCGTCGGGGGTGCCTACCCGTGATCGTAATCTTGCGTCTGTTTTTATGATGTATAAGGATGAGAGGCTGCTTTTTGATTGCGGGGAGGGGACGCAGAGGCAGCTTATGAATCTTCGGCTGAAGTTTATGAAGATTGACAGGATTTTTATTTCTCATTGGCATGCAGATCATTTTGCGGGTATTCTTGGGCTTATCCAGACTATGTGTCTTGAGGGGCGCAAGGAGCCGCTTTATGTCTATGGTCCGAAGGAGAGTAAGAGGTTTGTTGAACAGCTTTTGACTGTGGGATATTATTTTAGGGGGTTTGAGGTTGTTGTGCGCGAGCTTAAGGAGGGGGATAGGGTTGACTGCGGTGAGTATGAGATTGTGCCTTTCGGGGTTGAGCATAATGTGCGTGCGCTTGGGTATGTGTTTTTGGAGAAGGAGAGACTTTCTGCTAATATGGAGAAGGCGGCTAAGTTCGGGCTGTCTACTGGACCGCTTATCGGGAAGCTGAAGGCAGGGCAGGATGTTGTGTTTGAGGGGAAGACGATTAGACCTAAGGATGTGATTGAGGCTAAAAGCGGGCGTAAGGTCGTTTATACTGGAGATACTAAGTATTGTGAGAATGTTGTTAAGTTTTCGAAGGATGCGGATGTGCTTATCTGCGATTCTACGTTCTCCGGTGATTTTGTTGAGAAGGCAGGGGATTATAAGCATACTACTTCAAGCCAGGCAGCTGAGATTGCTAAAAGGGCTAATGTCAGGAAGCTTTTTTTAACGCATATATCGAGAAGATATCAATCGGAGGAATTGGGTACGGAGAAGCTTTTGGATGATGCGCAGAAGGTGTTTAAGAATAGTGTGCTTGCGCATGATTTTTTGGAAGTCCGGGTTAAGTAGGGATGTTTATTTTTATGATGTTGTTGTTTCTTTGTAGTAAGTGCAAACATATATAAAGTTTTTGAGGTAATGTTGTAATATCACTTTTGTGATGGTGGTATATTATGTCGCATGGAAATAGAAGAATTCTGAAAATTGCGGGGCAATTAACCAGTTATGAACCAGTAAGAGAACCAAGGGATAATGGACCGAATAATCAATTAACCAACTATAGACCTCCGAACCAGACGATAGAAGACAGCATTATGAAAACTTTAGGTTTCACTCCCGAGGGTAATCGACTGAAAAAAGTAGAGACTACCATAGGCAATAAATATGTAATCGAAGGAATTCCTCCGGTGACAGACCTAAGACAGTATGTTTGATGACCTCTTTTTTTCAGAAATTATAATCTAATAAAGATATTTTTGGTTTGTTTTTAAATTTTTATTGCGCTAATGTTAGCTATGGCTGATAAGAATCACAATATTGATGTTGAGAATATGCGCGAGCTTTTTCTTAAGCAGCATTATGGTCTTGCCGGGGCGCATTCGGGGTGTAAGATCTGCGACTGGACCAAAAAGTCTTTGCGCGATGAAGGGGTGTGCTATAAGGAGAAGTTCTATGGGAAGATTCATGGCATCCGGTCGCACAGGTGCCTTCAGATGAGTCCTGCGCTTTATTTTTGCACTAACAGGTGCGTGTATTGCTGGAGGGCGGTTGATAAGACTGCTGCTAATTGTA
>DAOWAN010000038.1 GCA_030634545.1 Candidatus Nanohalarchaeota archaeon
CTATCTAAAAATGTGAGGAATTTGGAGGAAGTTGAGCAAATATGGACCAGTATATGCCTAATATAAGGAGAAACTGAGCAAAATAGCGAAGAAATAATAGAAAACAGAACAGGTTTGCAAACCAGAAGAGTTATTCAAAGTCCTCTATGGAATTAAGAGAAGTTCGACGAAGTCGAATTTGGACGGAAGCCGCAGGCTGGAGTCTCTTAATCGTTGTTATGTGGTGAGCCTGCAAGGCGAACGAGCGGAGTGAAATGGAGTGACAGTATGACGCAGGGGCTTGAGGCAAAGTTTTTTATAGAATATCTTATTATTATGATAATATGAGAAAACATATTTTTTTAGTATTGATTTTTTCCTTCTTATTAGTTAATGGTGCATTAGCCAAATCAAGTGATTTGTTTATTGATTATCTAACTGATGAAGTTTATAGTGATTGTGTTGGAAAAGACTTGAATATAAAAGAACCTTTTATTCAGAATACATTAACTAACAAATCAGTTACATTAGTTCCTTGGCCTTATGATAAATCAACATTAAGGAGAATAATTGAACTTTTAGGGAATTATGAGCCATGGGATTTCTTTCAAGGTACTTGTGAAAATAGAGGAGTTTCAATAGGGGGAAGTAAAAACGGATGTTCAGTATTATCTTGTGGAGACAATAAATTAGATATTAATCAATTTACTTACTTTTGGAATGATGAGAGAGTAGATATCCCACGAGAAGAATTTACAACAGTTTACGGAGACAATATTGAAACCCATGGTGATGAAAGCCCAGTAACAACAGGAGATAATAGCCCTATTAACCAGAATAAAGAAAATATATGGATTCAATTATTTTGGTCAAAAGGCACTATTGCTGGAGCGATTCTTGGATTTTTATTAAAAATATTATATGATATTTTGAAGAAGAAATACTTTAGTAAGAAGAAAAGAAGGAAAAAATCTTAGTTCTTAAAGTCTCAAGCCCCGAGTAATATTGCACATAACCATTATTAATTACTTTATCACCAATTATAAGATGCTGATAATGTTGGGTGTAAAAATGCACATAAAAAACGAGATTAGGGTCATTGGTTTTGATGACGGACCTTTTGTGCGCATCAAGGGCAATAAGGCGCTTGTTGTTGGTGTGATTCTTCGGGCGCGTGAGTATCTTGATGGGGTGTTGAGTACTTATGTTACTATAGACGGGCTTGATGCTACAGGTAAGATAATAGAGTTGATTAGCAAGTCGAGGCATTGTGACCAGTTGCGCGTTGTTCTTTTTGATGGTCTTGCGGTTGCGGGTTTTAATCTGGTTGATATACATAGGGTGAATGAGGATACTGGGAAGGTTGTGATTGCGGTTACTTCTAATAAACCTGATCGTGTGCGGTTTGTTTCTGCGCTTAAGAATCTTGATTGCTATGAGGAGCGTAGGGATATTGTTGAGCGCGCAGGGGAAGTGGAATCTGTTGAGATTAATGGCAAGTCTATATATTTTCAGTGTGCAGGTATCAGTGTGGATGAGGCGAAGGTGATATTGAAGAAAACTTCTGTGAGAGGCGCGGTTCCTGAGGCGATAAGAATGGCGCATATCATTGCGTCTGGTATTGTGGATGGTGAATCGCGCGGCAGACCTTAAACTTCCAGTTCTTCTCCTTCTTTTGGGATTAGGAGTGTTCCTCTGTATGCCTGTCTGACTTCCTGCTCAATTGCGTTGTTGTCACATGATGTGCGTAAGATGTGGACTAATGCGAGTGTTTTGCATGCGGAATTGGCAGCGCATAGTCCGCAGGATAGGAATGATGAGTGTTTTTTTAGATCTTTTGCTTCTTTGTCTTTTTGGGATGTATAAGATTCATGTATCAATATGTCTGTGTCTTTTGCAAGTTCTACTATTTCTGTGCAGTATCCGGAGTCTCCTGAGTATACGATTGATTTTGAGTCTTTTTTGATGCGGATGGCGAATGATGAGTCTATGTGGTCTGCTTTTGCGAATGTGAGTGCGGCGCTTTCTAGGTTTACTGAAGAATCGCTGTTGATTTCCTGGAATGTGAGTCTGAATCCCAGATTGTCGATACGGTTGGGATATCCTAGTTCTGTGATGTTGCGGATGTATTTTTCGATGCCTTTTGCGCCAAGTATGGTTAACGGAGTTTCTCTTTTTTCTTCATAATACCTCACGAGCAGGGCTGGAAGTCCAAATGTGTGGTCTGCGTGGAAGTGCGAGATGAAGATTGTGTTTATCTTGTTGTGGAGGTCTTCTTTCCAGATGCGCTGTACTGCTGAGTAGCCGCAGTCTATCAGTAGACTGGCATCTTCTATAAAAATGCAGGTATTTATGCGGTTTTCATCAAAAGCTTCTCCGATGCCTATAAAGTTTATTTTCATAAACCTATTTTTAGGAAACCTAATTTTATAAATTTAGATTCCAATATCAGTTATAAGAAAATATCTGGAATACATGGATTCCATGAGTTATAGGAGATGGTGTTATGAATAGAATTGTAATCCTTACGGGAATACCTGGCAGCGGGAAAACTACTGTGCTTGACTTGGCGATACCTGCTCTTGAAAAAGAGGGTGTGAAGTATAAGTCTGTCAATTACGGGACTGTGATGTTTGAGATAGCGAAACAGATGGGTCTTGTCAAGACAAGGGATGAGATGCGCAAGCTTGATCCTGCGAAACAAAAGGAGATACAGAAGAGTGCAGGGAAGAAAATCTCGTCGATGGCGACAGTGTCGTCGGTCATTGTGGATACGCATTGTACTATAAATACGCCAAGAGGATATCTTCCGGGGCTGCCTGAATGGGTGCTGAAGGAGATTATGCCTGATACGATTGTGCTTGTCGAGGCTGGTGCCAAGAATATTGCTGTGAGAAGGAATAAGGATACATCGCGCTCAAGGGATGCAGAGTCTGTGGATGATATACAGTATCATCAGGATATCAATCGCGCAGCTTCGATTGCGTATTGCATCATGACTGGCGCGACTACGAAAATCATCAAGAATGAGCAGGATAAACTTGAATATGCTACGAAAGAAATGATTGATGTGCTTAGATAAAGCGTAGCGATTGATGAAACAAAATGGCAAAATGCAATGAATGACTATCATATGGTCTATTTGGATGTTCGATGGTTATTTGAAGTTACATCTTATATTTATTGTATGGTAAGAACGTATGATGTCTTGGCTGATTTTGGTTCGCAGGGAGTACCTGCATCTTCTGTTAATTTAGATTATCGGTTGGATGACACTTATGGTCTTTCAGAATCCTTAAGAAATGGGATTTTGCGCGCATGGGAAGAATACTCAAAATCTGATGAAAGACTTTCTAATAGTTTGTTAATAAATCTTAGGGGAGTAGGGAATACCGAGAGCGGTACTTCGCTATGTGTAGGACTCAGCCGATTTATGGATTATTATGCTATGAAAGAGTTTTCCGATAAAGAGGATGACCGTGTAAAATATGGATTCTCAGAAGAAGATGTAAAATCTCTCGTAGGAGAAGTTAATGTTCTTTCATCGTTTCCTGCTATTTTACTTGAGGGAGATAGTGGGGTAGATAATCTTTTGATGGGTGTAAAAGGAAGGGAAACATTGAAGGAGGGAAGACTTAGACTTAGCTTTCCCGGAGCAGGTTATCTGAGGGCGGATGTGGACACATCTGTTTCTGATGGTGTTATGTCTGTTAATTCATTGCAATCTATTGTTGGCAGGAAAATAGGAAGTGAAACCGGTATTATGCCATATGAATTAGATGAGGCAAATGTCCTTGCGATAGTCAAAGATACTTATAGTGGTTCTCATAAGAATCCGGGAATTATGTCTGTTGTGAAATCCGGAATATCTGTTGAGGAACTTCTAGAGAGAAAGGGTGGAGCAGAAGATTCATGGGAGCATGAAGGACCTTATGTTATTGTACCTCTTGTTGAAGAAATTATTTCTTCTTTCATTGATTCGGATACTAGTCTTGGAAATGTTCCGATACCTGAAAAATATGCATGCGAAATTAGTGGTTTAGGAAATACCAGGACTATTGAGACTACCGGGAAATCCATGTTTATGTTGTTTTTAGCAGGCAGGCGTTCATTTGGCAGTGAATTTTATGATGGATTATTGGAGAAATATCATGACTCTTTGGTGTTGGAATAATCGCTAATGTTCTTTAGATTTATTCAATATTGTGATTCTGCTTTTTGTCAATGAATTCTATGACTTTTCCTGCAAGTTCATCTACTGTCTTGTTGTCTGTTTCGAGAATGATGTCAAATACGTCAAGGTCTGTGTCGAGGACATAGCCATACATTCGCTTGTATAGTTCTATGTTTTCTTTATCGCGCTTCATGACGGCAGTAATCGCATTGTCAGAGGAACTGACGTCGCGGTTCATGATTCTTTTTGAGCGGGTTTCCTGTGTTGCGTTTAGCCATATCTTTATGCCTTTTGCGTTTAGCCATGGAAGTGCCCATGAAGTGATGGCGACGTTGCCTTCTTCTGCTTTTTTCTTCAGGAAAGCATCGACTTCTTTGTCAAAGTCCGGGTTTGATTTTCTCTCATCTAAGAATTTCATGCCGTCTTCTGTTTCCCACCAGTCGTCGCTTGAGAAATGGTATCCTTTTCTCATTGCTATTTCCTTGAGTGCGTCGCCACCGCAGAGATACTTGAGTTTGTAATGGTTGGCAAGTGCTTTTGCAAGACTGGTCTTTCCTGAGCCAGCCATACCGGATATGATGATTGTAGTTGTCATGTTAATCAATTGCAGGTTGTAGTTTCTCAAATATTGGTTGTTAAGTTTTATATAAATGTCAATTGTTTGCTTTTTGTCTGCAGCAAAATAAATGCGCCTTGTCTGAAAAATTTGTGTGTTATCGGCAAACTGCGTGGGTGTATAACTTTTGTGATGTGTTGTGTTTAAAGAATGTCTGAATCATGTAGAGTTGGAATCTAAGATATAGTAAAAGATTTATAAGCTTATTTCTCTAATATTATCTGGTGAACTCTTGTGAACTTCAAAGGATGCGACATAATTAATATTGATGATCTCACGCGTGAAGAGCTTGATCACATACTTTCTGTTTCTTCGAAAATGCTTCCGCTTATGAAAAAAGGCAGTAGTTTGTGTAAGGGCAAGATTCTTGCATCTCTTTTCTTTGAGCCCAGTACAAGGACAAGATTGTCTTTTGAGTCTGCGATGTCCCGGCTTGGCGGGAAGGTGGTAGGATTTGCAGATCCGACAGCTACTTCAGAGAAAAAAGGCGAGGTTCTTGCAGATACTATCAGGACCATAGATGGCTATGTAGATATAATGGTTATAAGACACCCTCAGGAAGGTTCAGCTAAGGTTGCGGCAGATTATGCTGATGTGCCTGTGATAAATGGCGGAGATGGCGGTCATCATCATCCTACCCAGACGATACTTGATCTTTTTACAATAAAGGAAGAGAAAGGGAGAATAGACAATCTAAGTATAGGTTTCTGCGGGGATCTCAAATATGGGAGGACAGTTCATTCACTGGCATATGCGCTTGCTAAGTATAAGGATGTGAAAGTCACATGCATTGCCCCTAAAGCACTTGAGATGCCGCGTTATATAATCAATCATCTGAAGATGAATGGTGTGCATGTCATAGAGAAAGAGAGTATTGAAGAAACAATCGAAGACCTTGATGTGCTTTATGCTACACGAATCCAGAAAGAGCGTTTCGGTTCTGAGAAGGAATATATGGATGTCAGAGGCAGTTACTATATAGATGAGAATATCATGAGCAAGGCAAAAAAGGATATGATATTGATGCATCCTCTCCCGCGTGTGGATGAGATCCGGTATGAGATAGATGATGACAAGAGGACAGTCTACTTCAAACAGGCTCATTACGGGGTTCCTACAAGGATGGCATTGATTGCGCTGCTTTTGGGTGCAGTCAAATGATATGGTGCAAAGCATGAAAGAAGAAAAGCTGAAGGTAGAGAAAATCAGGAACGGCACAGTAATAGATCATGTCTGTGCAGGCAAAGCTCTTGATGTCTATAAGATTCTTAGAATAGAAGATAATACATCAATAATTGCTCTTAATGTCCCAAGCAGCAGGATGAAGAGAAAAGATATACTTAAGATAGAGAATAAGCAGCTTAAGACAGATGAGTTCAATCATGTGGCACTCATAAGCCCGAACGCGACTGTGGTCACTATAAAAGATTATAAGGTTATCAAGAAGCATAATATAGAGCTTCCGGATAAA
This sequence comes from Candidatus Nanohalarchaeota archaeon, assembly GCA_030634545.1. Taxonomy (GTDB): domain Archaea; phylum EX4484-52; class EX4484-52; order EX4484-52; family B79-G9; genus B79-G9. The sequence goes on from DAOWAN010000038.1 coordinate 6,241, forward strand.
ATAAAGGGTATATTGAGATGCAGGAATCCAGTGTGTATCTCGAACCATGAGACCTATGTTGTTCCTGAATTCAGTGTTATCTCGAAGGATCCGATAATCCTGAAATGTGCATATTGTGAGCATGAGTTTAAGATATAGGGTCATCCGCCGCAGAGCGGTGGGAAAATTGAGACAATGTCGTTCTTTTTTAATCTGGTCTTTAGGTTGTTAAGTCCTTGTATGTTTCTTCCGTTTACAAGAATCATTATGTCTGCATCCAGTATATGTGACTCGTAAGATTCAAATATGAGGTCTGATAGTTTTTTGCATTGTGTTATCAGTTTATCGATTAGTTCTGCTATGTTTTCTGCATCAATGTCAAACTTTTCCCTGCCTGCTGTTTCACGGAAATGTGCAAAAAGACGTACTTCAACCATATATATTACCTCATGCAATCAGGACATTTTGGATTGCGCTCAATATCAACCAGTTCTGTTCTCCAAAAAAGGGAGTCCAGTACCAGCAGTTTATTGAGTAGTAGTGAGCCTAGTCCTGTGAAATATTTGATGACTTCTGTTGCCTGTATTGTGCCTATTGTCCCTGCCACAGGACCGGCAATATGGTATGCTTCTTTGCGCGGGGTTGTGGGAACAATGCATCTCAGGCAGGCTGTCTTTTTAGGTATTATTGTGGTAGCTCTTCCTTCGAAACCGTAGCATGCTCCGTGAAATAGTGGTATGTTTAGCTTCTGTGCTGTATTGTTTAATGTATATCTTGTATGGTAGTTGTCCACGCAGTCGATGAGTGCTTTTGTGCCTTTTAACAGGTCTCGAATATTGTCCTTGTTTATCTGTGCTTCAATGCCATGTATTTCAATGTCGGGGTTGAGTTGTTTTAATGTGTTTACTGCGCACTGTACTTTGCTCTTGTTTATGTCTTTCTTTTGGTAGAGTATCTGCCTGTTCAGGTTGGATAATTCTACTTTGTCGTTGTCGATGATGATGATATGCCCAATACCTGCGGCTGCGAGGTATGTCAATACAGCTGAGCCGAGACCGCCTGCGCCTGCGACTGTTACCTGCGCTTTTTTAAGGCATTTTTGAGCGCGAGTCCCGAAGTTGGGAATCTCGATTTGTCGCCTGTAGCGGAGCATGTCATCTTCTGTTAAAGGAATCATAGTGTGTCGCCTGTAATATCTATCGATTGTATCTATGATGTATTCATGTATTGTGAGATTTATAAATTTTCATGATGAGTGTCAGGCAAATGTTTCACTATAACTTATAAAACTTTCTGTTCCTATTATTATCTGAATATTTGATTATTATATTTTATGGGTTTCTCTTAGACGGTGATGATATAAAGAAAACAGACAAGGGCAAAAACGAGGACAAGGGTAAAGACAAGGATAAAGCTAAAGGCAAGATAAAGCAGGAGAAGGTTAAAAAGGAGTCTATTGTTCCTCTGATGAATCTTGGTATAGTGGGTCATGTGGATCATGGCAAAACAACGCTTACACAGATGCTTACAGGCAAATTTACGGATGAGCATTCTGAGGAGCTTAAGAGAGGTATATCTATACGTCTTGGATATGCGGATATGGATATCAGGAAATGTCCGAAGTGTAAGGAGCCTCTTTGCTATACGACGCTTAAGAAGTGTATTAATGATGGAAGTGATACAGTGCATGAGAGGATGTACTCTATTGTGGATCTTCCCGGACATGAAACTCTTATGGCGACAGTTCTTAGTGGTGCATCTCTTATGGATGGGGCGATACTTGTAATCGCTGCTAATGAAGAGTGTCCGCAGCCGCAGACTACTGAGCATCTGTCTGTATTGAATATTGCTAAAATAAAGAATATTATAATTGTGCAGAATAAAGTGGATCTTGTGGATGAAAAGCAGGCGCTTAAAAATTATAATCAGATAAAGGAATTTGTCAAGGGTTCTATTGCAGAGGATGCGCCAATCATTCCTGTATCTGCGCAGCATAGGGCAAATGTTGATCTGCTTTTAGAGGCGATTATTGATATAATGATTGCTCCGAAGAGGGATGTGAAATGTGATCCTAAAATGTATGTTGCAAGGTCCTTTGATGTGAATAAGCCAAGTACGCTTCCGAAAAATCTTGTAGGGGGTGTGATTGGCGGGACACTGGTACAGGGTGTGCTGGAAGAGGGTGATGAGATTGAACTTCGCCCTGGTATTAAGGTGAATGATAAATGGACGCCGGTTATGACAACAATAACCTCGGTCAGCCAGGGGTCACAGCGCCTGAAGGTCGGAACATCTGGCGGGCTTCTTGCTGTCGGTACATTGCTTGATCCGTATCTTTCAAAATCAGATAGTCTTTCCGGGAATGTTGCAGGTCATGTGGGTAAGCTTCCTCCTGTGAGGAATGATCTGAAGATCGAAGTTCATCTGATAGAGAGGATAGTTGGTCTTGAGAAGGGTCAACAGGTCAAACAGATTCTGGAGAAGGATGTGCTGATGATGAATGTCGGTACAGCAAAGACTGTCGGGATATGTACTGCTGCGGGAAATGTTGCTTCTTTTAAGTTGAAGTTGCCAGTCTGTGCAGATGTTGGTGATAAAGTAGCGTTGTCGAAGCAGATCAATGGTCGGTGGCGTTTGATTGGGTATGGTATTATACAATCGTAAAGCGTTTTGCTTTAGGTTACTTGTCTGTATCTAAATTGTATCAGAACAGAACTTTGTTTATGTGTATATATGTATTTCTTATTAGTCTATGATTTGCTTTTAAGTGTATAGAAGAGGCTTGAAAAAAGGAATATATTTCTATGTTTTCTAATTTCTTGCTGTTGGGATATAGTATAGTGAAGGCATGAAATAAAGATAGACTATATCTATTATGTTTATCTTGCAATAAAAAAAATCGCCTGAAATCCGCTATCCCAATCGGAGCAAGCTTCGGGGTATTATGCGGATTTCTAAGCCGGCGATTTTTAGTCTTCCCAAGTGATTTATATCCGCAGCAAGCTGCGGGGTATTGACCCACTTGGGAATAAAAATAAGAAAAAAAAGAGAAGGAAAAGAGGGAAAAATAAACCCTCTTAATGTACAATTCTAAGACTGTGCGTCATCTTTTTCGCTGCTGTCTTTTTTGTTTTCTGTGTTGTCTGATTCGCCGCTTGGAGTCTTTGGGTTCTCTGGTTGTCTTATGGGTGAGGGTACAAATCTTTTTGTTGTATTCTGTTTCTGACTCTTTTTTACAAAAAGATATGCAATTACTGCTACCAGTGCCAATACTATTGCTAAAATCAGTGCAGGCGATGTGGTCTTTTTGTCTTCTGGTTGTTTGTATAATACTGGTGGTTTTGCTGCAACAGGGGGTTCTGCTATGCTTTCAGCGTATACTTCACTGCTCATGACGTCGATTACAGAAGCATCTACTTTCTGGTCTACTGTGTAAGATATCTCAATTGTCTGACCTGGGTTTAGTTCAGAGAATATTATTGCATATTCCGGATCCTCTTCTACAATTTCGACTTGTCCGTTAGTGTTTATTGTAATATTATCTGTTGATTCTGCAAATGTTTTGGGTATCTTTTCGTATACAACGAAATTTTTTGCTTTGCTTTTACCATTGTACTTCATTCTTGTTGTGACTTTGGATGATGTGTCTGTTGATTCAAGGTTTCTTTGTGTCTCAATATTGGCTGTGATGGATGCTGATAATCTTAGCATGTTCTGGATTGCATTTTCGTTCATTTTTCCTTTGCCTAGCACTTTTTCAAGGGCATCCTGTAGTTTTTCGTTGTTGCGCAATCCTACTCCTGGTACGAGTTCTGGTTTGTTTGATGCTGTCACTTTTTCCTGTTCTGGTTTACCTTTAGTTTGTCCTTGAGTAGTGACGTTATCTTCTTCTTCATCATCTCCTGCTGCGGGAGCTAATCCTGGTGCTCCGCCGGGGCTGCTGCTTCCCGGGCTTGTGGTGTCGTCAGCAGGCGGGTCGTCTCCTCCACTGGCAGTAATTGTCAGTGTCATGCTGTCTGTTGTGGCATCGGTTGTTGGTGCTTTTGCTCTTACAGTTATTGGATATGTATTTGCGCCAACAGATGATGGGGTTAGGGACCAGCTGACTGATTGTGAACTCTGTGCAGGGATGTTTGTTATTGTCTTTGAGGATAATACTCCTGTGCTTGTGGTCTCTGTCACTTCTACGCTGCTTACTGCTGTTGAACCTGCATTTGAGACTGTCAGTGTAACGTAGAAAGCACTGTCTGTGGTTGTCTTGCTTATAGATGAGGAGGCAAATGATGCTGTGATTTCAAGAGGTGACAGGGTTACTACTGTAGATGATGAATATGTATTTGTTCCGTCATCAAATGACCAGCCAATTGTCCGCTCAGCAACATTGCTCTGGCATGCTGTGCTTAGACCATCAAAGCTAAATGTTGTGCTTGGAGATGCATAACTTAATGTTTTTGAAGATGTTGATGATGTCAGACAGTTAGGATTATATCCGCTGTGTGTGACTTCTACATTGTCTCCACTACTCATTCCGCTACAACTTACTGTAATCAGTTCAGATGAGCCAAGATTTATGGTCTTGGTGCTGTCTGATGTGCAGGTTATAGCGAAGCTGCCTGACATTGCGAAGAGTGCAAATGCCAGGAAGCCCAAACATGTCAAAATTTTATGATTCATTCTCATCATCCTCCTAAATTACCCTGTAGTTTATGAATGCTAAATCCAGCATACTTCCCGGACCGAACATCACACCTGCACCTTTTTCAAGAAGCGGTACGAACGCATAGTATGTTCCTGGTTCCTGTCTTGCAAGAATATTCACATGCAGGTCACCTGTGGCATTAAAGTATATGGAAGATTCATACCAGTCTTCTTTATTGCTTTCAGGTCCGCCACCCATCATCTGGCTCATCGGAACAGCATCTCCTGTTTTCTTCAGGTGCATGACCATCCTGTCCATCTGTGTTTCCGAACTACTTACATGCATATTTACTCCAAACATCTCTGATGAGTTCACAACAAGCATATCACTGTTTCCTGTTTCATCAAAGGTGTAATTTACGCCGCCTGCAGCATGCAATATTACGATGTAAGGCATCCAGCCTACAGCGTCTCCGCTGCTATTTGAAAGTTCCACGAAGATTACAGCAGGTCCTGAACTTACATTGTCCGGTATTGTGAGTGAAAGTTGTGCGAATCCGTTTTCATCTAATGTTTCATTAGTGGAATTGTATTCACTTTGCGAATCGTCTTCTTCTGGACCTTTCATCATCATGTTTTCGAGGAAGACTTCGACTGCGAAACTGGAATCCAGTGAGGTTCCGTTGGAGTAGTTTGCCTGAACCTCTACATTTATGACATCTCCTACATTATAGTCAATGCCGCCTGTAAGAGTTGCGCCAAGATAGTATTTGTTTACAACAAATGATTCCTCAATGAATGCCTGACCTTTTGTATCTGTCCATACGTTGACGCCAAGTCCGTATTCTCCATCCCTAAGATCGTCAGAGGATATGACTCCGTAGAGGATTCCGCTTCCATCTGTCATATCATTTATTGGAGGGAGGTTTATTCCTTCAGGCATCTGGGTTTCATTATCTTGTGGTTCTTCCATCTTGTCTTCATAGGAATGACCCCATATATTTACATTTACATTGGCGCCGGGTATAGGATCACCAGTCATTGCATCTCTTATTGTAATAGTGAAATTGATGTCTTCGCCGATATAAAATTCATTCCTGTCGCTTAGATTCACAACGATATCCATTCCTGCAATCCTGAACCATCTGTCGACTTTCTGCATGAGTCCGCTTTCTGTATCCACGACGTCCATTGCGAGGTTGTATTCGCCAGGTTGTTCTGGTGTCACTAAACTGTATTCTACTTCGCCGTTTGAATCAGGATTTGCGTTATGGTTGATAGATTTTACTATGTCCTGTGTCCATCCGTTCCTGATTTCTATTATATTGACAGTCACGTTTGTCGACGGGGTGCCTTCATAGTTTGTAACTTTCAGCCATACAGGTACTGTCTGATTTGCTTTGACTTTGCTTGGCATAAGTGATGATACCTGGAATGCACTTACCTGGAACCAACTGTATCTCTCGTATGTTGTGCCGTTACAATCTGCCATAATTTTTGCTTCATATTCGCCTGGACTTAAAGCAGGGACCTCGAAATAGAGCTGTACACCTGGTGGTCCGCAAGGCATGTCGCCACACATTTCCGGTTCTTCTATCCATTGAGTTATCTGGTCTCTGGTCTTTACAATATTCCATGTATATGTGTCTTTTATCTCTTCAACATAGATGTTTTCACCACATAATTTGGTCTCGTTTATATCTTCCCAGTACATAGGATTCCACAATTCTACCATTGCAGTAGCGTTGGTACTTGGCCAGACACTGTTTGGTTCTATCCATGCGTTTAGCTCATATCCGCCTTCACCCATTACGCGGAACCATCTCCATTCCTCTTTGGCAAATTCGTAGTAGCTGCCCTCTTTATTTACTTCAATGTTTATTACAGCTTCGTATTCTCCGGTTTCCATTGGTGCCATGAAGTTAAGGAAGACCTGGTTTGAGTTGTTTACTATGCTTTCTGTGTCATTGCATTGCCAGTACGAGGTCATTACGCCTGTGTATATGTTTCGTATCTCTTTTAGGCATGCGCGTGTCTGGTTTACATTGCCTGTGACTTCTGTTTTTATGATTACGTTTCCGCCGGCGGATTTTAGATTTGCGTCGTTGCATGTGTTTGTTCCGTCTGCGCACATCATCTGTACGTTCACACTGTATTCCATGACCTTAAACCATGCTTCAGTTATTGTGCTGTCTGTTTCTGTACTTACATTGATGATTGCAATGTACTCATTTGAAGTGTCTGGGGCTTTTAGTTTCAGAGTTGCTCTTCCGCTTGCATCAGTTGTTGAGACATTTGTGTATCCTGAACCGTCTACTAAAACAGTTGGATATGGTAATGATTGCTGCCAGTTCATTGGATTTCTGAGTTCCAATAATGTTACGTTAGCAACAATTGCTGCTCCGTTTGCGTTTTTTACATATACGTCAATTACCACGACTTCTTCTGGGCTTACTTCTCTCTGGTAACTGTCTTCGCCGTATGTTCTTTCTTCTACAATGAATGATTCTACTTTGAACCAGTCTTCTACTCTTGCTGCGCCGTTTCCTATGTCTACTTCAATCATGTAATGACCGTTCTGGTTATATTTAGAAGAATCCAGTTCGTAGTTGATATATATACGACCGTTATTGTCTGTAAGTCCAAGTGATTGTTGGTGTATTATATTGTTCCAGTTATCGCCATCAGTATATCTTGATTTAAGGTAAGCTGAGATATTCGCTGCTGGATTGCCGCCTTTATATACATAAATTTCAGCAGTGTAGTTTTCACCGGGCATGTATCTCCATTTGTCCCATGGCCTGTAGAATTGCACGTCATATCCGCTTACCATAATCATCATATGATTTATCTGGTTGCCACTGTATTCTTTTACTGCGACTTCAAGTTCGCCGGTGTATGATTCATTCAGTGTGAATTTCAACTGTGCCATCCCGTTGCTGTCTGTTGTAGCAGATAATGTGTGTGGAATTATTCTTCCTGTCATGTTTCGTTCATTGAAATCCCATATTCTTGGGTCTTCAATCTTTACTATCTCAACATCGACACCTTCTGCTGATGTGCCATTTGGATGTGCAACATATGCCCAGATAGTCACATTCTGACCTGGTTCAAAGTTCATCTGTCCTTGCGGCATTTCCATCCAGACGTTGAACATGCTGGTTCGCACATTGAATCCGAATCCGTCGCGCTGTTCCTGCCCGTTTGCAGAGAATATTATTTCTGCATCATATTCACCGCCGCCAAGCGACTGCGCAAACTCAATATTTTTGGGCTGTCCGCCGGACATGTCGATGGTTGCGCTGTAGAAAGGACTGCTTTCGTCGTTGCATGGCTGTGTCACACATGACCAGTCCCAACGACTTCTTAGGTTGACTATACTTACGTTTACTTCGTCAGTGTAGTCTGTACTGTCAAGATTTTTCATTGTAAATGGTATTGTGACATTTTCATCTAGACCGTAATCGTGCTGTGCAGTCCAGTGCTGGATTTCTATGTCGTATGCGCCGATTTCCATCCAGAAGAATTCTTCTGCTGTATCTACAAGTACTAAGGCATTGAATTTTCCGGATTTGTCCATTGAAATGTTCTTAAGAACACTGCCGTTTACAAGAGTGATATTATAACTCTTAGCTTCAGTCCAGCTCATCTCATCCATTATGCTGATAGTGCCGTTGTAGTCGTTGCTGTTTCCGGTGCTTATATTCAATGTGATATTTTCGTTAACAAAGAACCTGTGACTCCATTGCTGTTCTTCTGCAAGATTCTCTGCGACAACTGTGAGTTTCATGCCTGCAATCTTGAACCATATTTCTCTTTCTCTTGTGTCTGTTCCTTTGGTTACAAGCGCTTTTGCCATGTATTCTCCTGTTGAGATGTCTGCATCTGGATCAAGTGTGATTCGCCTGAAATTTTCACCCCAAGGAGTAGCCCATATCTCGCCATTTTCTCCAAGTGTAAAGTTTGCAGTTGCATCTGCATCTGTGGGAATGTACTTTACGCTTACAAAGGATACATTATAGTCATTGACATTTACAGGATTACCGCCTGCGTCAGCTCTGAATACAAGTGTAACGTTCTCGTCGCGGGTATATGAAGGCTGCCATGGCCATGCATCTACTTTGAATGTCTGGATTGAAAATCCTATGTAGAGTCTTCTTGATTCTTCTGTGCATGAACTGCCTTCACTGTATATGCATAGTTCTGCTTCATATTCACCAAGATTGAAGTTGTATGTTGCATCCAGTGTTGAAATTGGGATTATGTAGTCTCCATATCCGGAAATTGTCTGGGGGTTTTGTTCTGCGGTCTCATTAATGTATGTCCTTCCTTCTGTCCAGCTCTTTAGTCCTCTTAATTCAGCTGTGATGTTTGACGGGGTACCGTCAGGGTTTCTTGAGTCTATACGGATGGTTACATTCTGTGTTTTGGAATAATCCCATTGGTCCATGAAGAAACTTACATCAAGGTCAACCCGGAACCATGTCTTTGAAAGCAGAACATTGCCTGTGGCATTTTCCTTGACACTTGCAAATAATATGTAGTCGCCTAGTTTTGTCGGTGTTGTGAAAGTGATATTGTCATTTCCGATAAGGTTTCTTGTTTTACTTGTGTCTATTGTAGTTTCTTCCTGTGTCTGTAAGTTCTGGTACTTGACAAGTTTTACTTCGTCAACATTTGCATATTCACCAGTTTCGGGGTTATTTGTGATGATATTTGCCATTGCTGTAATATTTGGCATGAATTTGTCCTGCTGGTTCAGTCCTTTTCTTGTTGCAGTATCATATGTGTAGAGAGAAATACTGATTTCTGAACTCTTTACATTGAAATCAGGCATCTCCCAAGGATTCTTTGATTCACCAAAAGGTACGCTTGTGATGTTTATCATTGGATGATACCTGCCTGCTGCTGATGGTGCGCCGAATGAGATAGTTGCTATGCCGTTTGCATCTGTAGGCTGTTCTACATTGTTGCTTACTTGTGTAACGAAACTCCATGGCCAGCTTTCAGTTTCGGCGAACTGGTATACTTTGATATTTGCGCCAGAGTATGCTGATCCGTTTGGATATAGTACTGTAATTCTCATGCCCACAGTTTCGCCTGGTGCGTAGCTGCTTTTGTAGGTTGTGAATGAACCGGATATTGCGTAGCTCTTCACTTCGAACCATACGTGTGTGTCTGCGCTTGCGGAGAAGTCTGTTGCACTTACTCTTATTCTTGCTTCATATTGTCCTGTGGTGAGATTTTCTGCTGGGAATGAAAGCCTTGCGGATCCGGTTGATGAATCAATTGTAATTTCCGGAGCATTGTATTTGCCTGTATCTACATCGTTCCATGTCATTGTATCTTTAAGGGAAACAATTCTTGCAGTGGCATTGATATTGGTGTCATCTGCCTGTTTTTTTGCTGTTATTATAAATGAGATGTTTTCGTTTTTCCCGAATGACTGTACGCCGCCAGAGCGTTCCAGTTGGGCGGATATGTCTATTACGCGTATGTCAAACCATCCTTCCTGGTTCTCTACAGTGCCGGATGCATTTACCTTGATCATTGCCATCTGGTTGCCCTGCGGAAGTGTTTTACCGCTTGCTGCTTTGATCCAGAGGTATGCTTTGCCGTCTACATCAGTTATTGTGGCATTTGATTTTGTGTATCTTGATGTTGAAACA
>DAOWAN010000086.1 GCA_030634545.1 Candidatus Nanohalarchaeota archaeon
TAAAGAAATCATGAGTGTTTTGGAAGATTATACCAGAATTTATGAGGATAAATCACTCAAATTGCGGTGGTAAACACCAAATGTCAAATTGGGTTACTGACGAAATTAGCGTGAGCTGTGTAGAAGTGGCGAAGTTAAGTTAAAACCAAAAAAAAGAAAAAGAAGCGCTCCACCATAATGCTTACACATCTTCTGGCAAAGCATACACTTCACTCACATCACTTATTCGAATCGGTCTCACAACACACCTTCAGGAATTTACCATCATCTCCTATTCCATTGAATAATTCCTTTACGTATAACTTAAATGTCTCATTACCAAAATTCAATGCCTCTCTGTATCCTTCTTTGACAATTTCAGTCACAGATTCACCCGTCTCCTGCTTTGTTATTTCAAGTATCGCCTGTTCATTACCAAAATCCATTACCTTGATCTCATAAGTATTGCCCTTAGTCGAATTAAGAAATAAAGGCTCATCCAGATGCAGAGTCTCTTCATTGTATGAACTTGGCATAGGAAGAACTTCTGTAATTTCAGCCACATCAACGGTTCCATTTACAGGATCAACTCTCAGTTCAAGTTCAAGACCACCCTGTTTGCCGATTTTTTCAACTGGTTCATTACTATTCAGGCGAATTAGTTCACTAAATGGACCTGGTTGCATTTTATCATCAACATTCGCAGGTGTTTCAATATATGATCCATCAGGCACACCCGGTACATCGCCGGTACAATTAAGAAAATCAGTATAATCTGTGATTCCTATAACTGAAGGATCATCACACTGATTATAGGCAATTTTTGTAATATAATACGTTAATGATGAGCCAATTCCAATACCGCCCATCACAGCTGCAAAGTATTTAAGCGGGATTTTTTCAGCCACTTTTCCTATAATCTTTCTGGTCAGATTTTGTTTTACCATTTTCATCACCTCATTACAATATTTCCACTATATGAGGAAACTCCTTACAGATTTTTTCCAAATCAATATATCTGCCATTTTTTCTCTCAAGTTCTACGAATTGTTCCGCAAAATCATACCATATTTTTCCATATTCAGGTAATTCTTCAACTAATTTCTTAGCACCTTCTTTTTCTTCATCACCATATATTCCCCACAAAAACTGCCCAGGTCCTTCTTTTGCACCAGTTATACAATTTTCTGCCTCTGTAAGGAATCTCCTGACAACAACATCACCAGCTTCATTTTTATACATCTGCAGCAAACCATTTACCGCATCACACGTAGGTATTGTATAGGTCATTATTCTCACCTCATTTTTGCATCCTTCATATACTTCTCAATCTTACTCATTTCTACTGCATATGGACGGGCGCCAACCAAACTACCATCAAAGCATATATCTCCTCTTGCATTATCAACAATGCTCTCAAAATCCCCGTTTAGATATATTTCATCACTTTCTTCTAAACGCAGTCCTACATCCCTTCCGGAATCCCCGTTCATATGTACTCTTTGTTTTGTTCCTTTGTGTAGAACCTGTTCACCATACCACTCAGGATACCAGGGAGTCCCATTAATGATTATGTTTAGAATATCACCATCTGGACTAAATTTATATTCTGTCTTATACCCTGATGTTGCTACACCCGGTCCCATATCGGAATCTTTTTTAAATCGTTCGACACCATACATTTTCATTACCTCCTTTCAAATAATTACTACTTAATAATAACAATACCTCTCCGAACATAAGAATCTATGTGTCATACTAGTATGACACAAAACCACAACATATATAAACCCGGGAAACCAAAAAACAACCATGGACCGCAAAATACTACAAGACACAGGACTGACTCCAAAAGAGGTTGACGTCTATCTCGCGCTAATCACCTCAGACCAAACATCAATAGCAGACATCATGAACAAAGCAAAAGTCTCAAGAAAAAGCATCTACGAAATACTCCAAAAGCTCTTAGACAAAGGTCTCGTAAGCTACACAATAAAAGACAACAAAAAACAGTACGCAGCAGCAACCCCTGAAAGATTCATTGACCTTCTGAAAGAAAAAGAAGCGAACATAGAGACAATATTACCGGAACTCCTAAGAAGACATAAAGAAAGCGAGGAAGAAACAAGCATTCGGGTATACATTGGAAAAGAAGGCATGAAAACAATAACAAACAACATTTTAAAAGTTGGAAAGCCTCTTTATGCCCTGGTCGGCAGGGAACTGATACTTGATTCGCTTAAGTATTATATCCCGCAGTTCATAAAAAAGAGAGTAGAGCAAAGAATACATGCGAAAATGATATACAGTGAATCTGTACGCAAAAGAAAACTAAAAATTCCATTGACTGAACTTAGATACGTTCCAAATGAATCCGCTTCGCCTATATCGATAATCATTTATGGCGAAAACGTCAATTTACTAATATTCTCAGAAGAAAACCCAATAGCAATCCACATGAAAAGCAAAGAAATAGCCCATTCATTCATGAACTACTTCAACCTCATGTGGTCAATAGCAAAAAAATGACCCCTCACTTCCCACCTCTCTCACTGCTGATATCCCAAAGCATCCTGAAATACTCCACAAACCCGTCTGCAACTTTCTGGCTCTTGATAAGAATGCTCATCGGGTCAACCCATATATTTATAGCAGTCTTATCGCCGAAAGTAACAGTACTGACAGGCGACCTGAACTCCTTTGGCAAAAACCTAATATTAGCATTCTCCTGATTCACCTGGACATCATAATGTGCATCATGCCTGAAAAGAATATTCAGAGTAAGCCCCTTACCTGTTCTCTTATTCTTATACCTGTGAAAATAATCCTTCAGCGTTTCATAAACCAGATCCTGCCCGCCTATAACAAAAATCTCTTTACCCTCATCAATCATCATATCAAAGACAGTCTTAATCCCCTTCTTGCCAGTATATACCATGGCTCCCTGTTTCTCCTTAAAACTGCCCTGTCTCTTCAAAAGGTCAGGCATAAGCGCATCCAGAAACTGCTCCTTTTCCCTGACAATTTCATAAAGGCGCTTCGGATTCGACGCAGCATAATACTTCTTGCCATCCTTCTGCACCACAGAAACAAGTCCCTTTTTTGAAAGACTCTCAATAACATCATATATCCCCCGCCTGCTGACATCAGTCTTCTCCAGAAGATAACTCAACTGCGCAGGACTTTCATCAAGAAGCCGTACATATACCTTCGCCTCATTGCGCGTAAGACCAAGATTCTCCAAAAGACCAACATCCATAAACTACAATTATCATCATCACCATATATAAATATTGCCCACATAAATGATACCATGCACACAATAAAAGACTCCATCCACCAGGACATAGAACTCACAGACTTCGACCTCGCCCTAATCGACACCCCCGCAGTCCAGCGCCTCCGCCGCATAAGACAGATGGGCTTTGCACACCTCGTATACCCCTGCGCAACACATTCCCGCTTCGAGCACTCACTAGGCACAATGCACCTTGCAGCTGCCCTCTCAGCCCACCTCAACTTCACACAAAAAACAGCGCAGGAACTAAAAATAGCCGCCCTCCTCCACGACATAGGTCACTTCCCATACTCCCACAACCCTGAAATCGACCACTACATCAAAGAGACCCTAAACACAGACCACGCCGACATAAGCGCAAAACTGACCGAAACATATTATAAAGACGCGATAACCAAAGCCGGTCTGAGCACAAAAAACATAACCGACACAATAAAAGGTCAGGGCAGATACGCAAGCATCCTCTCATCCGGCATAGACATAGACAAGATGGACTATCTGGTCCGCGACGCATACTTCACAGGCACAGCCTACGGTCTCATAGACCTATCCCGCCTCCTCTGCACAACCACCTTCAAAAAAACACTCGCATTCCGCATCAAAGGCTTAAGAAACATCGAAGCTGTAATCATCAGCCGCTTCATGATGTACTCAACAGTCTACCTCCACCGCACAATAAAAATCGCAAGCGCCATGTTCGGTCGCGCAGTCACAGAATCATTCGACTCACAGACCCTTGACCCTCAGGAATTCATCCGCATGGACGACATAGACCTTGTAAGCCGCCTGCGCAAAAACAACTCACACCTGATGAACTGCCTAGACAGCCGCAGCCTCTACAAGCTCGCATCAACATTAACAGTAAACAACCTGGCAGAATCCCAGCACAAAAAATGCGCATCACTAAAAACACCGGACATAAAAAACATAGAGCGCGACATAGAACAGAAACTAAACCTCCCAAAAGACACCCTCATAATAGACATCTCTAAAAAGAAAACACTGGAACCCATCAAACTCATCGACAACGAAAAACTCATCAACCTAGAAGACATCTCCGAATTCTCAAGAAGCGTAATGAACCAGGAATGGCAGAACTGGAACATCCAGTTCTTAGCGCCAAAGAAACACCGAAAGAAAACACAAAGCGCAAACAGACTATTCCTGAAATATATTTAGAACTCACATAAGCGCAACAATCTGCCCGACCATAACAACAACAGACGCAGCGAACTTCTCAATAATGGTCTTTCCGTCATTACTGGCTTCAGTATCTGCATTAAAAAAACTCCGCGCGACCTGCGAACTCAAAAAATTAAACACAACAGCACTCGTAAGTATGATATTGACCACGATAAAACTGCCGGATGCAAGAACAAAACTGTGTATGACATAACTCAGGGCAAGCAGGAACCCTGACAGCGAGAGAACCATGACCCTCTTCCTTGAAAAACCGGGATTGAACCCCTGCTTAAACGCAAGAATATATCCTGTGGTATAGATTAGGGAAAAAAACATCAGATAAAACACAAACTGCACAGGCACCATGCCCTCGAGCGCAAACTTCTCAAAAACCAGTTTGCCCTGGAAAAAAGCCATCATGATTATTGCAATTGCAAAATGCATGGTTCTGACTTTCTTAACCTCCAGTACTTCAGAGATGATAAGCGCGCCGGTCGCGACAATCAATAGCCCTGTCAGTTGTAGGCTGGTAGGAATTTCATGAAATAGTGCCATCCCCACAACAACACCCAAAAAAAGCCTCGAAAGCTCCTTGATAGCAGACATCGATGAAATCTCGATTTGCCGGAGCAGCCGGAAATTAAGCGCATTAAGCAAAGTGATGCACAGCCCCGAAAGCGCAGCATAAAAGACAATCTCTGTGGGCGCAAAAAACGGCACGCCAAAAAGAATCATATAAGAGCACACAAAAAAAAGCAAAGAAATCCGCTCCCAGAAAAAGACTGTGGCGCTATGCGCATCATGTATCAGGTACTTCTTGGTGACCCACACAACCGACCATATCAGCGTAACCAAAAGCATCCACATTTCAATCATAAAACCACACAAATTATCTGGCGCACCAAAACATATAAATCAAGCCCCTGGAAGAGGCAGCAAACCTTTTTAATAATTTCGCGAATATAAATAACACGCGCAAGAAAAATCGAAACAGCGCGCAATTGCAGACAAAAACACATAACGCGCACAAAAGAGTAAGCAGTCCTGTGGTGTAGTGGTAATCATTCTGGCCTTTGGAGCCGGAGACCCAGGTTCAAATCCTGGTGGGACTATAGACATTTTGTTTCACTTAGGTATTGTTTAAATTAGAATTGGTTTAAAAATACCTTGGTGATAAGAGTGACGACAGACTTTAAATCAAAAACATTGAGAAATTCCATAGAGAAGATAAAGAACAACCCCGATATCTTAGACTGCAACAAAAAAGACATACTGCGATTTTTTGAACATTCAAAATCAGTTGTAACAGAAGCCCGCATCTTGTTCTATACCCATAAATTAAATTATATCGGTCAGTACACCAAAAAGCCATTCAAAGACACAAACAGGGATGATGTGACAAATGTAATCAATAAGATACAAGGGCATGGCTATAAGGAAAGTACCTTTGAACAGTACAAAAAGATGTATAAATTGTTCTATCGTTATCTTTACGAACTTGGTCCTAATGATTCATTACCTGACTCAGTACGCTGGATAAGGACAAAAACAATAACCAATGAATTGCAGGCAAAAGACCTTCTTACTGACGAAGAAGTAGAATTGCTAATAAAAGCAACAGACGACATTCAGATGAAGGCATTGATTGCAATCCTATATGAGACCGGAGTAAGAATATCCGAAGCAACACACATACGTTTCAAAGACATACAACTGCATGAAAATGGAGTCTTCATTTCAGTAGATGGAAAGACCGGAAAAAGGATAGTTGGTGTTGTAGAAAATTACAACATATTCAAAAACTGGTATGAGAATCATCCCTCTCAGACAAGAGACAGCTATCTTTTCTCATCCACAAAAAAAGGAAGATATGGACAGCCATTCGCAACCCAATATTTGAACCGCTTATGGAAAAGCCTTGCAGCAAAGCAAAATATTTCCAAAAAGGTTTATAACCATCTATTTAGGCATTCCAGAGCAACTATTCTTTACCGTGACAATCCTATAATGGCAAAAAAAATACTCGGTCATTCAATGGGATCTAAAATGGAAAAGATATATGTCCATCTGGCAGACTCATCCGTAGAAGAATATCTGCTTCAGTTCAACGGAAAGGAAATAGACAAAAAGATAAAAACAAAAGTCTGTTCGCGCTGCAATACCTCATTATGCCTAACAGATAAATTCTGTTCGGGATGCGGTCTCTTAAGAGATGGAATAAATGCACACGAATGGCATGATAACAGTCTGATTATAAACGAGAGCAACAGGGAGAGTTTTGTAAAATCACTCATACCTCTACTCAACGAAAAACTAGCACACCCACCATCCGGATAATAGATTCAATTTACTTTCAGGTAAAATTGAGGGTATTGTTTATAAGTGTGGGGGATTAAAAACATCATAGTGGTATTCAACATGCTAAGTAGTCATGTGTTATATCTGCGTCAAAAACAAAAAAACTCTAAAAAACAAAAAACTAAAAAAAAACTAAAAAACTCTTAAAAAACAAAAAACTAAAAAAAAACTAAAAAACTCTAAAAAACAAAAAACTAAAAAACTCTAAAAAAACAAAAAACTAAAAAAAAACTAAAAATATTCAAAAACTAAGAATGTCGGCAATTGTTAAAATGTGAATGTCCGTTAAAAATTGAAAAGATAACTCTCTATTGGTTAAACGCGTGATGTGTTATTATGTTTGAGAATGAAAACAATGACTTGTTGGACAAAATTGTTGAAAGTGTAGCCGATTATATGATTCTTGATGAATTTGAAATTGCAGAGAAATTAGACGAATTAAAAGCATGTTGATACACCCAAAATAAGAGATTGAGAGGTGTATTGATATGAGTGATGATATGAGTAATTCAAATGCTCAAAAGCATATTGAATTTTCGGACAAGGCAATTCTAGATATTGCAAATAAAAAAGCGGTTTCTTTGCCTGATTTGTGTAATGCCTTCCCGGATATAGACAAAACAAGAATTGCCCACAGGATTGAAAGCCTGAAAAAGAGCAAAAGTTTAAGAAGGGTTACAACCATTTCCGTAAACTACTATAAGGCAGGTTTACCTGCCCAGTTTGAGCGAGCGTAGCGAGCGAAAAGTACCTCATCAGTATGGACTCAAAACAACTGTCCAATCCATGCCACGATGAGGTATAGTTCCTTGACTCTTCGCCGACACCAAATGTTGAGTGCCTGAGCGAAGCCAGGCACGGAAACTAACCAAGAGGTGAAACAGCGTCGTTAACCAAGCGTGATGTACGAACCAACTGAATCAAACATGACGCCGAACCAACGTGCAGTTTTCACCGATACCCAAGCGCATTTATGTGGTGTATGCGAAGCGTCACCACATTAATGCGCACGAACCAAGCAGACGTTTCGTCGTCGCTTAACTTGACCCCATATCGCGTAAAATTTGCGCGAAAAATAAATCAGTAAACGGTTATTAAAATGAAATCAATTGCCTTAGATGAACCTATATCGAATGAAGATGCAGACCTGCCTAAATGGATACAAAACTGCCGTAAGGATAGTATTGCTCATCGAAACTTAAAAACAGGAAAAATAATTATGCTTCCAAAGGAATGCGATTCCTGGCGCTGTAAGCATTGCCGCAAAAAGAAATTAAAGAAGCTGACAAAGAAACTCCGCTACTTTGCCCCGAAATACGGGATGAAAACATTTCTTACACTGACAACGAAAAATAAAGAGGTCAAGCACCTTACAAAACTATTCAGAATACTGAGAGACAGGACATTATCAAATCTTGATCTCGAAAGGTTCATGTCCAAAAATAAAATATATACAGAACAGGAATCAAGAGCAACAATAAAAAAAAGAATCAGTCAATTCATCAAAGAAGACATAGAAATCTCAATCCATATCATCGTCACCCCAAAAGCAATACTGAATGTCGCAATAAGGCACGGACGATATTATGATGGATTGGAAAATCATCAAAAAAAGAATTTCAGGGAAAACCACAAAGATGAGATTGAAAAAGAAAGAGAAAAAGAGAGAAAAAAATATCTTGAATCCGAAAAGCAAATCTATTATTATGCAGACAAAAAAACAAA
>DAOWAN010000128.1 GCA_030634545.1 Candidatus Nanohalarchaeota archaeon
GAGGTAAACTAGACCTGCAAAACACATTCTTCATTAAATCACCCATCGTAATCAGGTTATCAAGCCTAAACGGCTTTAATGGAAAAGATAATTTCGAACCCAGCTCCCCACTTTTCACCTTTAACTCAAGTACTGGTTTCCTGATAAATCCCCTAAAATTACCATACCACCGGATACGCACTTTCAGCCTCTGACCTATACCCGCAAGATTATCATAATAACTATCCATATCAACAGAATCCATATACATATTATTAACAGCCCGCTCATAGAATATCTCAGAAAACATGGCAGGATTACGCTTGATATAGTACTCTACTTCATGCTTATCCAATTCATAAACCAAAAATTTCCTTTCATATCTCATCTTCTTACGATTCAACACATCAATACCAATCATCTTCTAAACCTCTTAAACAAAATAAGTCCTCCGGCAAAAAGACTCATAACAACAAGAGTAAACGCAACACCCAACTGAAAATGAAAACGGGCCAACAACTTATAGATCTTATAGAATATCCAATCCCGGTAATCATAATAATCCCTCCAGTAATCAACACCATAGTATGCCATCTCCTCCAGTTCTTCATCCGTAAGCGAAACAGGAACAAACACCACTTGTCCCTCCTCTGAGACATCCACCCGGATGATAGCATCCCACTCTAAATCACTAATCCCCGATGCAACATAAGTAATATTATATTTGCTGTCTTCATGATAAAACAATGGCAGTGACAATGTCGTACCAATGTCACCGGAAACAAAATAGATATTTTTCCTTCCAGACAATGATATTATTTCAGGCAGGACAACAGACTTGAAATTACTTTTTTCAGTCTGCCCACATGCATGTGCATTCGTATGCGCATATACAATCGCAAGTTCACTATTTTCAGCACTCCATATCAAATGATGTGAAAAAATAAAAACATTCTTTACAGATTCATCTCCGCCAGCACGATCCAAAACATCCACCAGATAATCAAACTGCTCACCAACAATTTCACCATTATCAACTTGGCTGTCTAACACAATGAATAACTCAGAACCACACCTAAAATCAAAATATGTTTGACCATAATATTTTTTATACAATGTACGATTACTGCCATCATGATTTCCAACAGCATTGAATATTGGTGCATCAATATTCCGAGACACCAGTTTATTGAAAGACCCAATATATTTTTCCTGAGCCAAATAGAAAGCATCCCCTAAAAAAACGAAGAACTTTGGATTATTCTTATTTATCATATCAATATTTGCAAGAAACGTCGCTGCAGGTAATCTGGGAGTCGAAGGCGAACCATACACATGCCCGGCAACAAAAAATGAATAATTTTGCGGAGTTTCAGACAAATGCAGTACCTTACTATTAAACGGAGAGGCTATTGTCTTGGAACCATAAACCGGTGCGCAAATACAAAAAAACAAAACAATGCAGGCTATCACAAACATACCCGAACCAAAATAATTCTCATGACTTTTCACCATATAACCACCCATACACATTTTTCTGCGTACCAACAATATTCTCACCATCAACCAGAAGATTCGAACCAATTTCAACAACACTGTGTCGGACAACATCAGTAATATTAACTGATTCTGCTACAATCTTCGCAGGACCAAACTCAGATTTCTTCTGATACACTGCAAATCCGATATTGCATAAAGATATTTTAATATCTCTTGAATCCACAAACGACAAATCTTTGCTGGCAATTGCGATATTACAACCATTAAACTCAACCTGGCTCATCTCTATCTGACTGCCCTCACCTGCACTCAGACCCTTATCACCCGCTCTATTAATAAAAACATGTGAAACATTAACATCAGCCCCGGAAAAATCTAGCGCATCATTGCCAATATCAACGAACGAACAATGCGCAACTATACCCACCCCAAAATCATCATCAATTGCATCTGAAAGTATATGTTCAAAAACAGATCCATTAACCTTATACTCCGTTCTCACAAAATTCAACATGTCATCTCCTGCCTTATTACCTGAAAAATAACACTCATCAATAACCACAGGAGATTCATAAAACGTAACAGCGCCAGTCAGCTCCCACCCGTTCTGCGACGGCGCCGAAAGATTAACGAAATACACATTAGAGAAAAACGAATAATTTATGGCATTAAAAACAGCGATGCCTTGCCCCGTAGAATCAGATGACATAATAACTATCGGAGATTCCTCGCTACCAGAAAAATAAAGAGGCGAATAAGAAAGAATCTTTGCACCATCCCTAATATCTATGCTTGTCGCACCATCACTCACGACAACATATCCGGGAGGTATTATCAAATTACGATCCAACACCCAATCACCTGGCATCACAACTACTTTTCTTGTCACATCATCAACATAAAGAAACTCAAAGTCATCTATATTCGGCTCTTGCCTTATAAAATCATCTGCAATGAAATCATCAGATATGCGGGACCATGCATACACAGACTCATTTCGCACAACACTATGCCCCAACAGCCTGTAATTCAGCGTCAAATTAGACACACAGTCAGAAGAACATACAAAACCATCAGGAAGCACAAACTCCAATACCTCATACTGGACGGGCTTCAAAAGCGATTTTCCTTTCAAAATAGAATTCTCATTCCCAGAATAAAACACAACAGAACTATTATAACTCACACTCAATACATCTATAGGCATCAACTGGACATTCCCCACATCAAGCACAACAGACCCCTCAGTAGTACCCTCATTAAAATACACTTCCAGCCCCTTGATAGGATTAAGCATCTTTCTGATATAGTTCTGATTCTCATAAAAAACACCCTTAGAAAAACGATAATATGGATAATCCCTGTAAACAATCTCCATATTCATTTGCAGTTCTCCATCCAACTCACTAAACAACTCATCAAGATAACTCTTCTGTGAAACCATCTCAAGTTCATGCACATATCTCTCAAAAAAAATGTAATCCTCAAAAAGAGTATTTTTATCCACATGCCTGCCAGAACAACACACCATCTCCTCAATATTATCCCCTGCATCACTGTCAAAGCCTATCGGCTCAAGCTTTGAAGTAATAGGATTATAATAAAATCTGTAATTATGCCAGACATATCCGTGACGCGCACCCAAAACCTCTGAAATCGCTATATATTTGGCAAATTTGTCAACATCAAAAACCTCATGCGCCTCCAAATCCCCATCCCTGAACAACTGAAGCAAATCCTTCGCCTTTATAAACTGCTCATACTTCAAAGCATCCTCCATAACCTTGCTTGTCTGAAATGCATCAACATCACTCGAAAAATACGATCCCTCAGGCAACCCGTTGCCCTCCATTCTCCCGCGCCAATAGAACTCTTCATTAAACCGTACTATAGGCCCTTCCCTATACTCATTATGCTCAACCAGCCTCTTGTCAAAATGCTCCTCCAGCGCATAAATCCCTTTGTGCTTACCATTAATAGTGACATCCACAAAATCATAACGCAGCGAAATAATACCCTCCCTTTCAAGCGTTTTCTGGAACAGCCATTCATAGAGATAAAACCGCGTTTTAATATCCTGGATAGAAAACACCTTCATGCCACTAACACTATCATCTCCTCTGACCTTAACGCGAAACGACCACTTATCACCCTCAAGATGGTCCGTCAAATCGCCCTTAGGCCTCAACCTCACATCAACAGTCCTGCCATTATAAGTCAGCTTTGCAGGAACAAAATCATCATCTTCTGCAAAATAGAACCCTTTTTCCACACTTTTCTCCCGTATATATGCCAACCTCTGGTAATCCTCAAAACCAATATCAATACTAATCTTATCAGGATTTGACAATACCCCCTTCATGTAATTCAGAGGTATCCGGACGTTCTCATGCACTATGCCACTAAGAACAATCTTAGTATGGCGATCAAGACCCAACGGCACCAGAACCTTCTTCACAGACAGCGCCGGATTATCAACAGTTCCAAAAAATCCCGTAACAACCAGACCCGACAAAACCCCTGCAAAAAATATCAACAATATAAACAGAACCCGGATTTTCTTAAAAAACTGAACTCTCTTACTTAACAGATATTTAAAAAACAAAACCACTCGATTCTGCGCCTCATCTTTTTTTTTAATTATCATTTTAATTCTTCACTCTCTATCAAGATATATGATTTTAACAGACCTTGCCAATTGCTCCAGTTCTTTCTTTACAGCACTAAGATTACGAAAAGAATCAAATGTAACAAAAAAAGATGCCTCAACCAGCTTATCCGCAGCATCAAACCTCTTCAAATGCACCAGGATACAATGTTTTTCGAGAATCCTGACAACTTTATCCAGTGTCACCTTATCCGGCTGACTGCTCGTGATTGTCAAACTCATATTGGGAGTTTCCCCACTCTTCCCGAACTTACTTCTCAATACAAACAAGAAACAAATAAGACTAATTGCCACAACAGTTATCAATATTTGATTCGCACCGAACCCCAGACCAATACTAATAACCAGAAACAAAAAACCAAGCTCCTCCGGCTCTTTTATAGCCGCACGAAACCTAACAATCGACAACGCACCGACCAGTCCCAGAGACAGCGCCAAAGAAGACTTAACAACAGTAATAACCAAAGTTGTAGTCATCGAAAGAACAAGAAAATTACTCGCAAATTTCTCTCTGTTAGACAAAGCTGTGCCATACTTAACATAAACTTTACTCACAACCCATGACATTAATGCCGCTAAAAGTAACGCAATAACAACCTCCGAAACACTAATGCCTGCGCCGCTGGTCGCCAGATACTGCTCAAAAGTTTCCAGTTTATTCATCCAATAAAAATTCGCAGAGAGATTTATAAATATATACACAAGACAATCAACGGGCGCCACTGTGCAAACCACAGAGTATAGATTAATGACCCACAAATCAAACATAACTTAAAATAGTACCCTCAAACCAGAAAACAAAAGCAACAGTTAACATGGCTAGAAACCGCACAAACAGAACAAATACACATTTAGGCAGCAAAGAAATATCAAATACAACAGGATATGTACCAAAAAACGACACAATAGATAACTCAGCACCTGAAACTCAGCAACTCTTTCGTTTCAACTTCCTCACAAGTTCAGACGCCCGAAACAAACTCTCAAAAGTACCGGCATCTGACCAAACCCCCTTCACATAAGAAACATCCATTTGCCCTTCCTTCACATACTCATCATTTACCTCAGTAATCTCA
>DAOWAN010000069.1 GCA_030634545.1 Candidatus Nanohalarchaeota archaeon
ACAGAACACAGATTAGAATGAACAAAATCATCCTTCTCAAGATCAACACTCACACAAAAATATCCCTCATCCAAAAGCCGCTTCACAAGCAGCCCCCCAAAAAAACCTGCTCCTCCGGTAACCAAAATATTCTTCACAAAAAATCACCACACATCTCCGATTCATTTAATAAAACACATTAGCATTTAGAATTAAACACATAAATCTTTAACTATAGTTAGCGCCGTTAGTAAATTGACAAATTTTACAAATAATCAAAAGGCGCTAATCTATCCGGGTGAATCTTCGATTCACTGGATGATAAAAATCTCTGATTTTTAATCATATGATGAAGACATTTGTCCATTTTGAACGCAAGTTCAAAAGCTTGGCACGGTAGTGCCATTGATTTTGAAGACGATAGTCTTCGAAAGCATGGCATGTAATGCCATGAAATAATTATGTCTTCAACTATATAGTTAGCATCGTTACTATAGTTCAGGTCGTTACTAAATGGACAAACTGAACCAATCCCAAAAAGGTGAAAAACCATCCCAAAAATCAACAAACAATCATCAAAACACATCCTGAAACTACTGATTGGCATCATAATCCTTCTAACACTATTCATCTACCTTGGCATCGAAAAATCCATCGCAACACTCATGCAGATAAACCTCATCCTGCTCGCCGCAGCCTTCATCACCCACGGCACAAGCTGGATATTCCGTGTCATGCGCCTAAAGACAATACTCAAAGATCAGGAAACAAAAACCATAAAAACAACAGCCCTCTACAAAATCAACTTCGCAGGCTACGCACTGAACATACTCCTTCCATTCAAACTCGGCGACATAGCCCGCATATACTGGTTCCACACAAACGAGAAACTCAGCCTCAAATCATCAGCAATAACAGTAATCCTCACAAGAATATTCGACGTACTCGGTCTGAGCATCATAGGGCTCCTGTCAATAGCCCTCCTCACCATGGCACAAAAACAAAGCACCATAACACAAAACTACATAATAATACTCTCCGCATTCACAATAACAATAACCCTCCTCCTCTCATCAAAAACCCAAAAACTAATCACACAGTTAATAGGAAAAAAATCAAAAAAACTGGCAGACATAATAAAAGCATTCAAAATAAGTAAAACATGCCGCCTAAAATCAACTGCATACTCCATAATGATCTGGACAGTAGACGGTCTATGCACATACCTCATCTTAAAAAGTTTCATAGAAAATATACCAATATACATTCCCCTCTTAGGTCTCGTAGCAGCAAACATCATCCGCAGCTTCCCGACAACCCCAGGCGCAATCGGTTTCTACGAAGGCGCCATGACAGCAGTACTCATAAGCTTTGGAATCGACCCCGGCATAGCGCTCATAACAGCAACACTAGACCACATGGTAAAAAACATAACAACACTCACATTCGGCATCCCCGCGATAACCACATACAAATACAGCACAAAAGACCTGCAAACACTCTCAAAAAAAATATTCCAAAAAAACAATAAGGCGCAACCATGAAAAAAAAACAATCAACTGAATCCCCCTGGTACGAAATCCACGGCGCAAGAATCTGGAACATCGTAAACGAAGGCAAATCCTTCTACCTCACAGCATCCATAGCAACAATACTCTTAAGCCTGCTCCTCACAAACCCACAAGCACTAACAACCAGCAGCCTCCTCTACGCCCTCGCACTCACAGCCCCCCTAATCTACCTCTTCACCCGCTACGACTACCCCCTGAACCTAAGATACCCCCTCTGGGCACTGACATTCCTTGAGATAATCATCCTAAAAGTATCCATAGCCGCACTCATAACCTGCGCAATCTTCATATCCTACTACCTCTTCTTCACACTGATCATCTGGGGCACAGTCTACTATCGCTTCATCTTAAAAGAGCCATGGACAACCCCCCTAAGATTCCCACTACTCGTCCTCGAAAACAGCGACTCCACAAGCGGCAACTTCCTCGAGCAGATCCCAAAAAACATATTCACAATCCTATTCTTCTACTCCATCCTCGAAACAAAAATAACCCCGCAAGCAGGCATAACCACACTCCTCATAATATTTGCAATAACCATCATCATCCACAGGCACTTCTTCAAAAAAATAGACTCAGCAAAAGAACCCTCCGTAAAACTATCAAAAACCAAAAACCCCGCAAAACGCGCATATGTAATCGTAATCGACGGCTGCAATCTCGACCAGTTCAAAAAAGCAAAAACACCAGTAATGGACAGCCTCGCAAAAGAAGGCACAGTCTATAAAAAAATGAAAACAATATACCCTGCAAGAACCGTCGTATGCTTCTCATCCATGCTAACAGGTCTCCCGAAAGAAAAGACAGGCATAAAATCAAACCTAGTCCTGAAACCCCACCGCCTGCCAGTAACAACCATCTTCGACCGCCTAAAAGAACAAGGGAAAAAAGGAAAACTAATAGCAATAGCCCACCTCCTCGACGTATTCCCCGAAAACACATACTCAGTATGCTCACTGATGCCAAACTCAACAGCAGACACAACAATCATGAACATCGCAAAAGACATCACAAAAAAAGAAGACCCAAACCTCCTAGTAACCCAGCTAATATCCGTAGACCAGACAGGTCACGCACGAGGCTGCTTCACAAAAGACTACATCCGCACAATAGAAAACGTAGACTCACTAATCGGCGACTTCATAAACCACCTGAAAAAAGAAAAAAAACTAAAAGACTCAATAATACTGATAATGGCAGACCACGGTCAATCAAAAGGCATCGGCGGTCACGGTCACTGGGACAAAGGAGAAAAATACGTCCCATTCATACTCTACGGCAAAAACATCCAAAAAGGAAAAACAATAACAAAAGAACACAATATACTATCAGTAACACCCATAATAAGAAACGCACTGCAAATATAACTACCTGATACAACATTGAGCCAGCAACCATTTGATGCAAATCCAACACCAACACTCGTGATGCAATGAAAAAAGACACCAAAATCTGGTCCATCATCATCGCATCAGTCTCAGTATACCTGGCAATGTGCATCTACGCAGACTTTAACAAACTCACAACAGCACTAAGCAACTTCTACTGGCCCTACCTATTCATCCTCTTCGCCCTCACAACCGCAAACTACCTCATACGATTCATAAAATGGGACTACTTCCTAAAAAAAGCAGGAATACACCTGCCCCTCAAAGAAAACCTATTCATATTCGCAAGCGGTCTATCCATGATAATAACCCCCGGCAAAATAGGAGAGATATGGAAAGCATGGCTGATAAAAGACATAGAAGGAACAGAGAGAAGCAAAACAATACCCGTAGTAATAATCGAACGCATCACAGACGTCCTCGGACTAGTCATCCTCTCATTCGCAGGCGCCCTATACTACAAACAAGACCTGCTCCTCATCCTGGCATTCCCCGCAATCATCCTCATATTCTTAAGTGCAATAAAATCCAGACCAATCTCAAAACTGATAATCTCAAAACTCGAATCAAAAACAGGAAAATACGCAGAAAACATAAAGACAATGCACAAAACATTCCAAAAAACCCTCGAACCAAAAGGCATGATCGCAATGTCACTCCTAAGCGCAGTAGCATGGCTCTTCGAATGCATAGGTCTCTATCTGGTCATACTTGGTTTCGGACACTACATAAGCATGCTGCACGCAACATTCATCTTCAGCTTCGCATCCCTCGCAGGCGCAATAAGCATGCTCCCGGGCGGTCTCGGCGTCGCAGAAGCAACAATCTTCACCCTCCTGCAACTTAACAACATCCCCGCCGCAACCTCAGTAGGAATAGCAATGATAACAAGACTAGGCACCCTCTGGTACGGCGCACTCATGGGACTCGTCATCTACCTGACATTCAAAAAAAAATACCACATAAAAAATCAGCACACACACCAGACAAAAAAGCAATCACAGAACAAAAACCCATAAGTAAAAATACACCCTAAACACAAAACAAAACCATTAAATAGAATTGATATAAGTTTAATTCCATAAATTCTTTTAATCTTTATTTTTAGTCTTCATTACCCTACAGAATTATATATTCTTTAGTAATATTTTATAAATATTACTAATATTACTATACTAGACAGATACTGAAATATCAAATTATATGACAGCAGTCTAGTATCCTAAGAAATCATAATAACCAATTCAAACTTACTAACCAAACACATAACACAAAAAAATCAGACAAAGGTCTTAAACATGAAAACATCAAAAATAGCTATCCTGAAAACCACCCCTAAAACAATACTCGACGACTACAAAAAACTAATGAACCTCGCAGAATACAAAAAAACACTGCCAAAAAGCTCAAAAACAATAATAAAAATAAACCTCTCATGGAGCCTCTACTACCCATCCTGCTCAACCCCACCCTGGCAGCTCGACGCAGTCCTCAAGACACTAAAAGACGACAAATACAAAGACATCCTGCCAGTAGAAAACCAGACCGTCGTAACCCACCCATGGAAAGGCGCATACCTCAACAAATGGCTTCAGGTCATGAAAAACCACAAAGTAAAATTCCAGCCCCTGACAGACGTCAAATGGATCACCTACAAGCCAAAAGCAGAAATGCTCGCCATGTACGACATCTTCGAAGAGATACAGATCCCCGAAATATTCAAAAAAAGCAACGTAATCCACCTGCCAACAGTCAAGACCCACGGACACACAACAACCACCGGCACAATGAAAAACGCCTTCGGCGGTCTCATCCCAAAATACCGCCATCATGCCCACAAAAAAATACACGAAATACTGGTAGACCTCCTCGCAATCCAGAAAGAAATCCACAAAGGCATATTCACCGCAATGGACGGCACAGTCTGCGGCAACGGCGCAGGTCCAAGAACAATGATACCCTACATAGGCAACACAATCCTCGCAGGCAGCGACCAGGTCGCAATCGACGCCATATCATCAAAGATAATGGGCTTCGACCCCATGAAAATAGACTACATAAAAACCGCACACGACCGGGGTCTCGGGATCGGCGACATAGACCAGATAGACATAACAGGCATCAGCAAAAACGATTTCAAAAAACTGAACTTCAGATTCCACGTCAAAAAAAGCCCGATAATCCAATGGGACCAGCTCCTAAGAAAAAAGACCCAAGACACAAAATGGCTCCACCACCTGCTATTCTACTCACCAGTATTTCGGGCATTCATCTTCGCATCAGAACTCTACCACGACAAGATATGGTACAATGCCATAGGCAAAAAGCACATAGACAAATTCAAAAAAACAGAATGGGGACACCTGTTCGAAAAATACAGATACGGCAGATACCCAAAATACAAAGAAGTAAAAAACTGGAACCCCTACTAGAAACCAGACACAAGAAACAGAAACCCCAAGAACATAGCAATAATTGGGAGGGTGGGGGCATGAGAAAAACAAAACAAAAAATAATCCCTAGTGCGCTTGAGCAAAGCGAAACGCACCTGATAGCCAACCTTTCAGAAGGTTGGGACTCCACAAAACACAAAGGGGGACTACAATAAAAAATCCAGAATCATAAACAAAATACAAACAACAAATAATATCACAACACAAATCAACCAGATGATATAATGCTAAAAGAACTAATAACCTCCCTCCGCCCCAAACAATGGTACAAAAACCTGATACTATTCATATGCATAATATTCTCAAAAAACCTGCTCAACCAATCCATGTGGCTCAACATAACCTCAGCATTCATAATATTTTGCATGCTCTCAGGAAGCGACTACATAATCAACGACATCATAGACAGAAAAAAAGACCAGATGCACCCAAAAAAATGCAGAAGACCCATCGCAGCAGGCACCCTGGACAAACACATAGCACTCATAGCAGCCATAACCCTGATAACCATCTCCCTAACATGGTCCTACACCATAAACCCGCAATTCTTCATAGCATCACTAACATTCTTCATCATGCACAACGCATACACCCTCTACCTGAAAAACATAATACTAATCGACATCCTCACAATCTCCATCCACTTCGTAATAAGAGCAATAGCCGGCTGTCTGGCAATAAGCGTCTTCATATCCCCCTGGCTCATAATCTGTACATTCCTGCTCGCACTATTCCTCGCACTTGCAAAAAGAAGACATGAACTGGTCCTGCTAGGCAAAGACGCAAAAAGCCACCGAAAAATCCTTGAAGAATATTCAACAGACCTGCTGGACCAGATGATAACCATCACAACAAGCTCCCTGATAATATCCTACACCCTATACACATTCCTCGCAGACAACATCTACCTGATGGCAACAATACCTCTTGCAGTATACGGAATTTTCAGATACATGCTCCTCATACATGCAAAAAACTTCGGCGGGGAAACAGAAATGATATTCAAAGACAAAGGCATACTGACCTGTATGACATTGTGGCTCGCATTAGTCATCATAATACTCTACACCAACAACATCACCCTCTGAAAGAGACACCGTAAAATATCAAAAAACATACCAAGAGAATTCTATACTTTATACATCTCAAAAAACATTCCACAGTAGAGTATATATTGTTTGGTCATCAAATATTTTTATGAAGCACCGTGCATTTAGTATCATCACATATTTCATAAGTTTTTTTATTCTTATTTTTTTGTTCTTCTTTTTTGATGTTTCCAAAGCTTTGATTGTTATAGGCTCAGCAGACCTCATCATTGTTCTATACGCATTTTTGCTCTCTGGATTCGTACTGTTTTTGAAAGCATATCGATGGCATACACTTCTTTTAAACTCAGGATACAAAGTAAGAGCATCCTATTCATGCGTATCCATGTTTCTAGGTTTATTTGTGAGTACCCTGACTCCCGGGAGAGTTGGAGAGCCAGTCAGATCTTATTTTTTGAAGAAGATGAGCAGTGACAGGATGTCAGGCACAGTCCCTTTGGTAGTTATAGAGAGAGCAGCAGACATCATCTTATTGGTAGTGGTTTCCATTGCAGGAACTCTGGCATTCATATCAGAATCAGACACAGCCCGACTGCACTTATTTGAGATATTTTTGATTGTCCTGTTTGTAGTATTCTGTATTGTTTTCACACTTTTGAATAAGAAATTCATATTCTTCATCATCAAAAAAGCAAATAACCTCTTCAGTCGTAAAATTAATCCAAATCTTTTTTATTCAGCAATTTCAAAAACAAAGACAAAAGGATTTCCCGGGAAGTTAATGCTCGCAACAGCAGTAATATGGTTTTTTGAAGGACTGGCATTGTATATTTCCCTGCTATCTGTCGGACTATTTTTAAGCCCGCTGATTTGTTTTATCCTCGTCTCAATCTCTTTTCTCATTGGCGCAGTTACATTCTTACCAGGAGGACTAGGCTCTTTAGATGCCGCACTGATATTCATGATATCTTCATTCGGTCTGGAAATCAATGCTCTCATTGCAGGCGTAATAATATACCGCGCATTATCTTATGTGGCACTCGGCATTTTAAGCGCAGGTTCAATGCCCTTTTTAGATAAATGGTCTGCATCGAAAAAGCAAACAATACAATCATAAATCAGACCGGAAATTGCACTGAATCTCTAGTAATCTTCACAATATCCCGGATTCACCTGAAACTAACCAGACACAACCCATCAGACAGAAACTCACAGAGCCACACCCCCGCACATCACACAAAACATGCAAATATAAATCTGAGTTGTCAAATATTTTAAGTTACAGGAGATGTCATCATGGTCAAGATAAAGAAAGCGATTTTCATAAACCCATATCCCTATTATGCTGAAGGAATCAACGAAGCCACAATGTACCCGCCACTAGGCATAGCGTATCTCGCATCAGTAGTCGAATCCATGGGCGTAAAAGCCAAGATAATTGATGCAAATGTCCTCCAATTGCAAAATGACACTGTCTTTAAACAGATTAAAAAGTTCAACCCGGACTTAGTCGCAATCTCAGTAAATATTGTCACATGCAGATCAGGAATTGAACTTGCAAAAGAAGTTAAAAAGAAATTAAAGAAGCTCGTAATACTGGGCGGTCCGCATGCGACAGCAGCCCCGGAAAATGTACTAGTTAAATCAAAAGCAGATTGCATAGTACGACAGGAAGGAGAAGTAACCATCAAAGAAATAATAGAGAAAAATGGCAAATTTACAGACATAGATGGCATAACCTATATGAAAAAAGGCAAAATCATAACAAACAAGGATCGCGCATTGATAACAGATTTAGACACCATACCATTCCCAGCATATCATCTGCTCCCGGAACTTAAAAAATACAAATCAAAAGCAAGAAAATTTCCGATAGGCTCAATCATAAGCAGCAGAGGTTGCCCATACGCATGCATCTACTGCAACAAAAGCATATTTGGCTTCAAGTTCAGATCAAGAAGCCCAAAAAATTTTGTAGACGAGGTAGAGTTACTTGTTAACAAATATGGCGCAAAACAGATCGACATACTTGACGACAACTTCACATTAAACATAGAAAATGCAGAGAAAATACTTGATTTAATCATAGAAAAAAAAATGGGAATAGCAATAAATTTGCAAAATGGTGTAAGAGCAGACAGACTGACCCGAAAGCTGGTAAAGAAAATGAAACAAGCCGGTGTAGTAAGAGCAGGAATAGGCATAGAATCCGGTTCACCCCGCATGCTAAAGATCATGAAAAAAACCCTGAATCTGTCAAAAGTCATAAAAGCAATAGAGTGGTTCAGAGAAGAAGACATCGTTGTAACTGGTTTCTTCATGATTGGTCTCCCGGGCGAGACAGAAGCCAGTATGAGAAAGACCATCGATTTCGCTAAGAAAGCAAATCCCCATATCGCTAATTTTTCAATTGTAGTCCCGCTGCCAGGCACAGAACTTTATGAGATGATAGATAAGAAAGGGGGTTTCACAAAAAACATTGATTCCGGACTAGAGACAGGTTTTTTAAGCAGCAACTTCTATTATCGTTTTGATAACCTCGCACCAGAAACGATTTTGAAATACCAGAGAATGGCTTACTCAGAATTCTATTTTAGACCCTCAAAAGCGATTGAGATGATTACCACAATCAGGTCTTCCAATGAACTGAAATGGACAATGAACTCCGCTGCAAATATGCTGGGCGACGTCTTCGTAAAGTCTTTTATTAACCGCTTCTCTTCCAGGAAACCATCTGATGCATGATAAAACATACATCCCCACTCACAGAAACAACGAGTCTTAAGATTTATATGCATTGCTACTCAATATAACATTCAGAAAAATTAGAACCACAGTCAAAGCAAACAAACTTTAATATACAAAATTCACACCTCAGACAAAACAATCTTATATTACCACCTCAATCGGAGGCAGACAAATGAAATCAACACTGATAATCCTGACATTCAACGAAATCAACGGAGTACAGGCACTATACAACAAAATACCTTTCAAAAAAGTAGATGAATACTTTGTCATAGACGGCGGCTCCACAGACGGCACAATTGAGTTCTTCAAAAAAAAAGGAATAAAAGTGATATCTCAAAAGATTCACGGTCGGGGCGAAGCATTCAGAATAGGTATGAAAAAAGCAAAAGGAGACTATATTGTCTATTTCAGTCCTGACGGAAACGAAGATCCAAAAGACATCCTAAAACTGATTGCAGAACTGGAAAAAGGATCAGACATCGCAATTGCTTCACGATTCATGAAAGGATCAAAAAGCGACGACGCCGGAATATTCCGTGGATTCGGAAACAAGGCATTCACAGCAACCGCAAACATCCTCTGGAACGGCAGCCTGACAGACAACATCAACGGCTTCCGCGCAATAAAAAAAGAAAAACTAAAAGAACTGAACCTGGACGCACATGGTTTTGGAATAGAATACCAGATGTCAATCCGCGCAATGAAATTAAAATACAAAATAAAAGAAATCCCCACCTACGAACCCAACAGAATCGGCGGGTTCAGCACAGCAGGTTCATTCGACACAGGCCTATACTTCATAAAACTCATATTTCATGAACTAAAAGTTGGAAAAAAATTCTTGGAACACAACTGATATATTTATATATATCCCATATTAGTAAAAACATAGACAATATTAAGGAGGCATCCCCATGTCAAAAACAGCTCTAATCACCGGCATAACCGGACAAGACGGCTCATACTTAGCAGAATTATTATTAAACAAAGGCTATGAAGTCCATGGCATCATCAGAAGATCATCTACTTTCAATACAAGCAGAATAGACCACATATTCGTCGACCTCCATGACCCAAAAGCGAGATTATTCCTCCATTATGGCGATGTATCCGACTCCGAGCAAATCAACAACATCATCTACAACATAAAACCCTGTGAAGTATATCACCTGGGAGCACAGACACATGTACGCGTTAGCTTCGACATCCCCGAATACTCAGGAAACATCACAGCCCTCGGCACAACCAGGATACTGGAAGCAATAAGACGAAGCGGCAACGGAATAAAATTCTACCAGGCATCAAGCAGCGAAATGTTTGGATCATCCCCGCCGCCG
>DAOWAN010000173.1 GCA_030634545.1 Candidatus Nanohalarchaeota archaeon
AAAAATAACTAAACTAAAGATTTTAAAAATATATCATCCAAATAACAACCGTTTTACAGAACACAAAAATACATAATCATAATAGATTACATTAATATAGTATTCGTAGAACCCGAAAGCATCAGCAACCACGCCAGTGTAACAATACCGCTTTCAGCAATACCTAAATCCAAACTTATATAAAAAAACACATGAATAAAAGTACAAATATGACAAAAGAGAATATTGCACTAAGAAAAGAATCAGAACGATACAAGCATTACGAATCAATGACTTGGAATAAACGCCATAATCTTGGATTAGAAATATTCAAAAAACTTCCGAAAGGTAAAGTTTTGGAAATCGGTTGCGCTGACGGTTTATTTCTGAACAAATTAAAAGAACTTGGATTTGACGTTTATGGAATAGACATATACCCGCAATGGGTTGAAAAATGCAGAACAAAAGGCATAAACACTACATGTGGTGATGTCAACAACAAACTGCCTTATAAAGACGTTTTCTTTGATTATGTCATAAACTTCGAAACAATTGCCCATCTTATCGACCCGACCAACTTCGCAAGAGAAGTAAAAAGAGTTCTTAAAAAAAGTGGCAAATTCATTATCGAATCAACTAACTCAGCATACTGGAAATACAGAATAAGCTATCTCTTCGCCCAGACAAAGAACTACGAAATGCTATGGCCCGGTTGCGAATCTTACAACACTCACTACAACCTGATATGGCCAGAACACAAAAGCATGCATTTTCAGCACTACTCACTAAACTCCTGCAAGGAAATGTTAGAAGACAACGGCTTCCACGTTAATGACATCAGCAAGCAATTAAGTGAAAACAAATTAAACAAAGTAAAATCAGCCATATTCCCAAACTTCTTTTGCAGCGAATATATGTTCATCGCCAAACCCCTATGACTTCCATTTTACCCACCGAAAAACCAATATGCAACAATTTAGTACATCGACAAAAACAAATACCTCCAATTTCAAAAACAAACAATTGATAACATGAAAATAATATTCGTACAACCACAAGGCTCCGGAAATCCCTCCACAGGCATAATGTTGCTTACTGCAATACTCAAAAAAAAAGGATACAAAGACACAACAATCTGTGACATCTGCGAAACCATACCATATCACGAACGCACACTCAAGTATTTCAAAGAGCAACTTGAAAAAAAACCAGACATCGTCGCATTCACAGCAACAACCCCAATCTGGATTGAGACAAAAAAACTCATACAACTCGCAAGACCATTTTGCAAAACAATAATTCTCGGCGGACCTCACGCAACATTATATCAGGAAAAAATACTGGACATATGCCCGGAAATAGACATCATAGTATATGGGGAAGCAGACAACACAATAAACAAACTTGTAAAAGCAATTGAAAAAAAAGGAAAACTAAACAAAATAAAAGGACTAATCTACAGACAAAACAACAAAATAGTAAAAACCGAACCAAACGATTACATCCAAAACCTTGACAAATACCCATTCCCTGACAGAGACAGTATAAACATAAACAGCTACCATGCCCCACTATCAATACTTACAAGCCGCGGGTGCCCATACAACTGTGAATTTTGTTTCAAGACAGTAACAGGCTTTAAATGGCGTAGTAGAAGCGCCGAAAACATCGTTGAAGAAATTGAATACCTTATAAAAAAGTATCCCGATATCGCAAAAGGTCCACACAAAGCAATCTCTATTGTCGATGACACATTCAACTTAGACATCAAACGCGTAAAAAAAATATGCGATCTGATAATCAAAAAGAAATTAAACATAGAAATAAGATCCGTAAACGGATTTCACGCAAAAAACACAGACATGGAATTATTCAAAAAAGCAAAAAAGGCTGGCTTCAAAGAGATATGGTTTGGGATTGAATCCGGGAACGACAAAATACTAAAAAACCTGCGAAAAGGTATAACAAAAGACGATGTAAGACGCGCCGTAAAAGATGCAAGAAAGGCAGGAATCGAAACCATCGGCGCACACTTCATCATAGGTCTCTCCAATGAAACACCCAAAACAGCAAAAGACACAATAGAATTTGCAAAAGAACTAAAGTTAGACAACCTGGGCTTCAACCATGCAAACATCTTACCCGGCACAAGACTATGGGACTACGTACAGGAACATGGAACAATACTCTATGACTATGACGATATGGACTTCAGCAAATTCAGGCAAATGGCAGGACACCCGATATTTGAAACACCCGAATTCACAAAAGAAGAAAGAATAAAAGCACACGAAGAAGCAATGAAAGTATCTGCAAAAATCATCCGCAACAAGGTCATAACCAAAAAAAACATCAAAAAATTCATACTGCGAAAAAATTCATACAAAGACACAATATGGACCATAAAAAGATTATACGAACTATATTTCAAAACAAAAACAGATGCGTGGCGCCACAAAAAAAGAAAGCCCAGCGAGCAACAGTAAAATCAGACACATCTAAAAACAACCATACTCACAACAGGGCAACAATACAGCTATCACTAAAAGCAATCTCTCAATCACTGCCCCGAAACAAACCTAATTATACACAACAACAGCCCGGACTTTCTTATAATTAAAAAAACACTCATTTCTGTCATAAACAGATTTAACTTCATCCCTGACTCCCCGGATAATCTCATCCGCATCCTTGCCCTTCGAAGTCATCCGAAACAAACTTGTAGACCCATAATACTCCACAAAATCCTCTGCCGTAGGATAAGAAATCTTA
>DAOWAN010000035.1 GCA_030634545.1 Candidatus Nanohalarchaeota archaeon
AGAGTTCCTGCGCAGTTGAATTCTATATCATCAGGGTGTGCGCAGATTGCAATTACATTCATTTAGATGCCTCCTATAACTTTCAACAGTCTCTTTGAGTCCGGTACTGATGTTATGCTTTGGTTTCCAGTCTGTTGCTTTCCTGATTTTTGTATTGTCACTTAATTTACTTTCTGTGTCTGTGGGGCGTCTTATCGGTACATGGGCTATTATTGAGTCTGAGCCGGTAAGTTTGATTATGGTCTTTGCGATGTTCTTTATGCTTGTGTATTCAGCAGAGCCAATGTTGTATGTTCCTGTAAGGCTGCTTTGTGTAAGCTTTATTGTAGCGTCGACTGTATCGTCTATATACATGAAGTCGCGGAACTGGTCGCCATGCCCGTATATTCTGATTGGCTCATTGTTGAGTGCCTGTACTACCATGTTTGGGATTACATAGCCATTGAAACTCTGGAACCTGCCATAGACATTAAAATATCTTGCAGCTACGCAGCTAATCCTTTTGTCTTTGGTATACTGTTCACATACTTTTTCACATTCATATTTTGCGCGTCCATAGTCTGTATTCGGAGCTATCTGATCGCTTTCTTTCATCGGCAAATCTTTTGAAGAGTATCTTCCATAGCATTCTGATGATGAGGCCAGAAAGAAGCGTTTTACTTTATGCTGTATGCATCTTTCAATGAGTGTTTTCGTGCCGTTGATATCGACATCCCATGTCTCTTTTGGCATTGCTATTACCCTGTCAACACCTACGACTGCGGCCATATGGTATACTATGGTTATGCCTGGCAATATCTTATCAAGCATTTCTTTGTCTCTTATATCTCCTTTTACTATCTTGAGTTTTTTTGCGTTTTCACAGATGGATATAAGTTTTTCTTTTTTTCCGACTGAAAAATCGTCAAGGACCACTATGTGGATATCTTTTTTTCTCCTGAATAATTCTTTGATCAGGTGTGTTCCGATAAATCCTGCTCCACCGGTCACCAATATTCTTTCATTTATTTTTGCGTTCATTTTCTCCAATTCCTCCGTCCGATTATAAGGTCTATTACAAAGCGGATTGTCACGTAGATGTCTAAAAACAAGTTGATAACACGAAGCGGGAGTGTTACAGCACATATTTTAAGATAGTGTCTTTTGGACATTTTGGGATCAGACATCCGCAATATGAACATGTATGATATGAATTCTATCATGAATGTGAGTATAGCATACCAGTAGTCAAACCAGATGAGGTATGCCAGGGCTAAAGGGTATGTTATTTTTTCAAATATCGGCGGGAGGATTATCCAGCCGATTGCTGGTTTGTTGTTTTTGCGTTTCAGTGCAAATGTCATGTTTCTGAAGTAGTAGGCGCTTTGGAGAAATGATGATGTCCATAAGAAAAGCTGTCTTGGCAGCCTGTCGACGCGGGGCTCGGCGCTTACCATTTTTGCATCTGATATCTGTATGTTTTTGTAGCCTTTGTTTACAACTGAGAACCCGATGAATATGTCTTCTGATGTTGTTAGGTCGTCGCCAAGGGTCTGTTCGTAAGTTTTGAATATATCTGTCAGGAGTTTCCTGTCGTATACTACACCGCATCCTATGGGGAAAAGGGTTGTGCCATAGACACGCAGTGCGCTGTCTTTCGCAAAATACTGGTCTGTAAGATATAATGCTTCGCGGTATCTCTCGACTGGCCAGCGAAAAAGATAATATCCTATTTTTTCTATGGTGCTCATTTTTGCCTTGTTTTTGTAGTGCATGATGAGTTCTCTTGAGATTGGGTAGTGTTTTGTGAGAAGCATCTTAAACAGTGTCCTAAGCTGTTCTTTTCTTGAAAACGGCGTAACCATGCCGTAACTGCAGCCTGTTTTAGGGTCTGAATGTGCAGTCATGACTTTCTCAATATACTTTGGGTCAGAAAGTATTGTATCTGCATCAAGTACCATGATTTTTTCTGTGGTTGCTGTTCTTGCTGCGAATTTTACACCTGGTGTTTTGCCGCATGATTTTTTGTTAGAATATAGTTCAATTTCAATGCCTTTCATCAGATCGTTCATTTTCCGTACTATGTCTGCGGTATTATCTTTGGAGCCATCGTCAATCACATATACTTTTTCAAGTGGATATGTCTGCATCTCAAGAGATGCCAAAGCATATTGTATGCGCCGTCCTTCATCTTTTGCAGGAATCACGACACTGAGGGTTGGTTTATAACCGGACTTGGCAGGGATAACATACGGTTTTTTTTTGAGTTTTGCAAAAGCTCCGAAAAGTATCTGTGAGCCGATGACTGGTACGATTATTGGCATTCCCATAAGATGTTCACCGTCCGATTCCAGTGTAATCTATATGCTTTTTCACAAATTCGCTTTTATCGAACATATTCCTGCCATCTATCAATGATGCGTGGGGTGCAAGCTTTTTCAGGTCTGTTGCTGTCATACTCTTTATGCGTTTATGCGATGTTGCAGCGACTACGAGTTTTGCATCTTTTACTGTATTTTCAAAAGTATCTGTCTTAATCCAATCTACTTTTGTGACATGCGGATCGTATGCTATGAGATTTGTGTAGCCAATACTTCTCATCTCATCGACAATCGCTTTTGTGGGGGTGTTTCGCATGTCTGATGTATCATTTTTATAGGCGAGACCGAGTATTGCTATTTTCGCGCCATTCGGTTCTTTGCCAAGGAGCATATCTGCTTTGTGTGCAGTGTATATAGGCATTCCATCATTTGTCTTTCTTGCTGTCTTAATCAGGTCTGAGGTGTATCCCTTTTTTTCAAGTTCATGGAGGAGAAACCATGGGTCATCGGGAAGACAATGACCGCCTACACCACAGCCTGGTGAGATATTGTAGAAATTCCATTTTGTGGAAGCAGCTTCAATGACTTTTGTGACATCTGCATTGAGCACATCGCAGATCTTTGCGAATTCATTTACAAGAGCGATATTCATGTCTCTCTGGACGTTCTCGAGGAGCTTGGTGAGTTCTGCTTCCTTTATGGTTGGTGTCACGTAGACTGAAGGGACAATCTGACTATAGATACATGCGCATGCACTGGCGCTTGCGTCATCCATGCCGCTTACGACTTTCGGTATTTTTTCTATCCTGTGTTCTTCATCGCCGGGATTTACGCGCTCCGGTGAATAACCGAGACCAAAATCATGTCCTGCTCTTAAACCTGATACTGATTCAAGGGTCTTTTTGAATAATCCTTCTGTTGTGCCTGGTCCAACTGTTGATTCAAGAATGACGATACTGCCTTTTTTCAGATTCAGGGCAACAGCTTTGGCTGATGATTCAATATAATCATAAATCGGTTTCTTGGTTGCGGGGTCAGCAGGAGTGGGAACTGCAACAATTATTATG
Organism: Candidatus Nanohalarchaeota archaeon; assembly: GCA_030634545.1. Lineage (GTDB taxonomy): Archaea > EX4484-52 > EX4484-52 > EX4484-52 > B79-G9 > B79-G9. The sequence goes on from DAOWAN010000035.1 coordinate 3,368, forward strand.
TTGTGATTACCAGCATTTTCGACACTGTCCGATGGGTGGAATGTTTGTGATTCCTTTAGTATCTTCGTTACCCAGTCTTCGCCTTCAAGGTAGTTTTTTTTTCGTTTCAGGGTCTGTATTTTGGTTATGTCGATGTCATATCCATAGACATTGAAGCCACTTTTAGCAAAAGTCATGGCAAGGGGCAGACCTACATATCCTAATCCTACAAGTGCAATGCTTGTTTTTCTTTGTATTATGTTTTTTTTGAGTTCAGAAATATCAGTCCATGACATTAAGATACTACCTCCTGATTTTTGGAATCATGGGTATTTGTTACTTGAAAGTTATATCTCTCAGATATTTATAAAGACCGCTTGTTCCAAGAATAAAAATTGAAGGGGAGTTCATGTATTTGCCTTTATCTATAGTTGAAGACATAACGGATATGAGTAAAATTTCCGTGAAAAGTGTATTTTTTTGATGACCTAAAATACGTATTTTATGTGCTAAAGCGAAACCCTCTGACCTCTTCTCCAATAGAACTCAAGGTTGCGAGGAAATTTAGTATCACGGAAAAAATATCCACATCCCCAGCTTGTGAAATTATTTATATATGGGATGTTATTATTCTATATTAACTATCGTTAATGTAATATACTTAGTTGATGTAATATACATAGAATTGTATTATGTATAGAATGATATGGGTTTATTGAGAGAGGAAATCTGATGATTGGGAAAAAGAGTTCTTTAAAGGAGGCAGCAGGCACTGAGCAGTCCGAGATTCTGAAAAATAGCAGAGTGCCTGATATTTCTGGAAGGGTACTTGTTATGGAAAATGCTCTTGTCAGACTTAAAGAGAGTATCAAGTCAACAGGTGAAATAAGAGACCTGAAAAATTCTGTTTCGATGCTGTCAGAAATCAGGTCCCGGTTGCGTGAGATGGAGGATTTGGAGCTGATTACAAAACTTGAAACAATACAGGCTCAGGACGAAATTCTTGGGCTTACAGATGACGTAGATACTCTGCAAGGTAAGATGGAATTACTTTCCAATGCTATAAAGATGATAAGTACAAAGATTACAGTTCCGGATGCGAAAGTAGATGTATCAAATTTTGGGAAAATATTATCCTCTCTTAAATCAGAACTTAATTCACTTAAAAAAATGCAGGAGAATCAGGGTCAAAAGAATGATGCTTCAAAAATTGTTGCTCTTGAACAGAAATATACGTCTATTGATATGGAATTTAAGAAATTCGTCTCTTTAATCAAAGTCGGTCTTGAAAAGAGAGATAAAAAGTTGGAATCAATTCTTTCAACTCGAACAGGTCCTTTAGAAGCTACAGGTAAAGTAGATATTAATGATGTCAGGACAGAAATCGCAACTATGAAAGGTGTAGTTGATAAGATTGAAAAGAGGTTTGGAAATATTGATGATAAATTAAAAGATATGCAATCTGCTTCAGACGGGTTTTCAAAAGTCATAGACTCTGAAACTGCAGTTTCAAAAGATGCACAATATTTGAAGTATGTGCCGGTACTGAAGGAAAGTATCTCGAATTTGTATAAGACATATGGTGGTGCAAACAAGAGGATAGCTAATATTGAGAATGATATTGATATTATCCGAAATTCAGTAAATGTTGGGGGTGCACATTTACCTGCAAATTTTGAGAAAACAATTAAAAAAACCATTGATGCTGAGCTTTCTGATGTTGTGGAGAACATCAGTACGCTGAGTGCGGATATTAAGTCCAGGATGAAAAGTGATACTTTGAAGCAAAGTGTCCTGATGGGCGCTCTTAAAAAGGATTATGAGACAAAGATACGCTTGCTGAATAAGGATATCTGTGATACACTGAAGAAGAAGAGCAGTACTGGTCAGCCAGTATATGAAGAATTTGCTGAGTTCAGGGCGAAATCTCAAAGTGATATTGAACAGCTAAAGAAGGGTATGAAAAAATTAGAACAGAGCGTGTCTCCACTGGAAGTTGAGAATATTCTTGATAATAAACTCATACCTCATGCAGCAAATCAGCATGAGATTGCGAAGTCTGTTGTAATGCTGAACAGGAAAGTTGAAGCGAAGCATATAGAGATTAGCAAAAATGCTCATAGAAAGATTGAAGGTTCAGTCAAGCCGCTTGCAGAGCGACTTTCGCAGATTGAAAGCGATCTGGTTTTGCTGAAAGATACAAAAACAGAACTTATTGATGATGTCATGACGATAATAGAGAATTTTGAGAGAAAAGAAGAAAAATCCGGTGCAAACCTAAATGATATTGAGGGAAGGTATGATGGTAAACTCAAGGAACTTACAGAGAAAATCGAGATGATTAAATCCGGGGATGGCATGAATCGTGAAACACTGGAAAATCGGGTGCGTGCTGTCCAGAATGAAAATGAAGTCTTAAGGCATGAACTTGAAAAAATAAAGGGATTGTACTTTGAGATACTTGAGCGAGAGAAAGATGCGCCTGTAATTATAGAATAAAAAGAGCGCTGATTTTTAGTATTTCTATGTAGATTGTGTTCCCAGCAAGTTTAAGGAGTATAGATTCGCTTGGGAATATAGTAAAAGCCATAACTATTTCATGGCATTATATGCCACGCTTTCGAAGACTATCGTCTTCAAAATGGACTATATGACTTTTCCATATGCTTAAAATTGCTATGCAATTTTAGCATCCAACAAATCAATGTGATTTGTTAGGATCATTAAAAATCACCGTGTGATTTTTATGAATTTGAAAATTTGTACAAAATTTCCAATTTTCGAAATCACTAAAAATCCACATTATTGGGTGGATTTTTGTGATCCATAAAAGGCACATGCCTTTTTGGATGTCGAAAACACAAAAGTGTTTTCAAACATGACAAAAATCGAGTCTCTCGATTTTTAGTCATTCGAAATGGGTGACCATTTCGAAAATCCAGAAAATCGGAGATTTTCCCGGATAGTTAAGGTCTATTGGTTTTTGATTTAGTTTGTCCATATAGTGACGATCTGAACTATAACCACATTATGAATTCCAGTATATGAAATCAAGTTCTTTTTGAGGCTTTTTCGGCAGGACTCTGGGGTCTATAAATGTTGCAGTACCTGTTGTGCTGTACTTTCCGTATGTTACATTTCCTTCCATACGGTCAAAGAATGTTGGTCCATATTCATGTTCAATAAAACATGTTGTTTCCTGGGTTGTCATGATATTATTGATCCATTTGTCTATTTCTGTGCTCATTGCCGGGATATAGGAATCCTCTGTATTAGAGCAGGCATCATTTGTACCTATGATTTTTGGTATGGTGATCCCTGCAAGGTTGTCAGATGTTTCGGATATTACGCCTTTGAATTCATTTATGTCAGATAGTGCATATTTTGATATGTTCTGTGTGATGAGTATCCTCTCTGCTCTCTGGTTGCCTGATAATGAAATAATGTCGCCCGGACCTGTTGACTTGAATACTCTTCCGACTGTCCAGTTGGTTGCATTTGTACTGGATACCAGTGCTTTTCCGTATGTTCCGGAGAGGTTGCATAATATATATGCTGTTGAAAATAACATGTTGCTCTTGACAGTGTTTAGAGTATCCTCAAAATAATTATAGTCTATTGTCACATTTTGCGTTACATTTCTTTTCATGCGAATTGTAGAGACAGGGTCATAAATGTCCAGTTCATAGACTGTTGCAAGTTCGAGATTGTATAGGTCCCTCTGTCTGACTGTGTAGCTTTCAAGAGTGATTGTGCCTTCTATGCCCATTTTGCTTAGTATGTCCTGTATTGATACAGTCCAGTCATTGATTGTCGTGTTTTTCATTAATGGAAGTGCTGATCCATTATATTCTCCTGTTGTGCTTACGTCAAATATGGTGGATTCTGTGTCATTAATAAATGATCCATTGGTTATTGTATAGTCAGTCAAGCTTAAAATTGCTCTTTTAGTTGCAATGTATGAACTTCTTGCAAGGTCATCATTCAGGTCATTTAAGATATTTAATAATAGCGTGCTTCTGATTCTTGCTGATGTATCGATAGTGTTTTCAGATGATGCGTGTATGCTTATCAGTGTGACTAATGATAATGTAACTGCCACTACAAACAGGGTATATACAAATCCTTTAGGCATGTTATTACTTCCATATTTCCAGTTTCATGATTGCAGGACCCCACATCCAGGGGATGTCTGTAACCTTTATTATGCGTATGTTTATGTTTGTCTGATCTATTGCAATGTCTATCCTGTTATCGCCTGTTACATCAAGCTGTTGCAATAGCAAGATTGCTGCGTTATCTATTGAATCATCGTGATCATAGACTATTTGGGTACTTGAAAACTCGCAGGTCTTTGTTCCATTATAGTCTGATGGGATTTTGATTGTAGCGTTATTGTTATTGTATTGTTCTACTCTCCATTCGCATCCTTCGGCTTTAGGAGATATGCCGCCGTAACTTGCTATTCCTTTGAGTTTTATTGTGTATATCACTTTATTGTCTGGCGACCCGCCAGTGAAATATGTATCATTAGTGCCTGTATTTATCTGTACATAATTCGTCTGGTTTTGTCCTATTAATGATATTGGCATGGAAACAATGTATGGGTCCCCTAATTTTGTGAAGTCATTTCCATATATGCTTAAGTTGTATACATTATTCCATCCGGATGTTTCGTTTTTCATATTCAGAATACTTGTCCAGAACTCAGATGAATATGATGTTGCTTTTGCATCAATGACTTCAACAGATGGTGGAATCCAGTATGATCCGTTTTTCGGGTTTTCTACATTAGGATTGCCGGATGATTCACCAAATGTGAGACTGTCAAATGTAAGCGAAATCTCGCCATAATTAATATCTGCAGATGGAGTATAATTATATTCTATATATGAGTCCGGATGAAGCGTTGTGGTTGTATATGTGCCTGTGATGTTTGATCTTTGAGTGGTATAGCTTATCATTGCATTTGCGATGTCCTGATATATCTGTTTCAGTTCATCTGCATTATTACTTGAACGATACATGCCACGTCCACAGTCTGCAATGCCCTTGAGAGTCACTTCATCTACTGTACTTCCAAAACCAACAGCATGAGATATTATCCCGTAATTTTCATAAGCTTCGCATGCAAAGTCTATGGCTTCCTGTTTTGCGCCGTCAGGGCAAGCGCCAAAGCATCTATTTGCATCTCCGTCGCTCATGACAAGCATTGCCTTGTTCCTTGAGTCATTTATCTGAATGAGCCGCATATCAAATTTAGATGAACGCCTGCTGTTATATAATTTTACTGCAATTTCATTTCTTCCAGTCTGGAAATATGACCTGTCAAGAATTGCATCTCTATTCCAGTATTCTGCTTCGTGCGGTGGTCCAGGATCACTGTCAACAATTATGCCATTTATATAAATATCTGCCCTGTCGTCGGACAGTACTGTCAGGACAGCTTTGCCGAATTGGGTCATGCTGTCTATACTGAAATTCTTTCTGAAGTAGTATGTTTCTGTACCATTTGATATTTCGAGAATGATATTATCAAAGGATGCGACAAACCCTTCTGTGCCAACCCAGTAATCACCGGAACCTTTAGCACCAATGTCAAGATAGTACCAACCTGGTGAACTGATATAACTTGTTATATCCTGGGAAAATGTTCCGCTAATGCCGTCACCTATACCTGGACCTTCCTCAAATCCTGATCCTGGGTTGTTTGTGGATGACCATACTTCCGGTGTTGCATCATTATATGTATCTCCTGTATCAAGATTTTCTCCAAGGTATGTCATGGTGGTGCCGTCCCCGAATCGTGTCTTTATCCATGCTCCTTCTTCCAGATCCCTGTCCATGTCGTCTGCCCACCAGTCAAAATAAATTGTAGCACGACCGTTTACCTGTAAAATATTGTAATCCTCTTGTGTAACATTGAACTGAATCCCCCATGATCCACTGTCATCATTTGCCGGATTATTATTGCGTATTTCTACTTGTATCCATTCGTTATTGCCGCTGACTGCTGATACATAAGATGTACTGTCGGCATCGTTGTCCGGATCAAGATGTCTTGTCAGTCCGGTATCATCGTCACTTGCAGTATAAACTACATCACTCCAGTCCCAGCCATCATTTCGTGCAGATGTCAGGGGAGCATAAAACGTATTAGCTGTCTGGTTCAGGCTGCTTTCAAATCCAACCTCCAATGTCGTAGTATTATCATCCCACAGGTCCAGCGGGTATGTTGTCAGATGATATCCTGCACTTGCATTATATATTTTCAGCATTATGTTATCAAAAGATGCAACAAAGCCCTCACTACCCACCCAGTAATCACCGGAACCCTTGGCACCAAGGTCAAGATAGTGCCATCCTGCTCCTGTTATCAACGCAGTTACGTCCTCATAATATATTTCATGCACACCATCACCTATGCCGCCACCTTCTTCAAAACCTGCTCCGGGATTGTTTGTAGATGACCATATTTCTGGTGTCGCATCATTATAGAAATTGCCTGTATCCAGATTTTGCCCAAGATACGTCATTGTGGTGTCATCCCCAAATCGCGCTTTTATCCAGGCTCCTTTCTCCAGATCACGATCCATGTCATCTGCCCACCATTCAAAATATATTGATGCAGCATAGTCGCTTTGAAGTAAGTTATATATCTCCTGTGTAATATTGAACTGGATCCCCCATGCACCACTATCATCATTTGCCGGATTATTATTGCGTATTTCTACCTGTATCCACTCATTATTCCCACTGACTGCTGAGGTATAGGATAAACCATCGGCATCATTGTCCGGATCAAGATGTCTTGTCAGTCCGGTATCATCATCACTGGTAGTATAAATCCCATCACTCCAGTCCCAGCCATCGTTTCGTACGAGTGTCAGTGGAGTATAAAACGTATTAGCTGTCTGGTTCAGACTGCTTTCAAATCCAACGGCAGCTGTTAATGTATTGTCATCCCATAGGTCTGCTAAATATACTGGGCAATTGGTGATACACATATCTGTTACTAATGGCAGACCTCCTACATAATTGCATCCAAGTATGGCGTTTCCACTTTTCCATGTCGAGTTCAGAGTATAATTGAAATCGTGCCAGACGTTTCCGGAAGCATCATCCGGCGGCTCAGAAAGGATATAACTGGAATTGTACTTCCACAACTCGCCTGAGTCTATCAATAATGTCGCATTTATTGTTGTTATAAGCATATCCATTGCGCTTCTAACGCCGCATGATATGCATGTTCCTCCCAGAATAGGAGTATACAAATTAATTTCGGTCTTTAATGTCACATTATTCTCAGTAAGATATACTGTTCTGGTGTTGTCTGTACTTGTGCCATATGCTATAAGCCCGACTCTCTGACCATCATTACCCAAAACAGTATCCACAAATTCCTTATCTGAGTCTTTTGCGACATCCATTCTCTCTCTGTGGCACGGAAAAAAGGCGTCACATATTCCTGCCTGACAAACAGAGTCAACATCACAGCCACTCATGCTGCCGGAAAGGTCCGTAATCTCAACAATATCACTTCCGAGACCTAATCCAGTCATATTCTTTATACCAAGCCGGATAGGAATTGTGGCTTCGTTCATCGATGCATAATTCAGCATGGATGAGAGTAGTGTGTCATTTATGTTTATATGCTGTGTCAGATTTGTCTGGTTTTGATATACTTTCGTGTTACCCAGATATAAGTAAGTTGTATAGGGATTGTCAAGGTGCAGATATATGCGCATTGAATTTAGAGTGCCGGGTATATAAAATGATGAATACAGGTTTATGAAACCATTAATGCCTGGAAAGTTGTATCGTTCTGATGCGTTGCCGTTTTCCAGATCAATCATGGTCGTATCCATCTGCGAAGTGTTATATGATATTTTAATATACCCGCCACCAATATAGCTGTTTTGTACATCAGTGAAATTGATTTGGATTGTATTTTCACATGGATTAAATAGTGAATAGTATGAAGGAGACATTGTCCAGTTATTTGCATGCATTGGTGTCATAGTATTCATTATGTATGCGCCTGCAAAGTTTTCGTTGACACTTATTGTGAAGTTGCTTCCGGCATCCATTTCAATGTATACTGCGGTTACATTGCCAATCGCATTCGGGAGCTTAAATGTTTTTGTGATATTTCCTTCGCCTACAAATCCGCCGAAATATATGAATTTTGCTGTATCTTTTGAAAGTATGTTGCTTATTGAGACTCTTGTAGATGTTCCCTTTATGGGTGAGCCTTTGTGGATACCTGATATCATGCGTTTTGATGCTGAAAGTGTTGAGTATTCGCCTAATGGTTCGGAGTATATTTCATTATCATCAATAAACAGACCATAGCTATATCCTGCGGGTATCAATGCACCTATGTATGTCTGCGTGAGCTGTCTTGCATAGCTTATTGATGTTGCGGAGTTCTCTGCCCATAATGCGCCTATGATGTATATCAGGTTTTTGTCATATTCTGCTGTGGTTATGTTTGTATCTGATATTATGGCTTCTTTGAGTGTTTCATTCACGCTGCTGAACTCAATAGAGGACAATATTCTTAAAGAGTCTTCGGATATGACACTTGCCTGATCAAATGTGTACTGGTAGGGTATTCTTGTGGTGTCCTGTGAGAAGATGATTGCTGCGGCAATAGCCATGAGGGATATTGCTATTAAAGCGTCTGTCGTGAACATCATTGCTTTTTTTGAGTTCATTTTATATCCTGTTTATTTGTATATATATAAATTCAGTATGCCGATCCGTGGTATCTGACCATCCATTACTGTTACGATGCGTCTAATCGGCGCAAGGTTGTCTGTTTGATGTGTGTTGTTGTTTCCAAAGACCAATTCTATGCCATTCATATCTGTTCCTTGTATGGGGTTTCCTGTACCATCGTTTCCATCAGGCATGTAGTATATCTTTCCGTTACCATAGTACCATAAGCATACTATACACTTATCTGGATCTCCGTCGCTTTCCACAATAGTTTTATCTACATCTGACTTGTTAAACCTGTACTTCTTTGTTTCAAATGTTATGCTTTCACCAACATCTCTCCCGGCAAATAGTACATCATAGTTAATTATAGTACCTGTTATATCTCCTGCGACAGCAGTCTCTCCATCTGGCACAACTGCAAAATGATTGATCAGTTGGGCATCAAACTTATCCTGTATGTCAATGAGTGTTCCACCCAGAGATACAAAATCCTGTAGTGCTGTTTCGTGTGCTGCGGTTATTGTCAAACTGTTTGTACCCTCGATGATTAAGGTATCGTAGCTGGATATATTAGATATAAGCGCTGAAAACAGTTCATCTTCAGTTGATGGTGTTACATGGCTCTTGTTGTATATATAGCGGGCATTGTTTGACGGGCTGCCTGGTCCTGCCCAGTAGTAGTCCCAATCCTGATAGTAATCTGCCAGAAGATCTTTTATTGAATTATCTGCTCCTATTGTCGCAAAGATTGCTGCTGTACCGCTTACCCCGCCGCCTACTTTTAGTACACTATCATTGGAGTCTATTATTTCAAAATAGTAGTCATACGATCCTGTGCCAAGGACATCTTTTGATTGATTATATTCTAGTAGTTTGAAGTTCACTACTTTATCAATGTCCAGTGTATTTGAATCAACTTTTCTAAGTCCTGCCATCTGGATGTTGGATGTATTCCAGTCCGGTGGAATGCCGGGTGTGTTCATGAGTGTGTCTGAGATATACAGTGCTTTTTTCTGCATTTGTTTTGTATCGTAAAATCTCATTGATTTCTCCTGCGATGTGTTCCATACAGTGTAACTTAAAAATAATATTGCTGTAAATATTATCAAACTCATTGTGAAGTCCGGACTTAATACCTGACTTTTACGCACTCTATTGGTATGCATATATCTGACCATCCCTGTTTTCTATTATGTTGTAACCGGGTTTAATTGTTCCGGTTATGTTTGAGGTAATCATGGGTGTAGTATAACTTTGTGATGAATTTACTATTGCAAGATTGTTGATTATAATCACATTATATGTCTCTCCCAGTATTGTGTCCGGGAAAGTCACGTTTTTTGAATAACCGGTGCCTATACTTGTTGCGATGTCTATTTCGTATGCTATCACCTCTGTAAGTTTCAGGGATTCTATACTCCTTTTCTCTTTGATTGTGACTGCGCTGTTCTGGAGGATTACGATATAGACTACTGAAAATGCAAGCATAGAATATGAAATTAGCATCATTAGTTCCAAACCGGACTGGGCTTTTGGAGTAATATTACTCATAACTTTTCTTTGGATAAGGTCGTATAAATAGATTTATAGTTAGTCATTTATTGTCTCAGGAGGAGGATTGCAGCTATTGAGAGAATGAGTGCTGCTAATCGTTGATATGTTACTTTTTCATGATATATTATTACTGTGAGGAAGACTGTTATTAGCATATTCAGTCCGATAATGGGAAATATCACTGATGCAGGACCTGTTTTGAGTGCGCTCATGACTGCAAAGAACGATGCAAAATTGAAGATTCCAATGAAAGCGCCGGTCATGACCGCTGTTTTCCTGTCATCTCCCTTGCTGCTAAGTTTCCGGTTGAGTATGTGGGATGGAATCGCAAGCCAGAGATAACTTAAGAACATGAATATGAGCACATCATATTGCACTGCCGCAATTTTCACCATAAATTCTGAGATTGTGGTAAATACGGCTGTTGCTATCGCAAGTGCAATCCCTGGTCTGAAATTTGACTTTTTTATATCTTTCACATGCGAACCTTTAGATAGGATGAATACGACTCCCATAAAGAGAAATATGCCTAGTATTGTGTGTGGTGTGTAAGGTTCGTTCAATATGATTATCGCAAGCATTGCGGTTAGTGCAAAATGGATACGGGAAATTGGCAATGCAACTACTACTGGTATGTATTTGAATGATTCAATTTTTACATAGCGCGATATGAGATAAAACGATGCCTGAAATACTGCAAATGCAAATATCATGGCATAGTTATCTTGCGGTGTGAAAGAAAAGCAGAGGAATGTGCCGGAGAGGATTGCGCCTGTGATAAAGCTTGTCAATAATACAAGTCCGGAGTTCAGTCTTTTTTCTGCGACGATTTTATATATGAAGTTCTGGACTCCGTAAAGAATCATGCCTATGAGTGAAAGTATGAACCAGTCCATTTGTGTCACATGTATTTCCTTGAATATATTACTAAGATTGTTGTTATTAAAATACTTTCAGCTAAGAGAAGATTGTGGTATATGTAGTCCGGAAGGTATGGTGCAGTGCCAAAAAAGTAGTCCATGATGTCATTTGCAAGGAACCAGATGAGTGCAATCATTAGTGCGCTTTTGGAGAATCGGGAAACTTGCGGGATTATGTATGCTTCTGCTATCATTCCAAGATGCAGGACGAACAGTAAAATGTACATAAGTAAATTGCTTGCAATGTAGTATTCATGATATAGGGTTATCACAAATACGGTCCATAAACCGTATTTTATTAGACCTATGAATGTTATTGTCGCAAGTGTTTCGTTTTTTTTTCCCGCAAGATATAGTGCAAGAACGCATGCGATAAGTAATGTATAAATGGGGCAGTCGGGTACGAAAATAATTTTTATAATTGGTGTGGATGCAAGCTGCAATTTGTAGTACCAGAATCCAAATATGGTTCCTGCTATGTTTATGAGTATCAGGAGTTTCAGGCAGAGTGTGTTTTCTGCAATTACTTTGAAATACTTCTTAATGGGACTCCACCTACTTTTGCATTTTTTGAAACATCTTTGTTCACAAGTGTCATCGCTGATACCTGCGCATTATTCCCTATTGTCACACCGGCAAGTATTGTTGTGTTTGCGCCAATCATGACATTATCTCCTATCTTCACTTTGCCTGTACGGTATTCGTCGATAAGAAATTCGTGAGCAAGTATAACTGAGTTATAGCCGAGTATGCAATTCTCACCGATTTCTATGAGTTCGGGAAAGAAAATATCAAATGTCGCGCACAGGCCGATTGATGTGTTTTTACTGATTTTCATGCCTGTTGTGCGAAGGAGTACTCTTTTGAGTGCAAGTGACGGGCAATATCTTGCTGTGTATATCACTGTGAAATTGAAGATGACTCTTAAGGGATTCTTTATCTTATACCATTTTGTGAGAGAATTTGAAGTGGTGGTTTTGTGGATGTTAAGATTGCGCATGGTGTATTCTTGCGCTCAATAGGTTAAATATGTTGGGTGTGGATTTGAATAACAGGATAGGAATTTAAATTATGACATCAAAAGACAAGTTGCATGAAAAACAAAAAAGCCCTGATAAAAAGAACAATCTACGCGCTCATACTCCTAGGATTTATCGCTCTCTTCCTGACTTTCGCGCAAAGACAAAATCAGGATACTGTGTGCTTTGACAATTCATGTATAGATATAGAACTTGCGCTGACACCACAGGAGATTACTACCGGACTGATGCACCGCACAGAGCTTTGCGAATCCTGTGGTATGCTTTTTGTCTTTGAAAATCAGGGCAGACACAATTTCTGGATGAAAAATACCTTGATTACTCTGGATATTATCTGGATGGATGCAGATAGTAAAATCATTTATATTGAAAAACAGGTAGAACCCTGTAATACTGCTACCTGTCCTACATATGGTCCGAATGCAGATTCCGGATATGTCCTTGAAATCAATGGTGGATATGCAGAAAAGTACGATATAGATATTGGGGATACGGGTAAAATATTCTTATCGGAATAAATGTATCAGTATAGTATTTAAGTCAAGTTCTGTACTAGATTCTGTATTGTATTTCTAATTATGAAGTTAGTTCTGATTATGAAATAAAAAATTAATTAAATGAAAATTTGAGGTGTAAGATATGTCTAATAAAAGAACAACCCATTTGTTTACGTCAGAGTCTGTTACAGAAGGTCATCCGGATAAGATGGCGGATTTGATATCTGATTCGATTCTTGATGCAATACTTTCGCAGGATCCAAAAGGAAGAGTGGCATGCGAGACACTTGTGACGACAGGTATAGCGTTTATTGCAGGAGAGATTACCACATCATGCTATGTGGATATTCCCCAAGTTGTGAGGGATACTGTGAAGAAGGTGGGGTATGATAATGCGCGCGGCGGGTTCGACTGGAAGACATGCGGTGTTATGACATCAATAGACGAGCAGTCTGTAGATATTTCCCAGGGTGTAACTGAGACCGCAACTCATGAACAGGGCGCAGGAGACCAGGGATTGATGTTTGGCTATGCATCAAACGAAACCCCGGAACTGATGCCATTACCGATAATTCTTGCACACAAGCTATGCCAGAGGTTATCACAAGTCAGGAGAGAGGGCATAATCTCATACCTAAGACCTGACGGCAAATCACAGGTAACTGTTGAATATGTTGATGGTGTTCCAAAAAGAGTTGAGGCTGTCGTCATCGCAGCCCAGCATAAAGAATCAGCAGAACACAGCCAGATAAAGAAAGATATTATTGAGCATGTTATAAAGACAGTAATACCTGCTAAGTGGTTTGATGAGAATACGAAATTTCATGTGAATGAAACCGGGAGATTTGCAATTGGCGGTCCGCATGGAGATACTGGTCTGACAGGCAGAAAAATAATCGTTGACACTTATGGCGGACATGGCAGTCACGGTGGTGGTTGCTTTTCAGGAAAAGACCCGTCTAAAGTCGACAGGTCTGCATCATACGCTGCAAGGTGGGTTGCAAAAAATGTTGTAGCTGCAGGTCTTGCAGATAAGTGCGAGGTTCAGCTGGCGTACGCGATCGGTGTTGCACAGCCTGTTTCAATAAATGTTGATACTGAAGGTACTGCAAAGATAGCTGAAGATAAGATTATTGATCTAATAATATCTGCTAAAAATTTAGCT
>DAOWAN010000037.1 GCA_030634545.1 Candidatus Nanohalarchaeota archaeon
ATGAGTGTTTTGGAAGATTATACCAGAATTTATGAGGATAAATCACTCAAATTGCGGTGGTAAACACCAAATGTCAAATTGGGTTACTGACGAAATTAGCGTGAGCTGTGTAGAAGTGGCGAAGTTAGGATCTAAAGGCAAATCTTTTTTCTCATATTTAAAAGAATCATAGAGAAATACATCATAGATCTTCCTGAACTTTGTCTTAAGCGGTATCTCTTCACTACTGTCTTTGTTCTTTTCATCTTCTCCTATAATCCTATCTGCAAAGTCACTCTTTGTTTCAAGTGGTATCTCTTCACTACGGTCTTTGTTCTTTTCATCTTCTCCTATAATCCTATCTGCAAAGTCACTAAAACCATTCTTAAGATACTTCAGGCATTGCTCAAATAAAGGGTTTACTGCAAGATTCGCTGGAGGTTTATAATGATCTACATCATATAAAATATTCAGAACCTGAATTATACCTAATCCATTAAACTGCCTGAGTTTTTCATCATAATATTTTTCCTGTTGAGTCTGCTCTTTTGCAGAATTGAAAAATCCTCTACTAATTAAATCTTTTGAGAACTTTGCAGAATTCATGCATCTTACGTCATCGATATTATTATTGTATATCTTTTTATTAAAAATATTCTCCATACTCAAAATCAATAATAATTTGGAGTGAGGAGACAACTTATTTTCACGCCCGAACGTACTTTCTAATTCTACTTTTGCGGATTGTTCTTTAGACACAAGTCTATATAGGGTCTTAATATTCTTATCAGATAGTGCACTTAGATAAAATAAGCGATTTGAAGGAGAGTAGTCCATGTGAACACCAGAAAGTAATTAGTCTAACTGTGTAAGATATTTTTATTAATGTTTGTGTGTAATCTATAATGCTTTCAAACCAAAAGCATTAACCTGGAAACGCTGCTCTCCAAAGAAGCCAAAGTGGTCAGATTAAAAAAATAAAAAGAATCAAAAAGGTATAACACTAAAACAATGGATTCTGAGAACCACCATTAATATTCTATCATAAATAACAAAACATCTTTCATCGACTCAAACACCCTCTCAGAGAGATTCTTAACTCATTTAACAAAATCAATGCCAAGTTCTCTCTGTACCGAGTCCGTTTCACTAGATTCCTCAGGCATTCCAAGATAATCTAATAAATCAGGTATGCTTCCCGCAAAAATACCTTTCTTCAACAATGTATTATGCGCAACATCACCTTCAAGAGTATGACCCCCAGTATAGTATTCTACTGTTCCTTTTTTATATGTATGAATTTGATCGCGTCTCGAATACGGTTCATTTTCTGTTGGACACCCACGGTGATCCCTACCATATGTGTTATCTTCCGTTGGAATAATTAGCATACGGGGAACATTCTCCAATGAACCTATATTTTTTCCACGATGTGCATTTATCCCGTCCTTTGTCACAACGTATGCTGTTGACATATTGTCTTTCTTTTCCTTCGAAAGAAGAAGATATGTCTTATTACTACCCTGACATCCACTCTTAATATCAATCATATCTTCTTGTAGTTCTGAAGAACTATTATAAACTTTTATTTCTGCTAACATATCTACACCTCAAATACTATTTACTTACACATAGTAACACAAGTATATAAGCCTTTCGGTTGTTAAGAAGATAGTTTGCCTCAGTTTAACCCATTTACGCCATCCAAACCCGAAAAAACATGCCAAAGAATAAATATACCACAAAATATCCAGAAATTTCACTTCAGGTCATCCAGCCAGCCGGCGCTTTTGTTCAGTTTCATCTTGAAGAATTTTCCTATGTTTTTTGGGTTCTTTGCCTGATGATATTTGAAATACATTTCAGTGTCTTTGTTTTCATTATCCATAACGCCTACAATCTCAATCTTGCCTGTGCGATGGGACATGATATACTTAAATCTCTTGGAATGACCATTTAGCATCTTTTTGGCATTCTCTACAATCCTGTATCCTCTGTACAACGATATCTGAAAATGGTGCTTCACTCTTTTTACAGGTCGGCACTGGAAAACATAATATGGATTTACACCAATACTCACAAGCTTATTCAATAACTCTGCAAGAAGGTACGGGTCATCATTGACTCCCCCAAGCAGAACTGTCTGGTTATTTACAATTACATTGGAGCGGATAAGCTTATCAATGCAGTCAATGGACTTATCAGTAATCTCGTTTGGGTGATTGAAATGCGTCACAATATATATCCTTCTTTGCTTTTTTGAGTGTTTCTTTAAGATATTCGTTAATCCATCATCCAAAAGTATTCTGTCGGGAAATGCAACAGGTGTCCTGCTTCCAAATCTTATAAAACGAAGGTGTGAAATACCTGAAAGCATTTCGAGAAATCCTTCGAGGACCTTAGTCGGCAATATTAATGGATCTCCGCCGCTGATGAGAACATTATTTATCTGTTTATTCTTACGGATATATTCACAGGCGTTGCTGAACTGGTGCAATACCTCATCATTTGTGCATCCTACCAGCCTTTTTCTGAAACAGAACCTGCAATATGCAGCGCACTGGTTGGTAGATAGCACAAGCGCAGTCTGGCTATACTTATGCTGGAGTCCTGTAAATTTTGTATTCTCACTTTCGCCGCTTGTATCATAAGATCCTTCAAGATCAAGTTCTTCAACTGAGGGGATTATCATCTTTTTGATAGGGTCATTTTTATCTTTTGCATCAATCAGGGACAGGTAATATTTTGTGACACTCATCGGATGCAGTTGTATCACTTTCTGCAGATGCTTTTCTTCAGTTGGAGTCAATGAAATATATTCTTTCAACTGTTCAAGAGTACAGATATTCTCTCTAAAACTGCTTTTCCATGCCATAACATAAAATTAGGGGGATTCATATATAAAGGTTATGTATGCCTTTAATCACAGTACATACATTAAGAAAGCATATCAATAAGTTCTGATAGGTTTGAAATCTCATAAGATGGCTTGATGTCAGTCACATTTTTCACTCTATCCCTGTTAAGCCAGACACTTTTGATTCCGGCATTAACAGCACCTAAAACATCATCTTCTAGTGAGTCACCTACATGAAGAAATTCGTCTTTTTTGCAGCCTGCTTTTTCAAGTGCCATATTAAATATTTTCGCATCCGGCTTTCGGATACCGCACTCATCTGAAAATATAACAAAAGAAAACATGTCTGAAAGTCTGCATACATCCGGTGCAGTGTTGCCATTAGAGACCATGCAGAGGACATAACTTTTCTTCAATATATGAAGTGTCTCTGAGACATCATCATATGCATCAACGCTTACTGCGCGATACTTAAAGTACATGTTATTCAGGTGCGCTGCAAGAACATTATTCGCTCTCCCGGTGTGTTCAAGAGCGCGGCGAAATGATTCATGGCGTATTTCCTTGAGGTTTAGCTCTTCTCTAGTGATCTTATGAGCAACTTCTTTTTGTATGTTTATCATCTTTTCAACATCAAGCATTGAAGCGGATTTTGGGTCAAGTTTCTCAAGTTCTTTCAATGTTCCGAGAAGTGAAAGGCGCATTGATTTTTCATAATCCCAGAGAGTCCTGTCTGCATCAAAAGAAATTGCCTTTATGCCTGTGATTTTCTGCATGGTGTGATTATTATTTTTGGGTTTTAATAATGTATTTTACTGGCAGATGCCACAGAATAGCAGTCAATGTCACAATACTCATATCTTTTCCAGAGTGTCACAATGTCTAAAAAAACAATACTTATTCTTTTGGAGACACTTCATATTTGCATGGATACTCGCATGACAGAATATGCGGCATAAACTCCACAACAAGACTTACAAGCTCATCTTCTGAAATTGCGGTGGTGCGCCCATCAATAAATTGCTGGTGAATTGACTGATACATCTCAACAATACCGGGGGATGTCTTATCAACTTTCGTATGAATTCCAATTAATTCATTGATCTTATATACGATCCCTGCAACCCCGGACTTGTCTGTGATCGCAACCTGAATAGGTCGCTTCAGTATCTTTCCGGTATCAAATATATTGTATATCTCTTCATTTTTCAAAAGACCGTCTGCATGAATCCCGGCACGTGTCAGATTAAATTCAGAGCCTACAAACGGCTTTGTTCTTGCGACCTTTGTTTTGATATCTTCTTTGAAATATCTTACGATATCTGTAATCACACTAAGGTCCATGCCTCCGGTACTCCCTGTAAGCTGCGCATATTCAATACAGAGAGCTTCAATAGGTGTGTTGCCTGTCCTTTCGCCATATCCAAGAAGAGTACCATTGATGCCAGCACAGCCGTGCAGCCATGCACTTACTGAACCTGCTATCATCCTGTAAAAATCATTGTGCCCATGCCACTCTAGCTGCTCTTTTGGAACTTTGGCATCATTAACCATAGTGTATACCAATTTTGGTATGCTTCTTGGAAGAGCAGCATATTCATTAGATACGCCAAACCCCAGGGTGTCGCATAATCTTATCTTTACGCGCATGCCGGACTCTTCCTGCAGTTCCATCAGTTTTCGTGCAAGCGGCACCACAAACCCGTACAGATCTGCACGGGTGACGTCCTCGAAATGGCATCTTGGTATTATTTCAGAATTAATTGCTGAGCGCGCGATATCAAGATAATTCTCAACTGCTTTCTTTCTTGTCCATTTAAGTTTCAGGAAAATGTGATAATCTGAAGCAGAGGTAAGTATTCCTGTCTCATTCAGCTCCATCTGTTTCACAAGCTTAAAATCTTCTTTATGCGCACGTATCCATCCTGTGATCTGCGGGAATTCGAATCCCATTTTCCTGCATGCTTCAACTGCCAGTTTATCTTTTTTGCTGTAAAGAAAAAATTCTGATTGGCGTATAATTCCGTTTGGTCCGCCGAGCTTGTGAAGATACTCAAATAATCTTGTTATCTGCTCAACACTATAGGGCTTGTGCCCCTGCTGGCCGTCTCTAAATGTTGTATCAGTTATAAATATCTCTGAAGGCATATCCATGGGTACGCGCTTATTCTCAAAACAGATTCTTGGTATCTCTGTATAAGGAAAGACATCGCGCATAAGATTTGGTTCTGATGTGTCTTCTAGTTCTGGAGAAGGGTTTGTTCTGAGCGCGTTCTTGTCATCGTCACTGATAAATCTTAAAGATACCATAAAATCACGTTAATTAACGTATAGAGATTATATTATTGGTGAAATTATTAATAGGTTTGGATTCTGCTGCATTCACAAAAAAGTAGTCTTTCACTTGCATGAATAAATGAATACAGTACTCATTGCATCATTTTTGATCATCATAATCACATAAATTATAGACATGTTTAAAGAATAATTTTGAATTTTTCAGACTATCTGTTGCAGGATCAATATTTGCCTGGGATATCTTCTGGTATGTAAAGCTGCCTCTTTTTCTTTTCTCGCCCTTGAATATTCCAAGAAGTGTGTCTGCTCTGATTAAAACCTGCTCATAAATCATGAGTAATTCAACATCCAATATACCCTCATCCACAAGAAGTTTTAATTCATAATATGTCTTTTTGTGTTCCTCAGGAGGTTTTGTAACAATCCCTTTTTTCATAAGATATGCTTTTGCACTGTAGAATATTGAATAATAGGAATGGGTAATCACAGCACTGAAAAATGATTCGGGAACGGAAACATTGAAAACATTTATCTGAAGATCTTTATCAGAGCTTAATTGAAATGCTGAACATTCCGCGACTCTATTGAGTAGCGGCATGCGGAATCTTCGCATGTCAACAACTTTGGCTATATTTGTGGGCATGCAAGGCATGCCGCCGGTATATTGACCGACGGTTGTTGACATATAATTTTTGATAGTTTCAGTTCATTTTGCGCTCTCTCCAGATATAATTTACAGACGGAATCCATTTTTCACACCTTTCATTAACAGAGAATAAAATATCATGGGATTATGCATTGCCAGATGTTTTCGCGCAATTTCCTTACCAACATTTTCATAATCTACTTTCAACATCTCCAAAAATTCATCCTGTGTTATTACATGAGCATCAGGAGGTATTAATGATTTGTCCTCTGCTGAATTGACAGCAGTTTTTATATAATCATTCTTGCTTTTATCTTCTATAAATATTGCGATATCCAGATCGGAGTCTTTTTTCTGTTTGCCAACTGAATAAGAGCCGAATATCACGATTGAATAAAAAGCAGTGTATTTCTTAATCTCTTCTTTTAGTATCCTAATGTATCTGCCTGCTAGTTTAGGTAGTTTCGATTCATTAAATAGGTAAATATATTCAAATACTGTATCATTTTCAATATTAAGTTTATATAGACATGAATTTCCGACCTTTCGTTCTTTTACCAGATTTTCATCTTTGAGTTTTTTAATGGCAATATGCATAGCATTATTTGATTTTTCCATTGAGAGTTCTTTCAACTCTTTGTAAGTGTATTCTCTAAATATATTACCTATAAATGATCCAAAAATATCCAGTTGCTTCTTAGTCAGCATATTATAACACACACCACATTATTGGTTTAATCATACCACTTTATTGGTATTAATATATTTAAATCTTTGTGCGTGTATATATAAATATTATATTTTGGATAATTGTGACTTAACATGAAAAGCGAACTATCATCTCTTGAAATCAGAGTGCTTACTGATGAGCTTAAATGCCTCATAGGCGCACGCATCCAGAAGATCTATCAGGAAAAAAAGACGATGCATTTTTCTATGCATGTGCCGCGCCAGGGCACGAAGACACTCATCATCGGCGACGGGAAGATATTTTTGACTAAATACAGGCTCAAGCATTCAGAAGTGCCTTCTGCTTTTGCAATGTATCTTCGAAAATACTGCAAAGGGCAAAAAATCACAAATATCATCCAGCATGACTTTGAAAGGATTGTGATGCTTGAGATGGGTGAATACAAACTTATAATTGAACTGTTCAGCAAAGGTAATGTCATATTTGCAGATAAAGACAATCAGATATGGTCTGTACTTGAGCGCCAGTTGTGGAGTTCAAGAAAAATCAAACAAAAAGAAGAATATATATTTCCTCCAGCAGGTATCAACCCGATGACTTTGACGAAGGAATCTCTTGAAAAATCACTTGCTGCATCAGATAAGCAACTTGTCGCGTTTCTTGCCCGCGAACTTTCGCTTGGCGGTACGTTTGCAGAAGAAGTGTGTCATGTCGCAAAACAGGACAAAAAAACGCAGTGCAATAGCATAAAAAAAGAGAATGTGAAATCAATACTATTATCGATAAATGATCTCTTTGAAAGACCTAAAAAACCACAGGTAATATATGATAATAGTATAGAAATAGATGTACTTCCATATGATACAGAGAAATATAAAAGCCATGATAAAAAGTATTCTGAGAACTTCTATGATGTGGTAGATGATTTCTTTGTTAAGAAAATTGCGGAAACAGAAGAAAATACTGAGCAGAAAAAAGTGACTAAGAAAACAGACAAGCTTCAGCGGAGATATGACAACCAGAAAAGTGCAATTGAGAGCCTTAAAAAACAGGAGATGGAATGTACGAAAAGCGCGGAGCTTATCTATGAACACTACCAGTCATTTGAAAAACTGATGGGTGCTATAGAAAAGCATGGTCTTTCCGGTATAAAAAAGATGGTAAAAGAGATAACATCTGTAGATATGAAGACAAAAACAGTGACTGTTGAGGTAAATGGGTTGAGTGTAGCTCTAAATACTACACAAACCCTGCATGAGAATGCGAATAATAATTACAAAAAGGCAAAAAAAGCAAAAGAAAAACAAAAGAGCGCAACTGAAGCTCTTAAAGAAACTGAGAAAAAGATGAATGAAGCAAAAGAGATTGTTGTAAAAAAGGTCAAGATTGAAAAAAAGACAGAACCAACTAAATGGCATCATAAGTTTCGCTGGTTCACATCAAGACAAGGATTTCTTGTGGTTGGAGGAAAAGATGCAACCTCCAATGAGGTGCTGATTAAAAAGTATACTGATGCGGAGGATATTGTCTTTCACGCAGATATTACGGGTTCTCCTTTTGTTGTTGTCAAGACAGAGAATAAGGCGGTGGACGAAAGTACGCTTGATGAAGCTGCGCAGTTTACAGGTACATATTCGCGCGCATGGAAAGCGAAGGTCGGTGTTGCTGAGGTGTATCATGTGACGCCGGAACAGGTTTCTAAAAAAGCACCTTCCGGGGAATATATTACTAAAGGCGCGTTTATGATATATGGTAAGAAAAATATAATGAAGACTGAGTTGAGGCTGGGTATCGGATTTCTGAAGGAGAATCTAATTACTGGTCCTGAGAAAACAATAAAATTATGTACTAAAAAGTATGTTCTTGTGGAGCCGGGGGATGAGAAGTCATCTGTGCTTGGGAAGAAGATAAAAGCTGTGCTTTTTGCAAAATGTAATAAGGGAGAGCAGGAGTTTTTGCGTAAGATAAGTGTGGATGAGATTGCGAAGGTGATTCCGTTTGGGGTCGGGAAAATTGTTTAGTGGTTTTGTTCTGCATGTATGATAATTTTGACGGTCTGGAATTTAAAGTTTATAAATTATGAAATCAAAATAGATTGCGTTATAGATAAACTTCAATAATACTGAATTCAGCTATAAAACCATAAACGGTGTATCATAATATGTTTAGACCAAACTTCAAATATACAAATAAAATCGTGAATAACCTTCTTAAGATAACGTCTGCAAGAGACATAATTCTGAATTCCCATATTATTCCTAAATGGGAGATTTCATTAAGGAGGGATGCATTAATCAGGGCGGTGCATGCGTCAACTGCTATTGAAGGAAATAAGCTCACATTAGAAGAAGTGAGCAGACTCGCAGACGGAAGAAAGATCACTGCGGAAAGGAAAGACAAGCAGGAAGTATTGAATTATCTCAAAGTTCTTGAGAACATAGATAAATACCACGATAAAGGCAGAATCACAGAAAACCATATTTTAAAGCTTCATAAGGACATAAGCTGCGAGGTTTTGGAAAATCCAGAAAACGAAGGATTTTACAGGAAGATACAGGTATATGTCGGAAATAAAATAACTGGAGATGTTGTATTTATGCCGCCTCCGGCAGAAAATATCCCTTGTCTGATGAAAGAGCTTACTGACTGGCTGAACTCAGAAGAGTCTGTTGAGCTTAATCCTGTCCTTGTCGCAGGCATTGCTCATTATGAGTTCGTAAGGACCCATCCGTTTGTGGATGGAAACGGAAGGACATCAAGAGCACTGGCAACACTGATACTTTTCACAAGAGGTTTTGACATAAAGAGATTCTTTGCTCTTGATGATTATTACGACAGTGACAGGCGATTATATTATGATGCATTGAAATCAGTAGATTCTAAAAGCATTGAAATAACACAATGGCTTGAGTATTTCATCTACGGAGTTTATATCTCCATGACAAGAGTTAAGGAAAGAGTCCTGAAATTGTCATTGGAAAAGCACAAGAAGGATACAAGAGGTCAGATAGCGTTAACAGAAAGACAGATGAAAATCCTTGAATATATCATACAAAATGGAAAGATAACCAGTGGCGATATACAAAAAATGTTCAATATCAGCCGACAGGCAACTCACAAAGAAATCAGGAAAATGCAGTCTTTGAAATTAATTGAGTCTAAAGGGGAAGGAAAAACGGTTTATTACGTATCAGGCGCCGGTTGACGAAGTGGTTGACGCAAAGGTTGACGCAAGGTAATTATTTTTCGGTGTGAAAAAATCCCGGGGAGTTCAAAAAATATTTACTAAGTCCGACCTTATTATAGGACTCTATACGAGGGTGAGGAGCGATAGCGACGAAAGCGTAGCGTCCCCTTGAGTAATTTTTAGGGGCGTTCCATCACTGGAGCGAAGAGATACATCAAGAACAAGTATTAAGGAAAAATTATTTTTGGACCTCTTTTTTTATTAATTCATTTACAGGAGCATCTTCAACGTTGTCCGGAATATAAGGATCATCATCTTGTCGAATTACTACCGAATCAGGATCTTTTTTACCAAGTTCCCACGCAAATGATAGGTTTAATTCCTTTTTTTTAATTCCTAATTCGAAAAATGGTTCAATTCCCTTTTTATCTGGTGACATTTTTCCAGGAATTAAATGATATTCTTTATTTTTTTTATAAAAGTCTATACAATTTTTAATATTTTTATCAGTATAAGGATTCATCTCATGAAATCTAGAAAATGCAGTTATGTATGTTTTTTCTTTAAAATCAAATTTAGTTAAATTTGTTCCTAAATGAACTTTATACCAATGAGGATTTTTTTTATTTGTACCTCTAATTATGGAGAAACGAAGTTTATCATTTGTATCTGTCTTTCCAAGTTTATCGATTAATTCTTTAAATATTTCTTTTCCGATTTCTATATTTTTAAAACAGATTGCAATAAAAAGCCCCATTTCAGGATGAAAAATAAATCCTACTCCTTCCCATTTGGCTTTATCCCATAAATCTAAATTAATAAATGAAATCATCTTTCGATTATCATGACGTAATTTTAAATCATTAATTTTTTCAGAGGTGGGAGAATCTACGTTTTCATTTGTAAATATAATCGGTTCTTCACGCTTTAAATCATATTTTTTTAATTTACTAGATTCTGTCCAGTTTTTCAATTGAAATTTAGGCGATTTTCCCAAAATATTTTTAATAATTATTGGATGATTGTAAATAAAAGCAATTCTTTCTTGAACTTCTTCTAGTTCAAATAGATTTTGGAAATATTTTTCTGAATTATTAATTATTAAATGCTTAGAAAATAAATCTATAATAAATAATTTTAGTTCATCAAATAAATTGGTTTTTTCATTAGATTTATTTATTTTTAAGATATCAATTATAAATTCATAATCATATTTGTCATTATCATTAGATTTAAATGAAACAGATTTATCATTTTTTTCTAACATAAGAGTAATATTAATTTTATCTTTTTTAGGATGTACTTTGTCTAAACTTGTAGCAAAAAATGATTCGACATGACTTAAGATCATTTCTGCATAAAGAATAGAATCTGAGTCATTTTTAATATTAATAATTAATTCAAATCCAAGAATATTTGATTTTAAATTAATCTCTTCATTATCATAAAATTCAGTACTATAAATCATATCTTTCGTGAAGGGCTGATTTGCCCATTTTGTAAAAAATTCATTTAAATTCTCTCCTTTTGCAAATTGGTCATCATTACTTTCTTTCTGAATCATATCTTCATATCCTAGTAAGTAAATTAATGCTTTTCTTGACATCCATAAATTTGATTTTTCTAATACATCCGGTAATACTGTTTGTATCTTAATTTGATCCCATTTTGAATTTAATAATCTGACACCTAGACAACCATCTATAAGAGTTATATCTTCCAAAAGATTTATATTCTCTTCATTTCTTATATTCAATTGATTTGCCAGAACAAAATATGCTTCATACCACGAAAAAAGCAAAGGCAATTGTCCTATTGTGAGTTCAGTGTAACACATTTCTTTAAGGCAATTAATTGCGTTTTGAGTTAATTTTTGTTTCTCAAAAAAAGGTTTTAATGAATAATATGTTGCCGTAGCATTGCTATTATATGACGCCCATATTAATCCTATCTGTTTATACGCTTCGCCTAAAGCTCTGAAAATCAAATATAACTCATTAATTGATTCTTCCTTTGATAATTTAACAATGGCTTTACCAAAATATTGAATACAAGAATTATATTTTTCATTTAAAAAATATTGTCTTCCTCTTTCAAAATATATTAATCCTGTACTTTTTTGAGAATTACGTTTTTCAGAAAGTTCAACTAAGGTATCAAGTAATTCTTCATATTCTTTAAGGTCAAATATATTATCTCCAATTTCTTGAATCACTGTTTTTGTTGATTCAAATGGAAATTCAATATACTCTTTACTTTGTACTAATACATTTTTTAATTTAACAAGTAAGGGGACTAAATTACCATTTTTCTGAATAATACAATCGGTAAGTTCAATAATAAGTCTAAACGATTTAGCAGTTATTTGGGCATTAGGTCTTTCTTCATCATTTTCAAATTTCTCATTAATAGCTAATAAGCTTTCTTTTTCTTCTTTAAAATTAATTTTGTACTTTCTTAAATCAATTTTAGATGAACAAACTCTAAGAAGATTAAATAAATTCATATAATTTTCTACATCTAATATTTGATTTGTATCTTTCAAATATGTTTTAAAAAGTTTGTAATTTTCAATAAACATTTCATAATCTTCAAACCACCAAAAAAATGTCCAAGCTTTCTGATAATAAATTTTTAGCCATTGTTTATCTAAATTTACTTTTTTGCAAAATCGCTCAGCTCTTTCAAATTTTCCTTCTATTTCATCTTTTGGTTTTTCTAATTCTCTAGATAAAATTGCAGACCTAATTGCGTCTTCAACTATTTGAAAATCATAAATCTCATAATATTTCGGATCATTAATATTTTTTTCAATTTCTTCTAACTCTTCTTTCCTTAAAGAATCATTTGGTCCAATTTTTTCTATTTTATCCGAATATGATTGAGTTAAATTTAGACTATTTATTACAATCTCAATTAATTGATTCCCATATACTTTTTCTAAAATCCATTCTTTATCAAGAATAGTTATTTCAATTTTATATTTGGCTTTTAATTCATCTTGAGTATCTTTTTTTTTCTTACTTGAAATTAGTTGATTTGTCATAAAAAATATTTTAGTATATCCTCTTTTTGTATCAACAATCTTTTTCACGTCACTTTTTACTTTATCTTTCCATTTTTCCTTTGCACTTATAGCAAATGCCCATTTTTGATTATTCTCCCATCCACTTTTTGGAATAAACCACCTATCTGATATATCTGAAGAAACAGCGTGAGTTTCAGAATCAGTTTTACCATCTCCTCCTCCAGTTGGACCCACCTGAGGAATTAGATTAGGACAAATTAATCTTTCAGCAAGTCGCCTACACAAACCTTCAAATTCATTTTCTTTTTGGTTGGCAGTAATTTTTTCTAATTCATAAGTCAATATTTCTCTTGGAAGTTCATTTTTCATAATTACCTTAGAATCAGAAAAATACTGTGGTCTTCTTGAGTGATAAAATGTTTTAGGTGACATTTTTATCTTCTCTTTTGAATTGATACCCATCATGTTATATAATTTTTAATTTATTATAAAATTTACTATTTTAAATAATTATAGGAGTTATTTTGGATAAAATTATAATTAAATTTTTCTTTTTTTGAGATAGATAGATTTTACAAAGTAAAATTCTATATGTGCGAAGCACCTGAACTCCTCTTTTTGTTTCTTTTTCTAAAAGAAAGGAGAACTTAAACACAATTAAACTTAACGCTTTATTATATTCGTTTTTCTGAAAGAAAAACCTATCCTGAGTGCAACGTCCCGAAGCGAAGTTGAGGGCTGGCGAAGAGTTTTTGAATTACTGATAGATTCGACCGCAGGGAATCAATATGTGCGTAGCAGGTGGGTCTGAGATCGTTTTTTAACAGGTAAATTAGTTATTATAAATAAAAAATAGGTAAGAGACTGATATTTGTCTTGGTATATGGTAGTTATTATTAATCTTTACAAAAAGGAAAAATTTATAGTATTATTAGTGTATATAATGTATATGTGGGAAGATTTACTGAAGGATTGGTCATTTAAAAAGGAGGATTTCAAGATTGGAATCGTTGCAGGCTTATTTATTTTTGCAGCAATTCTTTACTTGATATCCTCGGGCACACTTAACTTTAAGGCATCGTGGACTAAAGATGAATTCAACTTAGCACCAGATATGAACTCCCTTGTTTTGGGTTTTCCTGAATATAAGAATCCAAAAGAATTCAGTTTCTATATTACTAATATTTCTGGAGAATGTATCTCAACAAAAATAGAACTAGGTAATGGATTAGATCGTTCAGGTATTTATTGTCAGGGAGATTATATCTATGTACTTAACAGAGCTTTATTCGTTGAGAGAATATTTAATTCTAATGAGGTAGAAAAGCCTATTAAGATATCAGTATATAAGATTTTTAATATTGGTGAATTGCTTAAAATATTATTGATTCTTTTACCAGTTATGGCGATATGGTACAAGGTATCAAAAGTTCTTGAGAAAAGAAGTAAAAGAGAGGCATCCAAAAAAAGAATTGAAATTGCAAAAAAATTTAAAGTTAAACCTGAGGATTTAGATGAACTTCAAGAATTACTAGAAGATGAAGATTAAAAAATAAGATACGTATGGTGTTGATTTTTCAATCAAATTCCCCGATATTATAATTATCCTCTTTTTAGAATTATTGCCTTATTAATCCTTTTTCGAAGAAAAATATACTCTGTGCGAAGCACCTCAGACCCCCGTCGTCCGTTTGAGTAATCTAAAAATTGGATATAACAATCATTATATTGGCTTTTTGTGTGTTTGCGCACTATTTTGGGTGAAAAATCATACGGTTGTCAATATAATACTTTGTTTGGGGTGGAAAAGCGCACTTTTGACAATTAATATCCTGTTTGGGGGGTGATAAAGTACCACTTTCTTTCACATAATCCCGTGTTCTGGATGAGTATGACAACTGGAAAATCAACTTGCAACCACAACACTCTCACTTACGACCTGCCCACCCCGAACATACTCCTCTGCATCATTATCGCGCAATCCGAAAGTAAACAAAGATTCTCCTGCGCCATAATCCAGTGGAACATCTACTGCCACAACAATTGCAGCAACTTCACCAGATTTCATCGAAGGGATAGGAATATCAAGCGCAATCACCCCCGCCCCGTCAACATCCGTAATAAGTGTACGTATAGAATAATTCCCACCAACACCCAGAGACTTAACAAAATAAGTAAGATTAGCGCTCTCACCACAGTAAAGCGCATCAAGCTCATACCCTAACACCACAATAGACCCATAATCAACCAGCACAGGATTTGATAGCTCAATGCTATCAACCTGTAAAGTATTGTCAATCGTATTAAAGATACGCACAGTGTCACCATCATAATAATCAGACAGGCACTTCTCCCTCACTGTTATCTGCGCAAGATATGGCGCATCACCTTTTACATTCCTGCTGCTTAGGACCACTCTCTCACCAGTTACGGTATCATATAATCCAAACCTTATCCGGTAAATATCATCATCAACATAAGGCACAGACACATCATACTTCTCTGATATAACATCGCCTGGAATCCACTTAGAACTAGGGCGCGCAAGCGCATGATCGTGCTGAAAGGCAATCCTGCCCTTTGAATCAATGAAATGCACAAACACAGTATAATCTATATCCACACTCTCAAGCGACCTCCACCAGTAGGTTAGCTTAAATTCCTGTCCGGGTGATATAGCGCCTGTATCCAGATCATAACCAAGAAATGCTATATTATTATCAAAAATATAAACTCTTTGCTTTCCTGCAAAAGCATTCTCTGCTGTGATACTTATCCCATTATAAAATGAATATACATCCATTGAGGGATTATATAGCTCGTCAAAATACCATGGGAGGTTTATTGTTCCTATCTTATTAGAGCTATCAGCGCTTAGGGGGGAATATCCATCAAACAGGGATACAGTCACACTATATTCTCCAATGGAAAGATCATAGGGTATCAGGATATCGTTTGGTAATGAAATAATATCGTCTTTTGCCAGGTTCATCAATGGGAATCTGAACTGATTCTGAAAAATTATGTTATCGTCAATGCTGAAATCTGTGACTACTGTGATTCCCTGTACTAGTGTGTCCTTTTCAGATCTGAAATAGTAATTTATGTGTGTGCGTTCGCCTCTCTTTAACGGTTGGCTTATATCATAGCCTATAAATGTTAGGCTGTTGTTGAAGCTGATTTTGAAGGGGCGCGATATCTTTAGCTTGTCTGTATCTTTAAAATGGGTGTCTGAAGGATCATATTTGATATATTTTTCTTCATAGGCTTCATCTTCATTTGAAAATACTAAAGGATAAAATATGTTCACTGTCAGCAGAAGAACAATTACTAGTGGGGCAATTAATTTTAGTGTCTTTTTCGGGTCTTCTGTGCGCAGCATCAGGATGTTTGTTGCTGCGGTATATAGACTCATCACTGCGCGCGATCTTCTGGTCGCTGTCGATAATGTAAAAAGAATGCAGAGCGCAGAGACCTGCAAAATTACTGTCTGCGTTGTGATTGGTATTTTAAGATAAATGTTTGAGAACATTAGAGTAAGTACTACGAAGGATATGCTTAGTCCTATTGAGAATGAAAATCTTTCCATATTGTCAATATCATCTGTTCTGAAGAGTGTGTAAGTTGAAATGAACCCTGGGATGAAAAGTATAAAAATAAGGCATGATATGGATATGATAAGGGTGGGGTTAAAAATATATAGTCCTATTCCTGCTAAAATAAATACAATTGTAGGGATATGTCTTTTGAGTAACATAGCGAGATTACAACTAGATAGTGATGTTTAAATTAGTTTTGATTGTGTCTTTCCAGTTGACAGCTTTGAAAACAGGGTGAGAACTGCTTTTGCTTCTTTTTCTGTCATGTCTGATTTTGCGGCGATCCGTTTGAATGCTAGTTTTACTGTTTTGGGGTTCTTGAATGAGTCTGCATCCACAAGACAATTAAAAGAATCAAGCAGCCTTTCCTGGGTGTCTTTTGAGACACCTTTG